>DBPJ01000005.1:21410-28620 GCA_002304855.1 Caryophanales bacterium UBA1423 | reverse complement strand
ATCTGGGTAGCAAAGTTTGAAGCAACAGCAAGTGAGGGCTTAGCCAATAGTTCAGCTGGAGATGATGTAACAACAAAAACAGTAAGGATATTACCAAATGTTCAGTCATGGCGATATATCAGTATTGGTAATGCTTTTCAAGTATCACGTAACATGGAAACAAACTCAGTATATGGCTGGGGAACAAGTGGAAGTGGAATAGATACACACTTAATGAAAAATAGNNCCCAGCGAACAATTATACAACTGGTTGTGCTGGCGATAGTGTATCATGGGCTGCAACTAGTGGGTGTTTAAGAACATATAATACGACTAATGGACAAAAAGCAAGTACAACTGGTAATATTTATGGAATATATGATATGTCTGGTGGAGCTTGGGAAAGAGTGTCAGCATATGTTAATAATGCACATACTAACTTAACTACCTACGGACCACAAATTATAAGTGCAGATTCAAAATATAAAGATATATATGCAATGGGTGCAACTGATACACAAGCAAATAACTATGCTTTAACTGTCAACTTTAAAGGCGATGCTGTATGGGAAACAAGTAGTAATATTAATGGATCATTCTCTTGGTTTGGCGATTATTCTTACATGCCTAACACCAACGTTCCGTGGTTCATACGCGGGGGCAATTACTGGAATGGCTCCTTTGCTGGTGCCTTCGGTTTCTACTACACGAGTGGCGGTCCGTACAACGACTCCGGGTTCCGTCCGGTTCTGCTAGTGAAAGCAGGGCTTTAGTCCTATGCTTTTTAAAAGCAAATCATATATGTTTTTATATTACGCTTTTTTGACAAAAAAATTAGCATTAACTAATTAAAATATAATAGGTGATATTATGAGAACCTATTATATTTTTTTTATTGATCAAGCTTTTTTAACTCTTTATAGAGATAAACCTAATTTATTGTATAGAAATTTTTATCAAATATATAAGATGAGTCACGATAATTATGGGATGGGTATTAAAATATATAGTCAATTGATAACTCCGTTTAATAAAAAGCAAATAAATGAATATATTTATAATAAACACAATCAAGAATTATCATATACCAACCATAATTACACCCATATTATTAATAATAGATACACTCATGAAATAACTAAACTAACAGTTTATAATACTTATTTAAAAATAATTACTAATAAAAATGATCCTTATTTTTTCAATACTTTATATCATATACCTTATAACGTATTTATATGTGATTTTAAAAATCATGATTATTTTTGGTTAGAAAGTATTGAACAAGAAATCCTTGTCTAAATCTTAATTTTTTAGTAAAATGAAATAAGTGGGAGGAATATAACATGTGGATGGATATATTACAAGTATTATTTGGTATTATAATTGGAGGGGTTTTAGGTTTTTTAATCGCTCGTAAATATATGATGAAATACTTAAAAAGCAACCCTCCAATTAATGAAGAAATGATTAAGGCCATGATGACGCAGATGGGGAGAACACCCTCACAAAAACAAATAAATCAAATTATGAAAGCGATGAGTAAATACATGTAAAAACGAGTTTATCTCGTTTTTTCTTTTTTCTTTCTATGATATAATATTTTTAGAGTTGGGAAGGAAGAAAATTATGGCACTAAGATATGATGAAACATCGATCAAAATACTACAGGGTTTAGAAGCAGTTAGAAAGCGTCCTGGTATGTATGTTGGTTCAACTGATAAAAGAGGTCTTCATCAATTAGTTTGGGAAATAGTTGATAACTCTATTGATGAAATAATAAATGGTTTTGGTGATTATGTAAAAATTATTTTACATGAAGATAAAAGTATTAGTGTTATTGATAATGGCCGTGGCTTACCAATTGGGATACATGAAAGTGGTAAGAGTACTCCTGAAGTTGTCTATACTATCTTACATGCCGGTGGTAAATTTGCTGATAGTGGTTATAAAATATCTGGGGGTCTTCATGGTGTTGGAGCATCAGTAGTTAATGCCTTAAGTAAATGGATGGAAGTAACTATCAGACGTGATGGTGGCGAATATTTTATCCGTTTTGAAAATGGTGGTAAGACGGTTGTTCCATTAAAGAAAATAGGAACTACTAATAAAACTGGTACCACCGTAAGATTTTTACCGGATGATACTATCTTTTCCAATAACAATTTTAGTTTTACGACTATTTGTGAAAGGATGCAGGAATCAGCCTTCTTATTAAAAGGTCTAACCATTGAAGTAGAAGATGTTGAAGATCATAAAAAAGAAATATTTCATTACGATAATGGCTTAGAAGCTTTTGTCAATTATATCAATGAAAATAAAAATAAATTACATAAAGTTATCTTATTAAATGGGATAAAAGATGATATTCATATTGATATTGCTTTTCAATATACCGATGATTATGCTGAGAATATTATATCTTTTGTCAATAGTGTTAAAACTATTGATGGTGGTACTCATGAAATAGGATTTAAGACCGCTTTAACTAGAGTATTTAATGAATATGCTAAGACTGAAAATTATTTAAAAAGTAAGGATAAAAACTTTGAGGGTAGTGATGTTAGAGAAGGTTTAACGGCTATTATTAGTTTACAAATTCCTGAAAATCTACTACAATTTGAAGGTCAAACTAAATCAAAATTAGGAACCCCTGTTGCTCGAACTGCTGTTGAAACTTTTGTGGCCGACAAATTGCACTTTTTATTGCAAGAAAATAAAGAATTAGTTTCTAAGATAGTTGATAAAGCTATCAAGAGTAGAGATGCTAGAGAAGCCGCTCGTAAGGCTCGTGATGAAGCTCGTAAGGGTAAGAGTAAAAATGGTAAAGAAACATTACTAAGTGGTAAATTGACACCAGCTCAATCAAAAGATAAAAATGAAATTGAACTATTTTTAGTCGAAGGAGATTCAGCCGGTGGATCAGCTAAACAAGGCCGTGATCGTAAGTTTCAAGCTATTTTACCTCTACGTGGTAAAGTTATTAATACTGAAAAAGTAAAATTAGAAGAAATTTTTAAGAATGAAGAGATTAGTACGATTATCCATACCATTGGCGCTGGTGTAGGTAGTGATTTTGATCTTGAAGATTGTAATTATGATAAAGTCATCATCATGACTGATGCTGATGATGATGGTGCTCATATTCAAGTGTTATTATTAACATTCTTTTATCGTTATATGAGACCATTAATTGAACATGGTAAACTTTACATTGCTATACCTCCATTATATAAAGTAGCTTTTCCTAAAGATGAAATAGTATATGCTTGGTCTAATGAAGAATTAAGAGAAGTAACTAATAATCGTAGTAATTATACGATTCAACGCTATAAAGGATTAGGGGAGATGAATGCTGACCAATTGTGGGATACAACGATGGATCCTAATAAACGCACTTTAATTAAAGTAAATATTACTGATGCCGCTCTGGCTGAAAAACGTGTTAGTGTTTTAATGGGTGATAAAGTAGAACCTCGAAAAGAGTGGATTGAAGAGAATGTTGAATTTTCAATGGAAGATAACTACAATATAAAATAACGAAATAGGTGATTTGATGAAAGAGATCTTAAGTAAAATTTATGAATATGCTTTTGAAGAAATAATGGGTGAACGTTTTGGACGTTACTCTAAGTATATTATTCAAGATAGAGCTATTCCCGATGTTAGAGATGGTTTAAAACCAGTCCAACGTCGCATTCTTTATGCCATGTATAAAGATAAAAATACTTATGATAAACCATATCGTAAAAGTGTTAAAACGGTTGGTAATGTCATCGGTAATTATCATCCTCATGGTGATGTTAGTGTCTATGATGCCATGGTTAGAATGAGTCAAAGTTGGAAGCAAAAAAATCCATACATTGAAATGCATGGTAATAATGGGTCAATTGATGGTGATAGTGCGGCTGCTATGCGTTATACTGAAGCAAGACTATCTAAAATTAGTAACGAATTATTAAAAGATATTGATAAACAAACGGTTGTTTTTGCTCCTAACTTTGATGATACAGTTATGGAACCAACTGTTTTACCAAGTAGATTTCCTAATTTATTAGTTAATGGTGCTAGTGGTATTAGTGCTGGTTATGCTACTAATATTCCCCCTCACAATTTAGGTGAAATCATCGATGTGACTATTAAACGAATTGATTCCCCTAATTGTACGTTAGATACGATTATGAAATTAGTAAAGGGACCAGATTTTCCAACTGGTGGTATTGTCGAAGGACTAACTGAAATAACTAATGCTTATAAAACTGGTAAGGGTAAAATAGTTGTTAAAGCTAGAACTTCCTTTGAAAAAGTAAAAGGTAAGGACTTATTAATCGTAACTGAAATTCCATATGAGATTAATAAAACTAATTTAGTTAAACAAATTGATGAAATAAGAGCGGATAAAAAGATTGATGGTATTTTAGAAGTTAGAGATGAAAGTGATCGGGATGGTCTTAGAATTGTCATTGAACTAAAAAAAGATGCTAATCGTGACTTAGTTTTAAATTATTTACTTAAAAATACTGATTTACAAATATCTTACAGCTTTAATATGGTGGCTATTGTCAACCGCAGACCTAAACTATTAGGATTACTAGAAATATTAGATGCTTATATTAGTCATCAAAAAGAAGTAGTTACTAAACGAACTGAATTTGATTTAGAACATGCTAAAGCAAGATTACATATTGTCGAAGGTTTAATTAAAGCTATTTCAATCTTAGATGGTATTATTGCTACCATTCGCGCTAGTAAGAATAAAGCTGATGCGATAAGTAATTTAATGACTAAGTTTTTATTTACCGAAATGCAAGCTGAAGCCATTGTCACTTTACAATTATATCGTTTAACTAATACTGATGTTACTTTGTTACAAGAAGAACTAAACAATTTAAATATAATTATTAATGGGTTAACTAATATATTAAATGATGAAGCTAAATTAAAAGAAGTTATTAAAGAAGAGTTGCGTAAGATAAAGAAAGAATATGATGTTCCTCGTTTAACTGATATTAAAGAAGAAATTACTGAAATTAAGATTGATGATCTTGCTATTATTCCTAAAGAAAATGTTATTGTTGTCGTTACTAATGAAGGTTACATTAAACGAGTATCTTTAAAATCATATGCTTTATCACCTGATGAAGAAACGGCTTTAAAAGATGGTGATTATGTTATTGGCCGCTATGAAATGATTACTACTAATACCATCTTGTTGTTTACTAATTTAGGTAATTATTTGTATATTCCCGTTCATGAAATATTTGATACTAAATGGAAAGAAATTGGTAAACATGTCAGCAATTTAATAACTATTAGTAGTGATGAAAAAATAATTGGTAGTGTTCCAGTCTATAATTTTAATGATTCAATTAACATTACTTTGTTTACTAAAAATGGTATGGTCAAGAGAACTAAACTGGCTGATTTTGAAGTAACCAGATATTCTAAACCACTTACGGCTATCAAATTAAAGACTGATGATGAAGTAGTTAGCGTTCAATATAACCAAGATAGTGATGTCTTTGTCGCTACTAAGAAAGGTTATGGCCTTTGGTTTGATGTTAATGAAATACCAGTAGTTGGGATTAAAGCAGCTGGGGTAAAATCAATTAACTTAAGAGATGATCAAGTAGTTAATGGTTATATTTTTAATCCTGAAATTACCGAATATGTCTCTATCTTTACTAATAGGGGTTATGGGAAGAGAATAAAGTTAACCGCTTTTGAAAAGAGCAATCGTGCTAGAAGAGGATTAATTTTAATTAAAGAGGTAAAAGCTAATCCACATCATATTATTAAGTGTTTTATGATCGATTCAAAAACGATGATGGGGATCAAATATGATCATCAACTTAAGACGATTAAATTGAATGAATTACCAATAGCAGATCGTTATAGTATTGGCTCAGCCATCATTAAAGATAGTATTGTTGATGTCTTTCGTTATGTTGACTTATTATCATCGAAAGATATAAATTATGTAACTAATCAATCTGATGATAATAATGAACCAACACCTAAAATATCGCTAAAAGAAATAGATGATCAAATGATGACGATAGATGATTTCTTAGATGACTTTAAAATATAATTTTTGACACGAACCGCCCATTTTCTGCATATATTTTAATAGGTGGTAATCGATGTCTAAAATTGATCAATTTAAAACTTTTGTTAGAAAACACCCTAATTTAGTTACCCATGTCAATAGTGGACGAACTACTTGGCAAAAATTATTTGAAATGTGGGATTTATATGGTGAAGAGCATAGTGTTTGGAATGAGTATTTAACAACCGAAACTAATAATCAAAGTGAATTTGGTTTAGGAGATGTATTAAATAACTTAAGAAACATCAATGTGGATTCGATAAATAAAGGACTTAGTGGACTTCAAAAAGCATTATCTTTAGCACAAGAATTATTTGTTAAAAGAGAAAGCCCTAATAATGCTGAAGAACCATATATTCCTAGACCAATTCATCGACATTTTGATGACTAATGCAGTTAGGTCTTCAATTTAAAATAAGAGCGAATCCAACTTATCAACGTTTCTTAAGAGAAAATTCTCATTGGTATAAAATATTAAATCGTCATCCCGAATTATTTAACCATTTTATTAGTGAAATGAAAAACCAATATCGCTTAACTACAGCTGATAAATTAACTGATATCTTAGATAAAATACGATTGATTCAAAGTTTTATTAGAATTCTAAATTAAAAAATAATAATTAAATTTTATTGACATTTATCTTATATAAATGTCTTTTTAGTATTAAAATCTATTTGAATAAACATCATATATAATGTATAATTTAATTAGCATAAAGGAACATATGGTGGTGTATAAAATGAATAAAAAAGGGTTTGCCATTTCATCAATACTATATATTCTTATATTGATAGTTGGTCTTTTATTTGCTACCACTTTAGGTTTACTTACTTTTCGTAAAGGGGCAATATCAAGTCGTATCAATACTATTACTAGTGAATTGGGTGGCGGCTATATTACCCAATATCGCTATATGACTGCTAATGGTGAATGGTCTAATTGGTTAGATTATAAAAATAAAGATGATATCAATTATTCTTTTCCTATTACCAATATCCCTAATTTAGGAACAGCAGGTAGTACTTATGATTTAACTCCAACTAATATAACATTAGATATTGTCGATGGTGAGGCCTATTTAAAATTTAATGGTTCTAGTAGTAAAGCTATCAGTACTGA
>DBPJ01000005.1:19569-21405 GCA_002304855.1 Caryophanales bacterium UBA1423 | reverse complement strand
GCTATTGTCAGTTATAATATTGATACTCAACAAGGAATATATTATGATTCCTCAAATAAATTAAGAACAATAGATAATATTGGAGAAACGCAAGTTTCAACGCCATCATATTCTAATGGCAATATATATAAATATGTATTAATACTTAATAAAGTTAATGGCACATATAAAATATATCAAAATGGTGCTTTTGTTGGTGTAACTGGTTCAAGTAATATCGCTAGAATCACCTCTATTGGACTTGGCTATTTTAAACACGATGAAAGTGGTTATTTTTCAGGCAATATCTATAGAGCTATTTTCTCTAGTGCTTTAATTTCTGATGAAGATGCAATTAACATCAGTAAAATTGATGGTGATCCTAATTATGAGAATATAATAAACGCCGGTAATGCCAATATTAAATATGGTCCTTTTATTGAATATCGCATGGTATTACCTAAAAATAAATTAATATCTTCTGATACTTTTAAAACTCGTTATATTCAAGATTTTATGAATGGCACTTTAAATTCGGAAAATAATCAGATCATTGAAATTGAAGCTTATGCTAGATTTAATAAAGGGGTTAAATTTCATGGTATTATGGTTGGAGGCACATTTAATGGTACATATACTAAAGATAAGGATAAAAATGGGGTAACGACCTTAGGTAAAATTAGAATTTCAGTTGGCGATTTTACTCATATCAATACTAAAAATTTTTTTCTTGGAGGAACCCCATCAGAAATAGTAACTCCTTTTACTACTGCTGATAGTGTTGGTAGTGGCTTATTAGCTTTTGTTGGTTCGGACTTAACTAGATTTACGATTAACAATCCTTTTCTTTATGTTGAATATAGTGATAGGAATGCTACTGGTAAGGATGAGTGGTATTATTATGATGGGACATCATGGCATATTTGGACCCCAAATAAAAACGATGCCATAGTGGGATATATAACTAAACTAAGTGGTCAATCAACTTCACATCTCGTTGAAATGTTTGCATCATCATTTTCATTTAATATTGCTTTAGGAAAGAAAATTAATAGTAATTATGGAACAACTGACCCTGACGGTAAAAATATTTCAATTATAGTGGATGGCAACAAACAAAGTGCTAATTATTTTACTAATGGTACCAGTAATAAATATGTAGAAATTGATTTAGGAGTAGAGTATGATATTGCTAAAGTTAAAGTGTTCCATCAATATACTACTGCACCAGTAACAACACTTGGGACTAAGACAATATTATATAATTATGATAAGAGTAAAAAAGATGTTCTTTGGGATTATAACGATAAAGGTTTGTATATTGAAGAAACAACAGGTAAAGGCATAACCTTTTATGTTGATCGCAATAGAATGCCAAATACCCATAAAACTCGTTATATACGCGATGATTGTGGGGGTAATTATGATGCCAGCGGCAGTTATAGTGGAAATAGTACCTGGGTAGAAATAGAAGCTTATGATTATAATGGCTATAATATTGCTAGGAGCAAAACAGTAACAGGTACTGGATCTTCTACTAATATAGCCTATGTAACTGATGGAAATACAGTTAATTTGTATAATGCTGGGGTGGGAGTCCAAAGTGTTACTATTGATTTAGAAGTAGAATATGCTATAAAAGAAGTGAATGTTATGCATCATACTGAGAATCGAACCTATTTAGGAACTCAGACGTTGCTACTTAATAATGATTCCGATAGTAATAACATCATCTATTATTATAAAAGCGATGGTTCATATAAAGAAAAAACTAATGGTCTTAGAATAGCAAATAAAACGGTGATAAGCGGTCATGAATCAGATATATTGCCAATTCCATCTTTGCCTGAACCACCA
>DBPJ01000005.1:0-19521 GCA_002304855.1 Caryophanales bacterium UBA1423 | reverse complement strand
ATATGGTGGGAAAGGTGGATATGCTTCAGGTGAAGTATATCTAACAGCGGGAACAACTTTATATGTTTACGTAGGTGGTATGAGTGGTTTTAATGGTGGTGGTGGCTCAGGTTATGTTTTGACCGCAACTTCCTATAAGCCGGGTGGATATTTACTTGATAGTAGTTATTATATGAGCAATATCGAATTGATTGCCGGTAGCATTACTATAACAGAACCGGATGGAACGACTCAAACTGGTCATTCTGGTGATGGCTATGCTAGAATAACTTATATTGGGTCTGAGTAATATATAGAAAGAGGTGGATTATGGAAAGATTAATCCAAATATACGAGATGCAAAAAGAACTTGATGAAAGTATTTTTAAGAAGTATAGCCTATCAGATAAAGAGGCCTTAGAAAACAAGAAAATATTAGGTTTCATGGTTGAAGTAGCTGAAATTGCTAATGCTACTAAAAGTTATAAATATTGGTCAAGATCACTTCCTGGTACGAGAGAAGAAATTTTAGATGAATATTCTGATGGACTTCATTTCTTACTATCCCTTTGTTTAGACTTAAACGTAAGGATGGAAGAAGAATTTGAAAAGATAAAACCAATTGATGATATTAGTGATCTATTTATCAAAATATTAAAATTGGCGATCAGTTTAACGGATGAATTTAACAAGGATACTATTAAAAAACTTTTATCATACTACATTCATTTAGGTGAGCGTTTAGGGTTCAAAATGGGTGATATTTTAGAAGGTTATATCAAAATAAATAAAATTAATAAAGAAAAAAATAGTTTTTATAACTAAAAAACTATTTTTTATGGCGATATGTGCATAAAATATCTTGTCATCATTGATATTTTATGCTAAAATCGTAATAGTTTTTTAAATACACACGACATGGATTTAAATACCTAGTGCCATTATTGGTGGTATTTAAAGTTGAAGTGTTCGGCGGAAAAAACAAAAGGAGGAATTTTTTTATGACTGTAGTTTCAATGAACTACTTATTGGAAGCTGGTGTCCATTTTGGACATCAAACTCGTCGTTGGAATCCAAAGATGAAGGAGTATATTTTTACAGCGAGAGAAGATATTTATATCATCGATTTACAAAAAACAGTTAAGAAAATTGAAGGGGCCTATCGTTTTGTCAATCAAATTGCTAGTAACGGGGGCAAAGTATTATTTGTAGGCACTAAAAAACAAGCACAAGGTGCTACCCGTGAAGAGGCTATACGTTCTAATTCATATTATGTCTGTGAACGATGGTTAGGGGGGACTCTAACTAACTTTAGAACCATTAGAAAAAGAGTAGGACGTTTAGAACAAATTGAAAAAATGGAAAAAGAAGGACTTTTTGAATTATTACCTAAAAAAGAAGTTCAAGCTCTACGCAAAGAATATGACAAATTAAATAAATATTTCTGTGGTATTCGCGATATGAAGAAACTACCTGATGTTTTATTTATTGTTGATCCACGTAAGGAAATAATTGCCATTAGAGAAGCTAGAAAATTAAATATTCCGGTTATTGGCATTGTCGATACTAATTGCGATCCAGATGATGTTGATTATGTTATTCCTGCTAATGATGATGCTATTAGATCAGTTAAATTGATAATGGGCGTTATTGCTAATGCTATTGTTGAAGCTCAAGGAGGCACATTAATCAACTTTGTCTCTGAAGAAGATAAGAAACATGAAGCTAACATGGAAGATATTATGTCAAAAGTAACAACTGAAATAGTTAAAGAAGTAAAAGAAACAGTACCAACAAATGACGTAGTTGAAGAACCAATTGTTGAAAAACCAGCTAAAAAAGTTAAGAAAACAACTAAAGTAAAAGAAGAAGAACCAGTGGAAGTTGAAGCTAAACCTAAGAAAACAACAAAGGCAAAGGTTGAAGCTGAAACTAAACCTAAGAAAGCTACTAAAGCTAAAAAAGAAAAAGTTGAAGTAGTTATCGATTATAATGCTTTATCACTTGCTGAATTAAAAAAGATAGCCAAAGATAAAAAGATTAAAGGCTATTCTAAAATGAAAAAAGAAGAGTTAATAAATCTATTAAAATAAGGAGGCAATATATGGTAAATCCTAATGATGTTAAAAAACTTCGTGAAATGACTGGTTCGGGAGTATTAGATTGTCGTAATGCTTTAGAGGCTACTAATAATGATATTGATAAAGCAATTGATTGGTTAAGAGAAAGAGGTATTACTAAAGCGGCTAATAAAGCTGAACGTATTGCTGCTGAAGGTCTATGTAATATAGTTATTAATGGTAATAAGGCACTCATTTTAGAATTAAATTCCGAAACTGATTTTGTAGCTAAAAATGCTGAATTTAAAGCTTTCTTAGATAAAATATCAAATATTATTGTCAATAGTGCCGCTAATAATTTAGAAGCAGCTTTAGTTATTAATACTGATGAAGGTAGTATTAATGATTTAATTACTAATTTTACTGCTAAAATTGGTGAAAGAATTAATTTAAGACGTCTTACTGTTATTACTAAACAAGATAATGAACTATTTGGTTCATATCTTCATATGGGTGGTAAAATAGCGGTTTTAACTCTCATTGAAGGTAGTAACGAAGAAGTAGCTAAAGATGTAGCTATGCAAGCTGCTGCAATGAATTTTAAAGCTATTAGACGTGAAGAACTTAGTCAGGAAGAAATTGAACATGAAAGAGGCATTTTAAGAGAGCAAGCACTTAATGAGGGTAAGCCAGCAGATATCGTTGAAAAAATGCTTGATGGTCGCATGAATAAATTTTATAAGGAAGTTTGTTTAGAAGAGCAAGTATTTATTAAAAATAATGATATTACCATTAAACAATATACTGATTCATTCAATTGTAAGATTAAACAAGTAATTCGTTATGAAGTTGGTGAAGGGGTCGAAAAACGTCAAGATAATTTTGCTGAAGAAGTAATGAATCAAATAAAGAACTAATTTTAATTAGTTCTTTTTTTAGCAAAAATAGTTGATTATTTAATAATATATAGTAAAATATATGGTATGAAAGGATGAATAAAATAATGGATAGTGATATTAATAATTATCGCCCAAGGTTAGAAAAAATTATCGAGGCTTTACGTAAAAATTATACTACCATCAGAGCGGGAAGAATAAATCCTGCCATTCTTAACGATATTATGGTATCATACTACGGGGTAGATACACCACTAGTAAGTCTTGCAAACATTTCTGTTCCTGAGGCCAGACAATTATTAATTAGGCCATTTGATAAATCAGCTTTAAGTGCGATTGAAAAAGCCATTTATGAGGCTAATATTGGATTAACTCCAAATAATACTGGGGAGAGTATTAGAATTATTATTCCGCCATTAACCGAAGAACGTCGCTTAGAATTGGTAAAACAAGTTAAAGCTATGACTGAAGAGGGACGTATTGCGCTAAGAAATCTTCGTCATGATCTAATTGGTGAAATTAAAAATCAAAATCTATCTGAGGATGAAGAAAAGAAACAAATAGATAAACTACAATTATTAATTGATGAGTATAACAAGAAAATAGAAGAACTATTTAAAGAAAAAGAGAACGATTTAATGACTATATAGGAAATCGTTCTCTTTTTTATGTTAAATTATTTACATTATATTAAAAAAAAGTTAATTTATAGTTAAAATATAGTCAAAAAAATGTTATAATAAACTATATAATGACAATATTTTACAAGATAAGAAAATATTGGGAGGTAAACATGGCTAAAAAGAAGAAAAATGCTTTTACACTAGTTGAAATAATAACCGTAATAGTAATGCTTGGATTATTTTTAATGGTAACAATACCACTTATTTCTAAAGCGGTGTTGTCAGTTCAATTAAGATATTTCCGTGCCCAAGAAAATAGTTTGCTAATATCAGGCCGAAATTATTTTACTGAAGATCGAGTAAGACTTCCTAAAATCCAATGGGAAAAAACTACCGTCACATTAAGAGAGCTGATTGAAAACGGATATTTAAAGAAAATAGTTGATAACGAAAATAATGAATGTGATGCTGATCAAAGTTATGTTGAAGTTACTAATGTCGGTAAGGGTGAATATCAATACTATGCACGCTTAGTATGTGGTCAATATGATACTGAGTTAATCATAGGAAATTGGAGTGATTGGATTGCTGAAAGGCCAGAAGATGATGGGTTAATAGTTGAATCAGAAACATTTTATAATTATAAAGAATTAACTACCTTCTATAGTGACTGGGGTGACTGGACTGATGTAGTAGGTTATCAAGATGATAATATAGAAAGATTAGCCCAAGTTATTGGTACTCAATCCGAAAATAGAACTGTATATAGATATCGAGATTGGGTTGAGAAGGGATTAGCAAGCACTCCAACATTAATTCAAGAAAACAATAATGTAACTTATACTGATCAAACCTGTAATAACGAATTTAGTGCTTATCTATCTACCCATCCGAATGCATATTGTGAAGGAGCAGTAGCTACTTATACAGGCGGTAATGTCTGTCAAGGTGGTGATGTCTGCCAAGGCGGTTGGGACTGTGTCGGGGGTAATGTCTGTCAAGGTGGTAATGTCTGCCAAGGCGGTTATGATTGTGTATCTACTCAAGTCTGTCAAGGCGGTTGGGACTGTGTCGGCGATTATGTTTGTGTAGGTGATTATGTTTGCCAGGGTGGTAATGTCTGCGTTCCTACTCAAGTTTGTTCCGGTGCTTATGTTTGTTCCGGTGCTTATGTTTGCGAGGGTGGCTGGGTTTGCCAGGGTGGTTATGTTTGTAATGGTTATAATTGTTGTTATGGTGACTATTATTGTGTAGCAAGTGAAGAATATTGTGAACGTTATCACCCAAGTGGTAATTGTGCTGAATTAGACTGGCGATGCATACAATGGGCGTATGATAGTTGTGCCTATAGAGATTGCTGTTCGGAGTGGGACTCATGTGCTAGTTATGTATGGGATTCATGTGCTAGTTATGTATGGGATTCATGTGCTAATTATGTATGGGATTCATGTGCTTCAACCACTACTGATCCATGTGGTGACCTAGAGTGGGACCCATGTAAAACCGAAAAATGGGACTCATGTGCTTATGAAGAATGGGACTCATGTGCTTATGAAGAATGGGATTCATGTGATAAAATGGTAACCGATCCATGTGGTGATCAAGTATGGAATTCCTGTAAGACCCAAGTCTGGGATGATTGTGCTACGCAAGTATGGAATGACTGTGCTAGCCAAGAATGGAATTCCTGTAAGACGCAAGTCTGGGATGATTGTGCTACTCAAGTTTGGGATCCACAAAAAACCTTAAATCCTGGTTGGAGTAAATTGTGGGAATATATGATGACCTATGGTTATTCAAATTGGACTAATTGGGATGTGAATGCTCCAGCATCTGTTCAGGATAGGCAAATTGAAAATAAAGAACAAACCAGAACTAGACAAATACTTCAAGATTGGAGCGGTAATAAGTTTCCTGACTATGTTACTGAAGAGGAATTAACTACTCAATTAGGAAAAAATTTAGAGGAAATAAAAGCTGATCCAACCAAACAAGTGTTGACAGTAGTAAAATATCGTTATCGTCGAAATGTTACCGATCTATAAATAGAATAATAAAAGGAGGAATAAAATGAAAAAAATACTTTTGGTACTAATGATTGTATTATTAACAGCCTGTGGTAAAGAAGACTTAGCTGAGAAAGAAAAGAAATATGCTGAAATGGAAGCTACATTGAAAGAGTATTTTGAACAATATTATGAGCAGGCAATAGAAAAATTTCCAGAAGAAGTTAAAAATTCTAGACTTAGAGTTGCCTTAGGAGGATTAAAAGAGCAGGACTTTGATATTAGTTCTATTGTTAATATCGATACTGGTAAACCATGTGATTTAGAAGGAACATATGCTATTATTGATCCAAATCCAGATAAAGAAAAATATCCAGATACTAAATATTTAATAGATGTTTATTTAAAATGTGGTAGTTATAAGAGTAAAAATTATCCATCAGAAACTTCTAAGATAACTAAATAAATATTAAACTATTTATCAATAAATTATGATATAATAAAAATATATAATTGGAGGGAAGAAAAATGAAAAAGATACTTTTAGTCTTAATGATAGTGTTATTGACAGCTTGTGGTAAGGAAGGTAAATTGACCGATAATGACAAAGAAAAGAAATATGCCGAAATGGAAACCACTTTAAAAGGGTATGTAGATGAACATTATAATGATAAAAAAGATACATTGACGGAAGAAACTAAAACCATAAACTTAAAAATAACCTTAGGTAATTTAAAAGAACTTGGTTTTAATATCAAAGATATTAAAAATGTTGATACTGGAAAATCTTGTGACTTAGAAAAAACATATGCGATTATTGATCAAACTCCTGATCAAACTGAACATCCAGATGCTAAATATATAATAAATATATATATGCAATGTGGCGATTATAAAAGTGAAAACTATCCATCAGAAAATCCTACTGAAACTGAATAAAAGTTAAATACCTATAGTTATATAGGTATTTTTTATTGTATATTAATTGTATAATATAGATTATTTTTTTATTAAATTTAAATATAAATCATTAATAATGATATAATTATAATATAGGAAATAAAAAGGGTGATAGTTATGAGAAAAATATTTATTGTATTTATGATATTGTTATTAGTTGGCTGTGGTAAGGCTGAATTAACTGATGCCGAAAGAAAAGCAAAATATGATGAAATGGAAGTAGCGATGAAAAAATTATATGAAGATCACTTTAATCGAAATAAAGATTATTATCTACAAGTTCAAAAGATTGAATTTCCTTTCAGTGTCACCTTAGAAAGATTAAAAACTTTAAATTATGATGTTAGTGTTTTTAAAAATGTTGATACTGGTAAAAGTTGTGATTTAAAACAATCATATGCTATCATTAGACCAGTTTCTGAAGATAAACCAACTGAATATACAATAGATGTCCATTATAAATGTGACGATTATACTAGCCAAAATTATCAACCATTTAATCCAACTGAAAATAAATAACGATAAATACCTATTATGTATAGGTATTTTCTATTAACATTTATTTGACTATTTAATATATAAATTATATAATTAACCTAAAGTTATGTTAAAAGGCAATGACAAAGGAGTAGTAATAAATTAATTTATGATAGAGACCTAATGGTTGGTGTAAATTAGGATAAATGATTTATGAATTCACCTTTTAGCCCATATCGGGAGATAACTTCAAAAGATATTGCGTCTATATCTACGTTATTGATTTGAGTGCATAATATTTTATAATATTATGAATTAGGGTGGTACCACGTTTTTTGCGTCCTTATTATTTATAATAAGGATTTTTTTGTAGAAGGAGGATTATATGGATATCATCAAACAAATAGAAAATATTAAACAGGATTTAGATGTCCAACTAAGCAAAGTTGACAATTTAAAGGCCCTTAACGATTTAAGAACTAAATATTTAGGACGAAAGGGAATAATTCAACAACTAAGTGAAGGTATAAGTGAACTATCAATTAAAGAAAAGAAAGAATTTGGGCGTCATTTAAATCAATTTAAAGAATTAGCTATAGCTAAGATCAATAAAATCCAAGATAAATTAAATGAAGAAGAGTTAAATAAAAAGCTTAGTAGTGAAGCAATAGATGTTACTTTACCAGGTACTAAGGTTGATACTGGACACAGCCATCCAATTACTAAAGTAATTGAAGAAATTGAATTATTATTTATTTCAATGGGTTATGATGTTGTTGAGGGTCCTGAAGTAGAAACTGATTTATATAATTTTGAACTATTAAATTTACCAAAAGGGCATCCAGCTAGAGATGCCCAAGATAGTTTTTATATCAATGATGAGATGTTACTACGAACTCAAACCTCACCTGTCCAAATTAGAACGATGTTAGCAAATAAAGATAAAACTCCTATTAGAATTATTTGTCCAGGCAAAGTATATCGTCGTGATGAAGATGCTACTCATACGCATCAATTTACCCAAATAGAAGGATTAGTAGTTGATAAAAATATCTCAGTAGCACATCTTAAAGGTACATTAGAATTATTGGCACGAAAGTTATTTGGGAAAGATCGAACCATTAGATTTAGACCAAGTTATTTCCCATTTACTGAACCAAGTTTTGAAGTAGATGTTTCATGTTTTAAATGTAGTGGTGAAGGTTGTTCCCTCTGTAAACATACTGGTTGGCTTGAAATATTGGGTTCAGGTATGGTTCATCCTAATGTTTTAAGGGCTTGTGGTTATGATCCTGAAGTATATACTGGCTTTGCTTTTGGGATGGGAGTTGAAAGAACAGCCATGTTAAAGTATGGAATTACTGATATTAGGGATATATATATTAACGACTTAAGATTTTTAGATAATTTTAATTACATCGATGGTGGTGATATAAATGAAAGTTAGTATGAATTGGTTAAATGATTATATTGATTTAAAAGGCGTTAAGATTGACGATTTAACCAATAAGATGATTTTAATTGGTAATGAAGTAGATTCAGTTACCAGATTATGTGATGTTTCTAATTTAGTAATTGGCCATATAAAAGCTAAAGAAAAGCATCCTCAAGCTGATAGACTTAGTGTCTGTATGGTTGATATTGGTGAAAAAGAATTAAAGCAAATTGTTTGTGGAGCGCCTAATGTTGCTAAGGGGCAAAAAGTTATTATTGCTAAACCATGTACCATTTTACCAGGCAATGTGGTGATAAATAAAGTTACCATTAGAGGTGTAGACTCAGAAGGTATGATCTGCTCTTTAGCTGAATTAGGTATTGACTCTAAATATTTATCTGAGGAAGATAAACATGGCATTCATGTTTTACCTAAAGAGGTTAAAGTTGGTGAAGATCCAATTAAATATTTAGGACTAGATGATTTAGTCATTGATTTTGATTTAACACCTAATCGTGGCGATTTATTAAGTATGATTGGTATGGCTTATGAAGTAGGGGCTATTATTGATAAACCAATTAAATTACCTAATAATAAAGTTAAAGAAATCAGTAATTCAATTAAAAAATATTTAACCTTAGAAGTTGATACTGATAATTGTCCACTATACATTGCTAGAATGGTCAAAAATATTGAGATTAAAGAAAGCCCGGCTTTTATCAAAAATAGATTAATGGCTGCTGGAATTCGCTCTATCAATAATGTGGTTGACATTAGTAATTATGTAATGCTTGAGTATGGGCAACCACTTCATTTCTTTGACTATGACAAATTAGGCAATAAAATAGGAGTTAGAATGGCCCAAGATAATGAAGTAGTAACGACTCTTGATAATGAAAAAAGAATTCTCGACCATAATGATATTGTTATTACTAATAATGATGGCATTATCGCTATTGCTGGAGTAATGGGGGCTCTCAATACTGAAGTTGATCATAATACTAAGACCCTTGTAATTGAAAGTGCTATTTTTAATCCTGTTAATGTTAGACAAACTTCTAAAAAAGTATTTCGTAGTGAAGCAAGTATTCGCTTTGAAAAAGGACTTGACTATAATCGAACCATGGAAGCTATTAATAGGGCATGCTACTTATTAGCTAAATATGCTAATGGTAAAACGTTGAAAGGAACTTTATGTCATAATAATATAAAACCAGTTACTAAAAAGATTGTCATTGATCAAGAGAGAATAAAACGTGTTTTAGAAATGGAAATTAGCGTCAAAGATATTGCTGATATTTTTAGAAGATTAGAATTTGATTATCTTCAACATGATACTAAATTTACAGTTACTGTTCCTTCTAGACGTTTAGATATCAATATTGCTGAAGATTTAATTGAAGAAGTAGGTAGAATTCATGGCTATGACCATATCAAGGGTATTTTACCTACTACTAGTATAAAAGTTGGAACATATAGTAATCAGTATTTAAAAAGAAAGAAAATTCGTCAAAAATTAGAAGCCTTAAATCTAAAACAAGTAATAACTTATTCTTTAGTTAGTAAAGATATGATTAATATGTTTACTAAAGATAAATTTGAATATATTGAAATTAAAAATCCAATGAGTGAAGATAAGAAAATATTAAGATATAGTCTTTTACCATCATTGTTAAAAGTAGTTGAATATAATTTGGCCCGTCAACTAAAAGATATTTATATCTTTGAAATTGGAGCTATTTACTATAAAGATAATGATCAATATATTGAGGAAGAAAAAATTACTGGTATGATGGTTGGTAATTATCTAACTAATTTATGGCAAAATAAAAAAATAGAAGTAGATTTCTATGTTGTCAAAGGGATATTAGAAACATTATTTAATTATTTAGGATTAACTAAATATATTAAATTTAATAAAGTTATTAATCCACCTAGAGAATTTCATCCTGGCCAAGTGGCTGAGATATTACTAGACGATGAATTTATTGGCTATATTGGAAGAATTCATACTAGTATTAATAAATTACCAATCTATATGTTTGAAATATCTTTAGCTAAAATAAATCAATATAAGATTGATGCTTTGGAATATCAAGAAGTTCCAAAATATCCATCAATTACTAAAGATTTAGCTTTCATCTTGGATAAAGAAATAAGTGCCATTGATATTATCAATACTATTCGCGAAACAGGTCAACCGTTACTAACAAATGTTGATATATTTGATCTATATATTGGTGATAATATTGGTAAAAATAAAAAATCAATAGCTTTCACCTTAGAATTTAGAGCTTTAACTAAAACGTTAACTGAAGCTGAAATAAAACCAATAATTGATAATATTGTCAATAATGTTGAGCAACAATATAATGCTAAATTAAGAGATCGATAAACTATTATAAATAATATCAATTATTGCCTCTTTTTGGTTACTATTATTCCATACTGTTTCAAATAAGACGCCCAATCCAGGAAGTACTATTTCGTCATCTTGTTTAATACTATCTTCGATTGTTTGTCTTATTTCTTCTTTAGAAACATTTTTAAAATTATTTTTTATATATTCTCTAATACTTACATTCATATTATCACCTTTTTATGATTATTATATATCATAGAGAATATAATTATGTAAAAACAATAGTAAATGGCTATGTTTTGTGTTATAATAAATAATAAGGAGTGATAATATGACTGATGGACTTTTAATTTTTTTAGGTGTTATTCTTTTACTTTTAATGTATGTAGTATTAACTTATAATAGGCTCGTATCATTAAGAAATAGGGTAAGAGATCAGTGGGCGCAAATTGATGTGCAATTGAAGAAAAGAGCCGATTTAATTCCAAATTTAGTTGAAACGGTCAAAGGATATGCGGCTCATGAAAAGGAAACATTCGAAGAAGTAATAGCAGCAAGAAACAGATTAGCTTCAGCTAATAATCCAGAGGCTGAAATTGAAGCTAATAACGCTTTAACCCATACTTTAAGTAAATTATTTGCTTTAGCCGAAGCTTATCCCGAATTAAAAGCTAATGAAAATTTCTTAAGTTTACAAGCTGATCTAAAAGATATTGAAGATAAAATTGCTTATGCAAGACAATTTTATAATGATAGTGTCTACTCTTATAATAATAAGATTGAAATGTTTCCATCTAATATCATTGCTTCAATGTTTAATTTTGAAAAATCAAAATTCTTTGAAGCTGATGAAGAAGAACTTGAAACTCCAACTGTTAAATTTTAATAAAAGGCTTACTTCAGTAAGCCTTTTTTTGAAAGGACATTAAGTATGAAGAAAATATTATTGATATTAGTTTTATTGTTTTTATTTATACCTAACTATTTAGCAGCTGATGCCATTAATTATTATTATATTGATGTTACTGTTAATATTGATGGTTCGATGACAGTAAAGGAATATTATGATTTAGCAGGGTCATATAATGGTAGTTATCGTGATTTAAATTATATTGGTTCGACTGCTCCTTTTAATGGTGATAAAAAAAGTTTAGAGGGTAGCAGTATTTATAATGGTAGTGGCATTAAAGATATTGAAGTATATGATACTTACGTTGAAGATGACCATATTTATTTAAATAAACAATTTACTTCTAGTGCCTATGCTGTTAATGGAGACTATGGTGTCTATCAACTAGTTCATAATGATAAAGGTATTCGAGTAAAAACATTTAATCCTGATACTTATAATACTGGATTTTATCTTGAGTATACAGTTGATGATGTAGTTATCATTCATAATGATGTAGCTGAAATAGGATGGAATTTCTTTAGTAAAGAATTTGAAGAAAATATTAAGCAATTAAAAATAACTTTTCATTTACCAGCAACTAATCAAAACTTAAGAGGTTGGACTCATGGACCACTAACTGGTGAAATTACTTTAGTAGATAAGTATACAGCTGAAATAAATTATAATAATTTACCAAGTCATACGCCAATTGATGTTAGGTTGGTATTTGATAAGGAAATAGTACCATACGCAACTAAAAGGTCTAATATGAATGCTTGGGATTATATTTTAGAAATAGAACAAAATTTGGCCAATAAAGCCAATAAAATAAGACAAAGAGCTAAATTGATTATTAAGGCAGTAAATATCTTAACCTATCTATGGTATATTGGTTTATTAGTTATTGTTATTAAAATTTATTATGATCACGATAAAGAACTAAAGGCCACTTTTAATCATCAATATTATCGCGAATTTCCCGCTGAATATGGACCAGAAATAGTTGAATATCTCTTTAAAAAGAAAATAACTCCTAATGCTATTTCCGCTTTATTGTTAGAATTAATAAGAAAGAAACACTTAAAAGTTGAAAGTGTTGGTAAAAAAGACTATGATTTAATTAAAAATATTGATAGTAATGAAGGTTTAACTGAAGCTGAACAATATTTAAAAAATTGGTTTATAAATGAAATTGGTAATGGTCAATTTGTTAGTTTGAAAGATTTAAAAAGAGCATCAAGTAGTTATAAAAGTTCACTCCAATTTATGAATGCATATAATAAGTGGCAAGATATTGTCATCAAAACAGGGGAAAAAGAAAAATTTTTTGAAGATCATTTTAAAATCAAATTAAAAGTAATACAATATGCTATCTTGGGAGCCATAGCTATTACTTTGTTAAATGTTATTAATCAAACTGATAATGCCTTGGGCTATATTAGTCTTATCCCAGCACTTATTGCGATTATGTATTTTGTATCCTTCAAAAAAAGAACAGTTAAAGGTAATGAACAATATCAACAATGGCGTGCTTTTAAACGCTTTTTAGCCGATTTTGGACGCTTTTCTGATAAAGAATTACCCGAAATATATCTTTGGGAAAAATATTTAGTTTATGCCACGGTATTAGGTGTAGCGACTAAACTAGCTAAGACGATGAAGATTAAATTAGAAAATATGGATACACCAGCTGACTTTAGTATCAATTATACTCTGTTGTATTTAAATAATAGTTTAGCTACCGATTTAACCTCAACTATTAATCATTCAATTAATAGAACAGTATCTAGTGCAATTGCTAATTCGAAAACCTCATCAGGCTCAGGTTTTGGTGGGGGTAGTTCCTTTGGTGGTGGAAGTTTCGGTGGCGGTGGCGGCGGTGGCCGTTTCTAATAAATAAAAAAACTCGCAAGAGTTTTTTTTATATTTTAAAAGTAAGTTTACCATCATACTTATTTTTATAATCATTCCTGAAAGACTCTAAGTAACTATCATCAATAATTTCTAAATCATGACCTTTCAATACAATATTTTTAATTTCATAATCATCAACAATAGTAAATACTTTTCGTTTGAAAGCTAAAAAATTATCTTCATTTAAAATACCAGTTAATTCAATATATAAAGTTTTATTAGTATATTCCATCTTAATATTAAACATTTTTAGCCTCCAATTTTATTAATATAACATAAATTAAAATATAATATTATAGCTTCGACAAAAGAAGCTAAAACCATCATACTTATGGTATAATTGATACATAGAGGTTGTGATATCATGCGAATGAAAATAGCTATTTTAATTGGTAAAATATTATGCTTTATTGGTAAAAAGATGAATAGAGGTAGTTCATTTCCGGGTAAAATAGTTAACTTAATATACCCTAATATTTTACCTCATATTAAACTGCCAAAATTGACGATTGCTGTAACTGCCAGTTGTGGAAAAACCTCAACTGCTGCTGCAGTCGCCCATATATTAAAAAGTAATGGTTATACCGTTGGTCATAATATTGAATCTAATTTATTATTTGGTATTATTACTTTAATGGTTGACAATTGCAATTTAAATGGTCAAATTACTAAAGATGCTATTGTCATGGAAGTTGATGAACGATATACTAAAAATATTTTTAAAATCCTAAAGCCAAATTATTTAATTATCAATAATATTACGAGAGATCAACCACCAAGACACGGTCATTACCAAGTAGTATGGAATGATATTAGAAGTTCATTTGATGATTCAGTGCATTTAATTTTAAATATTGATGATCCAATTGTCCATCAATTTAGTTTTAATCATAAGGGGCCAGTTACTTACTTTGGATTAGGTAAAAATGCCCTTTCATATCATAAACCAATATCTAATAATTTAGATATTACTTACTGCCCAAAATGTCATTCAAAGTTAAAATTTAATTATTTTCAATATGGTAATATTGGTCACTATGAATGTCCTAAATGTGATTTTAAACGCCATAAACCTGACTTTGAAGCTACCAAAATCAATTTAAATAAAGCATATTTTATGATTAATGATAAACATAAAATTAATATTCAAAATGATGTCATATATTATATTTACAATGTTTTAGCAGCTTTCGCCTTAGGTAGTGCCCTAGGAATAGATCAAAATAAACTTAGTATTCAATTAAATGAATTATCACTTGCGCAGAAGCGTTTTGAACGTCTATCAATCAATAATCGTGAATGTTTACTTCTAAGTAGTAAAAATGAAAATTGTACTAGTTATAACCAATCAATGCTTTATATCAGTAGACAAAAAGAAAAGAAGACTTTATTATTTGGTTTCTATCGTATTAGTTATCGTTATCCTCATAAAGACTTATCATGGTTATGGGATATTGATTTTGAACTGTTAAAAGATAATAATATCGATAAAATAGTTTGTGTTGGTGATTTTGCTTACGATCTTGCTAATCGTCTTGCTTATTGTGATTTTAAAGATAAAGATATTATTATTTGCCAAACCATTGAAGAAGCTATTTCTATCTTACAAAATAAAACCAAAGGTAAAATCTATGCGGTCTTAAATTCTGATACCGAAAAAGAATTTAAAAAGATTGTAAAGCAGGTGACAATAAGATGAAAATAGTAATTGCTCATCTTTATTATGACATAATGAATTTATATGGGGAAAGTGGTAACGTTAAAGCCTTAAAGAAATATTTAGAGGAACAAGGGGTTAAAGTTACTATTAAATTTGTTACCATTGATGAATCTAAAGAATTTGATAAATATGATATTGTTTATATTGGTTCAGGAATAGAAGCTAATAGGTTATTAGTTTTAGATGATATTTTAAAACATAAAGAAGAGATCGAAGTTGCTATTGAAAACAATAAATTTTTCCTTTGTACCGGCAATTCTTATGAATTATTTGGTCAGTCAATAACGGATATTAATAAAAACAAGCATAAAGCTTTAGGTATTTTTGATTATGATGCTGAAGATATCAATTTTAGAATTGTTGACCAAGCTTATTTTAAAACCTCATTAGTAAGTAAACCAATAATTGGTTTTCAAAATCAAGGGTCAGTGATTAAAAATAATCGTAAACCTTTATTTAGAGTTATTAGTGGTACAGGATCTTATCCGAATAGTACTGGTGAAGGAATTCATTATAAAAATTTCTATGGTACTTATCTAATCGGGCCACTACTAGTTAGAAATCCTCATTTTACTAAATATTTAATTAAAAAAATAATAAGTAGTCGTTCTAAAAAATTCAAATATAAAAATAAAAAAGATGTGATGGCTGAAAGAGCCTACAATAATTTCATTGAAAAATTTATAACTACTAAATAAAACTTTATAGATATCTATAAAGTTTTTTATTAACAATGTTATAATGTTGTTGGTGGTAATATGCAGTTTAAAATAGATAATGAAGTTTATGAGGTCATAATCGAAAAGAAAAAGAATAGAAATACTTACATTAGAGTTAAAGATGATTTTACTATCTATGTTACCACTAATTATCTAATGAATAAAAATGATTTAATTAAATTATTAAATAATAATATTAGTGCTATTAAAAAGATGATTAATCGCGAGAAACGTAAGCAAGTTAAATATATTGATGGTTACTATTTAGGTAAATCATACGATATCATCATTTTGCCTCAACTTAGAGAGCCAACTATTAATGGTAATAAATTATTTATTGATGATAAAGATAATATCAATAAATGGTATAAAAAAGAAGCTAATAGAATCTTTAATGAAAGGCTAAATTATATATTAGATTGTTTTAATGAAAATATTCCTAAACCTACTTTAAAAATTAGAAAAATGAAATCAAGATGGGGCGTATGTAATCAAAAAAAACAGCAAATAACTTTAAATTTAGAATTAATCAAACATGATATTATGACTATTGATTATGTTATTGTGCATGAATTGTGTCATTTTATTTATCCTAATCATTCAAGATTTTTTTGGACTTTAGTAGCTAAATATATACCTAATTATAAAATTATTAGAAAACAAATGAGAGATATTGTATAATATAGGTGAAACATGTAAGTAGGTGTGTGATATGGAATACATTAACATTGGTAAAATTGTCAACACCCATGGTACTAAAGGCGAAATTAGAATATTATCTGATTTTAAATATAAAACCTTAGTATTTAAAAAAGCATTTAAAATTTATATTGGTGATAATAAAGAATTACACCTTATTAATAGTTATCGTTCTCATAAAAATTATGATATGATTACTTTAGAAGGCATCAACAATATTAATGATGTCTTAAAATATAAAGGCCAATATGTCTATATCAACAAAGAAGATTTATCCTTAACTGATAATATGTATTTAGATACTGATTTAATTGATTGTAAAGTATATGATAATGGCCAATATGTAGGAATAATAACTGATATTATGAAAGCACCACTATATAATATATTAGTAATCATGAATAATAATAAAAAAATATTAGTACCCAATATTGACCAATTTATTAAACATATTGATCTAAAACAAAAGAAAGTTACAATTAATAGTATAAAAGGACTGATTGTATGAAAATAGATATTATCACTTTATTTCCTAATATGTTTAATGGTTTTTTAAGTGAATCAATTATCAAACGAGCTATTGACGACAATAAAATAACTATTAATATTCATAATCTTAGAGATTATTCAACTGATAAACATAAGAAAGTAGATGATTATCCTTTTGGTGGAGGCCATGGGATGATTCTTATGTGCCAACCTGTCTTTGATGCCGTTGAAGCTTTAAAAACTAGTAACAGTAAAGTCATCATGATGACCCCATCAGGAAAAGTATTTGACCAACAACTAGCCCTTAACTTAAGTAAAGAAAAGCACTTAATTATTATTTGTGGTCATTATGAAGGCTTTGATGAACGAATAAGAACCATTGTTGACATGGAAATTAGTATTGGTGATTATATTTTAACTGGTGGGGAACTTCCAAGTATGGTCATAACTGACGCTATTGTCAGATTAATAGATGGAGTTATCAATCAGGAGTCTCTAGCAACCGAATCTTTTAATGATAACTTATTAGATTATCCTAATTATACACAACCACGTGACTTTAAAGGCTTAACTGTTCCTCATGTATTACTTAGTGGCAATCATCAAAAGATAGAAGAATGGCGTCAAAATGAACGAATAAAAAGGACCAAAGAAAAAAGGCCTGATTTATTAGAAAAGTAGGTGGTTTTATGAAGCGGGATCGAGTAAAAAGATGGTCTGATTCAGTAAGATATTATAGGTTAGTAAAAAAGCAAAGAGAAAAGGAAGCAAAGCATGTTGAAGCATATAATATATGTGTCAATGGTCAGTGTTTTTACCCTAAGCGTAAAGAAAGAGACGATGTCATTAGTGTTGAAAGACTAACGATTGTTTCTCCTCGTTTATTAAGAATTTTAATAGCTAGAAGAGAACAACGAAAAAAACAATTACAAGAACAGTTTGAAAAAGAAATAAAAGTTCAAGAGGAAAAAATGAAAAGCGATAATAAAAAAGATATGGCGATGGTAATTGAAAAATTAAAGAAAGAATTAGAGGAATTAAAACAAAAAGAAGATAAAGAACATGAAAAAGAAGTCCATCGTAGTCGATAAAAATACTTGCCATCTTAACTTAAATATGATAATATCTATATGTTGTAAAAAGAAGATCCGCTATTTTTAGATATGATCTTTGGTTAGAAAGGAAGAGATATCGTGATGAACATTATTGATAAGATTACTAAAAAGTATATGAAGCCTAATGTTCAAGAATTTAGAGTTGGCGATATAGTTCGCGTTGATGTTAAAATTATGGAAGGTAAACGTGAACGTATTCAAGCTTTTGAAGGTGTTGTAGTAGCACGTAAAGGTTCTGGTGTTAGTGAAACCTTTACCGTTAGAAAAGAATCAGCTGGTGTTGGAGTTGAAAGAACCTTTTCAATTCATTCACCAAAGATAGTTGATATCGTCGTAATTAAAAAAGGTAAAGTAAGACGTGCCAAATTAACCTTCTTAAAAGACCAAGCTGGTCAATATAAAATTAAAGAAAGAGCATAAAAAATAAGGTATTACACCTTATTTTTTAGAAAGGGTTTATTATGCGAATTGCCAGGGAAATACTATCGTATATATTGATTGTTATAATCATTGTTATTTTTAGAACTTATATTATGACTCCAGCTCAAGTTAATAGATCATCGATGGAACCTACTTTAATTGACCGGGAAATTGTTTTATTAAATAAAATTAAATATCGTATTACTGATATTGAGCGTTTTGATATTGTAGTAGTAAAAGTAGCTAATTATGGTTCTTTAGTTAAAAGAGTTATTGGGCTACCTGGCGAAAAAGTAGAATATATACATGGACATTTATATATTAATAATCAGCCAATAGCTGAACCATTTTTAACTAATAATATTGAAGATTTAATTTTAACTGAAACTATTCCAGATAATAAATATTTTGTTTTAGGGGATAATCGTAACAATTCAATTGATAGTAGAACCTTTGGTTTAGTTGATCGGAAAGACATTGTAGGTAGTATTGATTGGGCATTATATCCATTCAATCGTTTTGGTAAAGTAAAATAGAATCCTATTTTACTTTTTATTTTTTAATATGCTATAATGACAAATAGGTGATAATAGTGAATATTAATTGGTTTCCTGGACATATGGCTAAAACTCAAAAAGAATTAATTGAAAGATTAAAAGTAATTGATCTTGTTTTTGAAGTAATTGATGCTAGAATTCCTTTTTCTTCGAAAATAAATGATATTAATAAATTAATTAAAAATAAACCAAAATTAT
>DBPJ01000016.1:1130-2615 GCA_002304855.1 Caryophanales bacterium UBA1423 | reverse complement strand
ATCATTACTAATATTGAATTAGATCATGTCGATTATTATAAAGATATTGATGATGTTATTTTAGCTTTCCAACAATTTGTCAATCAAACTAAAGATATAGTTTTTGCTTGTGGTGATAATGAAAACGTCCATAAAGTAAAATATAAAAAGGTTAGATTCTATGGTTTTAATAATGATAATGATATTGTAGCTAAAAACATTGAATTAACAAAAGATGGATCTAATTTTGATGTTTATATTGATAAAGAATTTATTAGTCATTTTGATTTGCCTTTATATGGTAAACACATGATTTTAAATGCTTTAGGGGTCATAGGAGTAAGTCATTATGTTGGTTTAGATATGGAATTAGTCAAAGAACATTTGAAAACCTTTAAAGGAGTTAAAAGAAGATTTAAAGAGACCGTTATTGATGATATTATAACGATTGATGATTATGCCCATCACCCAACTGAAGTTAGAGTAACGATTGAAGCAGCTAGACAAAAATATCCCGATAAAGAAATAGTAGCTATTTTTAAACCAAACACGTATACTAGAACTAGAGATTTAGCTACTGATTTTGTTAAAGTTTTAGATTTAGCTGATAAAGCATATGTTACGGATATTTTCTGTGATCGTGAACAGGCCTGTGATTATCCAGGTATAACTTCAGATATAATTATTAGTCGTTTACGTAATGGTGAACATATTGGTATGGAATCAATTGATAAATTATTACGCCATGAAAATGCGGTCTTAGTCTTTATGAGTTGTAAGAATATATATGCTTTAAGGGAAGCATATGAAGAAAAATTAAAAGAAAAGAAAGGGTTAATATAATGATAAAAGGAACAAAAACGGAAAAAAATTTATTAAAAGCTTTTGCTGGTGAATCACAAGCCAGAACTAGATATACTAAATTTGCTTCAGTAGCTCGTAAGGAAGGATTTGAACAAATAGCCAATTTATTTATAGAGACAGCTAATAATGAATATGAACATGCTACCTTATTTTTTAACCATCTAGAAGGCGGACCAGTTGAAATAACGGCTACATATCCAGCGGGAAAAGTGGGCACTACTTTAGAAAACTTAGCACAAGCTGCTAATGGTGAACAAGAAGAGCATGCTGTTTTATATCCTGAATTTGCCCAAGTAGCTAGAGAAGAAGGATTTAACGATATTGCTAATCTATTTGAAAAAATAGCAACTATTGAACGCAATCATGAAATAAGATATCGTAAATTATACGATAATGTTAGAACTAATAAAGTATTTCAAAAAGATATACCACAAATATGGCAATGTTTAGAATGTGGTTATCAAGTAGAGGGAACAGCAGCACCTGAAATATGTCCAGTATGTAGTCATCCACAAAGTTTTTATCAATTAAAGTGTGAAAACTATTAAAAATCCCTTTAGGGATTTTTTTATAGTTTGTGATATAATAGAACTATTGGAGGGATAATATGGATATTGAAGTATTTAATACTATTCTTGAAGA
>DBPJ01000016.1:492-1100 GCA_002304855.1 Caryophanales bacterium UBA1423 | reverse complement strand
GGATGTCAATTTGTTGATGAAATAGAAAGATTAGCCATTGAAAGATTAAAACAATTATTTAATGCTAAATATGTTAATGTTCAACCCCATTCAGGAACCCAAGCTAATATGGCGGTCTATAAAGCATTACTTAAAGTTGGCGATAAAGTCATGGGCATGAATTTAAGTCATGGTGGTCATTTATCTCACGGTTTACCAATCAATTTTAGTGGGTTAGAATATGATATTGTAACTTATAATGTTGATTCCAAATCAGAAACAATCAATTATGATGAATTAATAAAATTAGCTAAAAAAGAAAAGCCGAAGATGATTATTGCTGGTGCTAGTGCTTATTCTAGAGCAATTGATTTTAAGAAGTTTAGAGAAGCAGCTGATGCTTGTGGGGCTTATTTAATGGTTGATATGGCCCATATTGCGGGATTAGTTGCTGCAGGGCTTCATCAAAGTCCAATGGAATATGCTGATGTCGTGACATCAACTACCCATAAAACGTTAAGAGGACCAAGAGGTGGCATTATTTTAACTAATAATCCTGAAATTGCTAAGAAAATAGATAAAATAATATTTCCTGGCATTCAAGGTGGCCCTTTAATGCATGTCATTGC
>DBPJ01000016.1:0-353 GCA_002304855.1 Caryophanales bacterium UBA1423 | reverse complement strand
TGTAATAAAAATACTATTCCTGAAGAAACTGAATCACCAATGGTTACCAGTGGTATTCGTTTAGGAACACCAGCAATGACGACAAGAGGATTTAAAGAAAAAGAATTTATTCAAGTAGGTAAGATTATTGCTAGAGCATTAAAGAATCATGATAATCAATTGATCTTAGAAGAATTAAAAACCGAAGTTAAAAATTTAGTTGAGAAATTTCCAATCTATCAAAACTTAAAATAAGGTGATCTTATGGATAAAATTATAAATGGTAAAGAAGTAGCTGATAAATTAAGAGAAGAATTAAAACAAGAAATAAAATCTTTACCAAGTACTCCTAAATTAGTGGTTATTCAAGTAGG
>DBPJ01000007.1:4611-18144 GCA_002304855.1 Caryophanales bacterium UBA1423 | reverse complement strand
ACTGGTAGTGGCAAATCAACTATTATTAATTTGATACCAAGGTTTTATGATGTTACTAGTGGTCAAATATTAGTGGATGGGGTTGATGTCCGCAATATAAAACAACATGAATTAAGAGCTAAAATTGGCTATGTACCACAAAAAGGGGTATTATTTTCGGGTACAATTGCTGATAATTTAAGATATGGTAAAGAAGATGCTACTAATGAAGAGATGGAAGAGGCTACTAAAATAGCTCAAATATATGACTTTATTAATAATAAAGAAGATAAATTAGAGGCCTTAATCGCTGAGGGTGGTACTAATGTTTCAGGAGGTCAAAAGCAACGTTTATCGATTGCTAGAGCCATTATTAAAAAACCATCAATTTATATTTTTGATGATAGTTTTTCAGCCTTAGATTTTAAAACTGATAAAATATTACGTAAAGCTTTAAAGAAGCAAATTAAAGATGCTACGGTCTTAATTGTCACACAAAGAATTAGTACCATTATGGATGCTGATCAAATAGTTGTTTTAGATAAAGGTAAAATAGTTGGTATTGGCAATCATAAATATTTAATGAATACCTGTGATGTCTATAAAGAGATGGCTCTATCCCAATTATCAATGGAGGAACTAGTATGAGTAAAGAAATTAATAGACGTTCAGCACCATTAATACCTATGGGCCGAGGTATGATGAAGGGTGAAAAAGCGAAAGATTTTAGAGGAACAATGAAGCGGTTAGTAAAGTATTTAAAACCATATAAGTGGTCATTAATGCTAGTCTTAGTCTTTGCTATCTTTAGTACTACTTTTAACATAGTAGGACCTAAGATCTTGGGAAGAGCGACCAATAAGTTATTTGAGGGTTTAATGGCTAAAATGATGAATATTCCTAATGCTACCATTGATTTTAATTATATTGGTAGGATTGCCATATGGTTATTGATATTATATATAGTTAGTGCTGTTTTTGCTTATATACAAGGTTATATAATGTCTAAAGTATCACAAGATATTACTTATTCTTTTAGGAAAGATATAACTAATAAGATTAATAGGATACCTCTTAAATATTTTGATACTAGACCTTATGGCGATATTTTAAGCAGAGTTACTAATGATATTGATTTAATTAGTACTTCATTAAATCAAAGTATGATTCAGGTGATTACGTCAATTACCATGGTTGTTGGTATTTTGATAATGATGTTAACAATTAGTATTGATATGACTATGATAGCATTAGTAACCTTACCAATTACCTTTTTATTGGTAAGAACGATTATTAAATATTCGCAAAAATATTTTAAGGAACAACAGGCATTATTGGGTAAATTAAATGGTCATATTGAAGAAATGTATAGTGGACATATTATTGTTAAAGCCTTCAATCGAGAAGAACATGCTATTAATCAATTTAATAAGATTAATAATGAGTTATATACTACGGCCTGGAAATCACAATTTCTATCTGGCTTGATGATGCCAATAACTCATTTTATTAGTAATCTAGGTTTTGTGGGAGTATGTATTATGGGTGGCTATTTAGCTGTTCATGATAAGATTAAAGTTGGTGACATTCAAGCTTTCATTCAATATGTTAGACAATTTAATCATCCAATTGCTCAAACGGCTAATATTGCTAATATTCTACAATCAACTGCTGCCGCGGCCGAAAGGGTTTTTGAATTTTTGGATGTTAAGGAAGAAGTAAAAGATATAAGTGATTATAAAGTAATAAAAGATTTAAAAGGTAATATTAATTTTGATAATATTGTCTTTGGCTATGATGAAGATAATATAATTATCAAAAACTTTAGTATTGATATTAAAGCTGGTCAAAAAGTGGCCATTGTTGGACCAACAGGGGCTGGTAAGACAACCATAGTTAATTTATTAATGCGTTTTTATGATGTGCAAAAGGGTAGCATTAAAATAGATGGCATTGATATTAAAGAGATGAGGCGTTTTGATTTAAGGAAAATGTTAGGGATGGTTTTACAAGATACTTGGTTATTTAATGCTAGTATTAAAGATAATATTGCCTATGGAAAATTAGATGCTACCGATGAAGAAATAGAGGAAGCCGCCACTTTAGCACAAATAGATCATTTTATTCATACTTTGCCAGAGGGTTATAATACGATTATTAATGAGGATGCTAGTAATATTTCAAGCGGTGAAAAGCAATTATTAACGATAGCTAGAGCCATATTAACTAATCCCGCCGTATTAATACTTGATGAGGCTACTAGTTCAGTTGATACGAGAACTGAAGTATTAATTCAAGAAGCGATGCATAATTTAATGAAAGGACGCACAAGCTTTATTATTGCTCATCGATTATCTACTATTAGAAATGCTGATCTAATTTTAGTAATAAGTGATGGTAAAATAATAGAACAAGGTACTCATGATGAACTATTAGCTAAGAAAGGGTTCTATAGTGAATTATATAATAGTCAGTTTGGAGTAGCAGAAGTGTAATTTATCCAAAATTTTGCTATCTATAGAAAGTGATATTGCATAGCATCACTGTTAATGGAAAAAAACTAAAGGTTTGATATTTTAAAATAAAGGTGAATAATTGATTTTATTCATCTTTTTGTTGTATCTAACATTATTAAAATGCTATAATTGTGGTAGAAATAGGTAGGTGATACAATGACTAAAATATCGATCTTACCAGCTGATACCTATATTGTAATCAATAGGTCAATATTAAATGATAATGACCGTAAGGTATTAACGATGTTGTATCAACCTATTATTGGGGCTAATGCTATAAGTTTATATTTTGTTTTATGGTCAGATTTAGATACTCGTGAAGTAATGGGTTTAGAATATACTCATCATCATTTAATAAGTAAAATGAAAGTAAGACTAAATGAAATAGTTGAAGCGAGAGAACAATTAGAAGCTATTGGTTTATTAAAAACTTATTTAAAAAAGGGGAATGTCAATACTTATGTTTATGAATTATATTCTCCAGTTAGTGCTAGTGAGTTTTTAAATAATCCTTCACTTAGTGTTGTTTTATATGGTAATATCGGTAAAGTTGAATATGATAAACTTATTCACTATTTTACTATTCCTAAAATTAAACTAACTGATTATGAAGATATTACGGCTAGTTTTAGTGATGTTTTTGTTAGTGTTCCAGCGACAGGACATGACTATATTGAAGATATTGTAAAGCGTAATAAACTTGATTTAAAGATGAAATCAAAAATTGATTTTGATCAATTGATTGAATCTATACCTAAAGATATGAAAAACGATAGGACTTTTAACGATGATGTCATAAATTTAATCAATCAATTATCATTTATTTACGATATTGATACGATGGTAATGCAAAGTTTGGTTCGTAATACTCTTACTGAGCGATGTACTATTGATAAAGAATCATTAAGAAAAGAATGTCGTAATTATTACCAATTTGAAGAAGGGGGTAATTTACCAACCATAGTATTTAGAAGTCAACCAGAATATTTGCGCAGCCCAATTGGTGATACTTCAAAGAGGGCTAAAATGGCTTATAACTTTGAAACTACTACTCCTTACGATTTTTTAAAAAGTAAATATGATAATGCTGAACCGACAAGACGTGATTTAAGATTAATAGAAAGTTTAATAATTGATCAGGAATTAAAACCAGGAGTGGTAAATGTTTTGATTGATTATGTGTTAAAAATTAATAATAATAAACTAACAAGAGGTTTAGTTGAAACCATTGCTGGTCATTGGAGAAGGTTAGGGATTGAAACTGTTGAAGAAGCAATGAATATAGTTCAAAAAGAGCATAAAAAATATCGTAATAAAGTAGATAAACCTGTAAAGGTCACAAGTAAAGAGAATGTTCCTGAATGGTTTGATAAAGAAATCGAAATAAAAGAACCAAGTGCTGAAGAAAAGGCGGAATTAGAAAGTATTTTAAGAAAATTTAGTGAGTAGGTGACAATATGAAATTAGTTAGTGAAGCGATATCAGAATTAAAATTAGATGATAAAAAATTAAAATCATTGAAAAAAGAATATGTTAAGGCTTTGGAGGAAGATTATTTTAAAAAAGTTATTAGTAAGCTTGATATACCCGAAGAAGAATTAATGAAGTATACCTCTAAGTTAGAAGAATGTGCATTGGAATTAAAAAATTGTGCTGATTGTCGCAACTTACTTGAATGCCATAATAGTGTTGAAGGTTTTGTCTTTACGCCTAAAGTTGAACAAGACACCTTAACTTTTTCATATGTGGCATGTAAATATAAACAAAAACAATTAAAAGATAATGCTTATCAACATCGCGTATATGTCTTTGATGTTCCTAAAGAAATAAGACAAGCTAGTATGAAAGATATTTATATAGATGATACTGAGCGTACTGGAATAATTAAGTGGCTAGAGAATTTTATTAATAAGTATCCAAGTAATCCTAATTTAAAAGGATTATATTTAAGTGGTAACTTTGGAGGCGGTAAAACTTATTTAATTGCTGCCATGTTTAATGAATTAGCTAAAAAAGGTGCATATAGTGCTATTATCTATTGGCCAGAATATTTAAGAAGTTTGAAAGCTTCATTTGATGTGGATTTTGGAGAGAGATTTGAATATATCCAGAAAATACCATTATTGTTGATTGATGATATCGGGGCTGAAAATGCAACTGCTTGGGGTAGAGATGAAATTTTAGGACCGATCTTACAATACCGCATGCAAGAACAATTACCAACTTTTTTTACTTCTAATTTAAATATTGATGATTTAGAAAAACATTTTAGTACTTGTAAGGGTAATGTAGAAGTAGTTAAAGCAAGAAGAATTATAGAGCGCATTAAACAATTAGCTGAATGCAAGGAAATGATTAGTAAAAATAGGCGTCGTTAATTGAAGTAGTGGAGTAGTAGGTATGAATAATTATCAAATATTATTGGCATATTTAGAAAATAATAGTGAATATTCATTAACAAAAATTAAGGAACTATTAGGTGAAGATGATGATAATTACATCTTGGGGACCTTTTTTAGTGCTTTGGGTAATGCCATTGAGAAGATAAGTGATGATACGTTAGTTGATGAATGTCAATATATATTTGATAGTTGTAATTTAGTGAATGATTTAATTAAAACTGGCGAAAATTTGGATGATCGGGCTATAACTAACGGCATTGGTTTTTGTGAACGACGAATTAGTAGAGTGCTAAAACAATTAAAGAATGGAGAAATAAGATTACTAGTTAAAAGTATTAAACATGAAATTAGTAATATGGTGATTACTAATAAAAAGCGTATTGATGCTGAGCGTAGTCAAGAAGATTATCAATTTGTCCACCATTTAATATTTAAAGATCGGAATTGGGGGGTTCTTAAAGAAGTATTATCTAATTTTCCTTATTTAATTAATGTTCGAAAAAATAAACATTCATTATTAGATGATGTAATTGATACTTATCGACGTCTTATTAAACAGCCATATAATGAAGATAACTATATCTATTTTGAAAATATTTTAAAATTGATTTACTATAGTAATAAATTTATCTATAGTGAAGAAGAGCGTGAGCGACATCTTAAAAAATTAAAGCAAATGATAGAAAGTACCAAGAATCAGCCGTGTATAGTTAGTAAATTAGAGCGAGTTAGAGATATCCTTAGGGATCAAAAACATGAACATCGCTATGATGGTGAATCAATTATTGAAGATAATATAACTGATGGTATGTTATATGAAATAGCGTATATTAAAAAGAATGATATAATTGATGATCCAGGAAGAGTCGATTTGACTAGAATCCCAGTCTTTACGATTGATAGTGGCAATTCTAAAATATTAGATGATGGGTTGTCATTAGAAATAATACCTGAAGGGTATAGATTAGGAATACATATTGCTGATGTTTGTCATTTTGTTAAAGAAGGAAGCCTCATTGATTGTGAAGCATATAATAGAGGTATAACTTTTTATTTACAAGATAAAATTATGCCAATGATTCCATATGAATTAGGTATGGAATTATGTTCATTGCTACCTTATGAAAAAAGGAAGGTCATTTCATGTTTTGTCATTTTAGATAAAAATGGTAATCGTTTAGGATATTCCTTTCAACGTTCTACAATTGTTTCTAAGCAGAAAATAAATTGTAATGAAGTTGGAAAGATTATAAATAATGGATGTAATGATGAAAAGTTACAGCAAACATTAAAACTTTTGTACGAATTATCTGATATGGAAGCTGATAAAATAAAAAGTGATGATGAAGGAGAAGCCATAACCGGCTCCTCATTACTAGCTCCATTTATGATTATGGCTAATCAAATTGCGGCTAATCACTTTGATCAACATCAATGGCCATTTATATTTAGAGTAATGAGTAAACCTGATGATGAAGCTTTAGGAAAGAAATTATATTATTTAGATCGAATGCTTGAAGAAACGGTGGTCTCTCGCGAAGAATATAAGAAAATATTAAGCATTATTCAAAGCAATAAACCTCAAGGTGAATATGCTATTAAAAATATTAGTCATTATGCCTTAGGATACGATAGTTATGGTCGTTGGACCTCACCACTTAGAAATTATAATGATTTAACTAATCAGCGTTTAATAGATACTTTTATACTACAATCATTAACTGATGAACAAAGAGAAAGATTAATTGATATATGGTCGCATAAATTACCAGCAATCGTTGAACATATTAATAAAGTGGAAAGAAAATATGAAAATGGTCGACGGGCAAAATGTAAAGTATTATTAAGATAATATTGACAAATAATAGATGATAGTGTATTTTATATGTAAATACGAAGAAGAGGACACGATTATTAATTAAGTGTTATTAAGCGAGTTAGGTTTGGTGGGAGCTAACTAATACAATTAATAATTACCACCTCGGAGTAGGAGTAATATCCCGCACTTAGGTGCGTTATGTTAATTAAGTCAATGTTAGGATGGTACCGCGTATAACGCTCCTTAGAGGTTGCGTTTTTTTTATTGAAAGGGGAATAAAAATGGAAAAAGAACATCGTGAGATTATTGATGAAATATACCAACAACGTCGTGATCAAGTGTTTATTGGTGAGCAACAATCAGTACCAGAAAGAAAGGAAACTGAACAAAGATTAAAAGCAACAAAAAACAAATTAGCTAAGTATTTATTAGAACATCCAGAAGAATTGCATAAAAAAGGAGGTAAGAAAGCAAAATGATAAATATTAAAGAACAGGAGCAATTAAGTGTTTTAAATCACTCATGTGCTCATTTATTAGCTCATGCGATTAAAAGATTATATCCTGATAGTTTATTTTGGGTAGGACCAGTGATTGAAGAAGGATTCTACTATGATATTGATTTGGGAGAAAAAGTTCTTACTGACGAAGATTTAATTAAAATTGAAGCCGAAATGCATAAAATAGCTAATGATAATATTGCGATTGAAAGAATGGAAATAAGTAGAGAAGAAGCACTTTCATTATTTAAAGATGATCCATACAAAATTGATTTAATCAATAATATGGAAGATGATAATATTATTAGTATTTATAAACAAAATGATTTTATGGATTTATGTCGTGGACCTCACATTGAAAATACTAATAAATTAAAGTATTTTAAATTATTAAAAGTATCAGGTGCTTATTTTAAAGGTGATGCCAATAACAAGATGTTACAAAGAGTATATGGTATTTGTTTTGATAAACCGGAAGATTTAGATGAACATTTAAAATTATTGGAAGAAGTAAAGAAACGTGACCATCGTAAATTAGGACAAGAATTAGATTTATTTAGTGTTGATCCATCGGTTGGTCCGGGTCTAATCTTATGGCATCCTAATTTATCAATTGTTAGNNTTATTGGCGTAAAGAACATCGTAAAAGAGGATATTTATATGTCTATACGCCTAATATTGGTTTAGGAAATCTATGGGAGACTTCCGGTCACTTAGAAACATTTAAAGAAAATATGTATCCTTCAATGGATATGAAAGAAAAAGATATGAATGAGAATACCAGTTATTATGTCAAACCAATGAATTGTCCATTCCATATCATGATATATAAAAATAAACTCAGAAGTTATCGAGACTTACCATTACGTTATTGTGAATTAGGTAATGTCTATCGTTATGAACCAGCTGGTTCTTTACATGGGATGTTGAGAGTAAGAGGCTTTACCCAAGATGATGCTCATTTAATATGTACTAAAGAACAGTTTGTTGATGAAGTCAATGGCATTATTGATTTTGCCATCGATATCAATAAAGTTTTTGGATTTGATGATATGAAAGTGTATCTATCAACAAGAGATTTACAAAATAAAGAAATGAAATATGTTGGTGATGATGCAACCTGGGAATTTGCTGAAAAAACATTAAGAGAGATATTAGAAGAGCGTAGTATGGCATATCAAGAGGATGTTGGCGGAGCTAAATTTTATGGTCCAGCAATTGATATGAAGGTCGTTGATTCAATGGGACGTGAATGGCAAGGTACAACTATTCAATTGGATATGAATGAGCCATTGCGCTTTAATATGACCTATATTGGAGCTGATGGTAAAGAACATACCCCAATTATGTTACATCGTACCTTACTTGGTTCAATGGAACGTTTTGTCGGTACATTAATCGAACATTATGCTGGTGCCTTTCCATTATGGTTAGCACCACTACAAGTTAATCTAATTCCGGTCAATAATCTTTATCATTTAGATTATGTCAAACAAATAAGAGATAGATTACTTGAACATGATATTAGAGTAACAATTGATGATCGTGATGAAAAATTAGGATATAAAATGAGAGAAGCGCAACTTAAGAAAATTCCTTATAATGTGATTATTGGTAATAATGAGAGGGATAATCAACTAATTAGTTATCGAAAATTTGGTAGCGAAGAGACAATTACAATAGGAATAGATGAATTTATTGATATGATTAAAAAGGAAATAGAGCTGAAAACTCATTAGAATGGCTATAGCCATTCTTTTTTTGTGTAAATATTTTCAAAAAAGTCTTTACAAAATGGTCATAAAGTAGTAATATAGTGGTAGACAGTGGTAGAAAGTGGGGGATTTATATGTTTATGGGAGAGTATCATCATAATATTGATGATAAGAATAGACTTATAATTCCTTCTAAATTTAGGGAAGAATTAGGTAAGGACTGTATTGTTACTAGAGGATTAGATAACTGTCTATTTGTATATCCAAGAAGTGAATGGGAACATATTTTAGCTAAATTGAAGCAATTACCATTTACTAAGAAAGATGCACGTGCTTTTATGCGATTCTTCCTATCAGGTGCCACTGTATGTGACTTTGACAAACAAGGACGTATAACTATTACCTCCCCATTAATCGATTACGCCGATATAACTAAAGAGTGCATAGTCATCGGCGTAAACGATCGTTTAGAGATCTGGTCAAAGTCAAATTGGGAAAACTTTTTCAACACTAATAAAGACAATCTATCAGATATTGCCGAAGATTTATTTGAAATTGATACTAATATTTAGGAGTCAATATGCATAAGAGCGTTTTATTAAAAGAGGCTATTGAATACCTAAATATTAAGGAAGATGGCATATATGTAGATTGCACCTTAGGCTATGGAGGTCACAGCGAAGAAATACTAAAGCGAATAAATTGGGGTCACCTATTCGCCTTTGATCAAGATAGTGAAGCAATTGAATATTGTCAAAAGAAATTTAAGGATAAAAGAATTGAAATAATTAAAAGTAATTTTGTCAATTTAAAAAAAGAATTAAATAAACGAAATATAAAGATGGTCGATGGTATCCTGTTTGATTTAGGGGTATCAAGTCCACAATTAGATAAACCAGATAGAGGATTCAGTTATCATCATGATGCTAGATTAGATATGAGAATGGATCAGGATAATAACTTATCAGCTTATGAAGTAGTTAATGAGTATCCATATGAAAAGTTAGTTGACATCTTCTATCGCTTTGGTGAAGAACCATATGCTAAGCATATTGCTAAAAATATTATCAAATATCGTACTGGTAAAAAAATAGAAACAACTTTAGAATTAGCTGACATTATCAAAGAATCAGTACCAAGTAAACGAAAAAGATTAGAACATCCAGCTAGAAAGGTATTTCAAGCAATCAGAATTGAAGTCAATAAAGAATTAGATAACTTAGCAAAAACTTTAGAACAAGCAATTGAATTATTAGCTCCAAATGGTCGTCTATGTGTCATTACCTTCCATTCGTTAGAAGATAGAATCTGTAAACAACTATTTAAAAAATATAGTGACATAGATCCAAGAGTAAAGGGATTACCTAATATTCCAAAAGAATATCAACCAAAGATTAAATTGATTACTAAAAAAGCAATTGAACCGAGTAAAAAAGAAATAGAGCAAAATAATAGAGCTCGTTCAGCAAAATTAAGAGTAATAGAGAAGAAAGGGTGCTAACTATGGGAATTAAAAGAGGCAAAAGAATAAAATTATTTAAATTTGAAAAACTACTTTATGTAGTTGCTATCTGCTGCATGTTATTATCGCCATTAGGCATTGTTTTTAGCAAGGCTACACTATCAAAATTAAATATTGAGGTAGAACAATTAAAGAAAGAAATTGGAACTCAGCAGAATAAAAATCAGAGCTTAACGATGAAAATTAATGAATTAGCATCACTTGAAAACATTCAAACTATTGCTCAAAATATGGGCTTAAAGTATAATAATGATAACATTAAAGTAATTGTCGATTAATTTTAGGATGTGAGGGACATGGAAAAAGGACAAGTTACTAAAATAAGAATCAATCCATTATTATTAATTTGGTCCTTTTTTTTGTTGGTTGGAATATGTGTAAGAATGGCTCAACTATCGTTATTTACGACGATAGATGGTATTAACTTACAAAAATTAGCTAGTTCGAGGATGACTAAGACGGAAGTATTACGAGCTAATAGGGGTACTATTTATGATATTCATGATAATATTTTAGCGCAAAATATTTTGTCATATACAGTAATTGCCCATCTTGATCCTAAACGAAGTGAAGGTAAGAATAAATTGTATCATGTCGTAGATAAAAAAGATACGGCTGAAAAATTAGCACCCATCTTAAATATGAGTGCTGAATATATTGAAGGTTTATTAAATAAAAAAGGAGTAGTGCAAGTTGAATTAGGACCTGGTGGTAGAGGTATAACTGAGTTAACCAAAGAAAAAATAATGGCTTTACAATTACCAGGGATTGATTTTATCGAATCATATAAAAGGTATTACCCTAATGGTAATTTTTTATCATATACTTTAGGATACGCTAAAAACAATGAAAAAAATGAAATTGTTGGAGAATTAGGAATAGAAAGTTATTATAATAGGGAATTAAAGGGAACTGATGGTTATTTAAAATATCAACGTGATCGTAATGGTTATCAGATTCCTAATACTAAAGAAATAAGGATTGATCCAGTTGATGGAGTGGATATTTATTTAACGATTGATAGTAATATTCAATTGTTTGTTGAGAGAGCTTTAAATGATAGTAATACTAAATATAATCCAGAATGGATATTGATGGTTGTTGCTGATGCTAAGACTGGTAAAATATTAGCTTCATCGTCTTATCCATCATTTGATCCGAATATTAGAAATATAACTAATTATTTGGATCCAGTTGTGTCATATGCTTTTGAGCCAGGTTCAACGATGAAAACTTATACTTATATGGCAGCAATTGAGAATAATAAATATAATGGTCATGATACATTTTTATCAGGTAGTATTAAGATTGGTGATGATATCGTAAGGGATTATAATGATATTGGTTGGGGGACAATTACTTATGATCAAGGATTTGCTTTATCGTCAAATGTTGGAGTTACTAATTTAGTTCAAAAATATATTGATGGTAGTATTCTAAAAGATTATTTTTTAAAATTAGGTTTTGGTGAAAAAACTGATATTGGTCTACCAAGAGAAGTAACTGGTAAGATAGCATTTAAATATCCAATTGAAATAGCAACGGCTGCTTTCGGGCAAGGAATAACCACTACTGCTGTTCAACATGTTCAAGCATTAACTGCTATAGCTAACAATGGTATAATGTTAAAACCATATATTATTGATAAGATGGTTAATCCCAAAACAGATGAAATATTATATCAAGGAACTGAACGTGAATTAGGACGAGTAGCTAGCATTGATACTGTCAATAAAATAAAAGATCTAATGTATAATGTCATTTATAATGATAGTAATAGTGGTACTGGTTATCCATACAAGGTCGAAGGGCTAGATATTATTGGTAAGACTGGTACAGCCCAAATAGCTGATGGTAAGGGTGGTTATTTAACAGGGGGCTATAATGTTATTAGATCTTTTGCGGGCATGTATCCTAAAGATGATCCCCAAATAATTATTTATGCTGCAGCTAAAAAAGCCTCATCTAGTATTGCTGTTTCAAACGCAGTTAAAGCAGTAGCTGAAGATATAGCTAAATATTTTAATATTATTCAAAATGATGTTAATAAGGAAGAAATAAGCGAATACCAATTACCTTCGTTTATTAATAAAAGTGTCAATGATGTAAAGAAAATGTTAAGCAGTCACAAAATCCCGGTTACTATCTTAGGAAGCGGTGATATAGTCATTGACCAATATCCAAAAATTAATACAATAGTTAATAATAAAGATAGAGTTTTCTTAGTTACTAATAATAATGATTTTAAGATGCCTAATATCATTGGTTGGTCGAGTCGTGAAGTGCTAACATTAATCAATATTTTAGATATTGGCTATGAATTTGAAGGGTATGGTTTTGTAACTGAACAAAGTATAGCTAATGATACAATAATAAGTGAAGATAGTAAATTAAAGGTGAAATTAAAACCTAAGTATAATTTAGATAATTAAATTCAAATAAAAAAACTAAGATAAATTTATCTTAGTTTTTAATTATTTTTGGGGTGAACTTTTATCCAATTGAATTGATTCTGCAAATCTTTTAAACAGAATTTTTCGTTATTCAGAGTAATGCTCCTTATCTATGGTTCGTAATTTTAAGCCATCTGTTTTAAATATAAAAGTTGATGGCATATCATCATGAAAATAACTACTATTACATCTTACATATTTTATCCCTAGATATTGGCGTGTTTCCTCGTCATTACATAGGGCTTTAAAAATGTTGTCTAATAGATGATTACTGAGTTTTGGGTAAGGCTTTGAGGGTTTCTTGTTATGTGAACTATCGAGCAATTCTTCAATGCGAGTACGTTTTTTAATTCCTGCAAGTTTAGCAGGGTCATGATCAATCCTAACACTTAATTCCCCCTCACCATCTACATCTGGATTTTCATTATTACAAGATTTTATGAATGCTTCAATTGCTTGTTTCAAATATTCATGGGCTATTTTTAGGTGTCTTAACATTTCTTCTGGTTCTATTTTTTGGCCATCGAAGTGTTTGATAAGATGATTTTTTCTTTCTTTGGCTACAATATTTATTACATCTACTACATTTATTATTTCCATTCCCCATTTTCCTTTCTTAAAATTATTG
>DBPJ01000007.1:0-4453 GCA_002304855.1 Caryophanales bacterium UBA1423 | reverse complement strand
TCAAGTAGTTGAATATGAAAAATTAAATAAATTAGCTAAATCACTCTGGAATCGAAATTTGCCGATAGAAGCTAATCGGGGCATTATTTATGATCGTAATGGGGTAGAACTAGCTAATAATTTAACTACTACTAGTTTAATTTTGATTCCTAGTCAAATAAAAAATAAGGGATTAGTAGCCCAAGAATTGAGTAAAATTTTAAATATTTCATATGACGAAATGTTAAAACATGTGACTAAAAATGTTTCAATCGAAAGAGTTCATCCTGAAGGAAGACGATTAGACTACCAAACCGCTGATAAAATTAATAATTTAAATTTTGATGGTGTTTATTTAGTCAAGGAATCTAAGCGAAATTATCCTTATGATACAATGTTAGCTCATGTTCTTGGTTATGTTGGGATTGATAATCAAGGGTTAAGTGGCATAGAATTACAATATGATGAATATTTAAGAGGCGAAGCGGGAGCTATTAAATATTTTTCCGATGCTAAAGGTAACCGCTTAAAGTTAAATGAAATATATGTTAAACCTCAAGATGGGATCAATATTATGTTGACCATTGATTATAATATCCAAAAAGCCATTGAACGAGAATTAGATAATGTGGTAGCTAAATATGAACCAGAAAATGCAATGGTAATTGTAATGGATTCTAATAATGGGGAAATATTGGGAATGAGTTCAAGACCTACTTTTTCGCCTAATAATTATCAAAATTATAGTGAGGAAGTTATCAATCGTAATTTACCTATTTGGGCTACTTTTGAACCTGGTTCGACTTTTAAAATAGTTACTTTTGCTACCGCCATTGAAGAAAAAATAGTTGATGTCTTTAGCGATACTTTTTATGACCCAGGTTATAGAGTAGTAGAAAATGCCCGCATTAGATGTTGGAAAGCAGGGGGTCATGGTTTGCAGACTTATTTACAAGTATTAGAAAATTCATGTAACCCTGGCTTTGTTGATTTAGGATTTAAAATAGGTAAAGAATTATTGTTTAAATATTTTGAATTGTTTGGTTTTGGTGAAAAAACGGGAATAGATTTAAATGGGGAAGGAACCGGTATTATCTTTGCTTTAGATAGAGTTGGTCCGGTAGAACTTGCTACTTCTGCTTTTGGGCAAGGAGTATCAGTGACACCAATTCAACAAGTTAATGCTGTTAGTGCGATTGTCAATGGAGGTTATTTATTAAAGCCATATATTGTTAAAAGGTTTTTGGAACCAGAAACTAATGCTATAATTAAAGAAAATAAAAAACAAATAGTTAGAAAAGTAATTAGTAATGAAACTAGTGAAATTGTCAAATATGCTTTAGAAAGTGTAGTCAGTAAAGGAACAGGGCGAACTGCTTATGTCGAAGAATATCGCGTTGGTGGTAAAACTGGTACCGCTCAAAAAGTAAAAGGGGGAAGATATATAGATGGCAATTACATTATGTCTTTTATTGCTACCATACCAGCTGATAAACCACAAGCGGTAATGTATATTGCTATTGATAATCCTAAACATGTGGCAAAACTTGCAAGTGTAGCGGTAACACCAACAGCTAAGAAACTTATTATTGATATTATTAATGCTTTAGATATAAAAAAAGATAGTAGTGGTTTAAGCAAAGACTATCAATCATTTGAAAAAAAATATTATGAAGTACCTAATGTAGTAGGAATGAAAATTAGTGAAGCGATGCCATTACTAAGGCGATTTCAAGTTCAATTTACCGGTCATGGTAAAACCATTATTGAACAATCACCTAAAGCTAAAGAACGCTTAATATCTGGAGGTGCTATCCGTTTGTTGTTAGATAATTAATATTATAGAAAAAATTGGTAAGATGTAGTATAATGATTACCATAGGAGAGGTGAAATAAAGATGCTAATGATGGCTAAATCAGTATTTGCAATGATGATTGGGTTTATGTTATCAACTGGGCTTGGACTATTCTTAATTCCAGTTTTAAAAAGAATGAGAATCGGTCAGCGTATTAGTATTTATGTTGGTGAATCACACAAGAAAAAAGAAGGAACGCCAACAATGGGAGGACTAATTTTTATCATTCCGACCTTAATAACAACACTATTATTAGTCCTATTTGACAAAATTGAAATTTCAGATAATTTAGTTATTATTATTTTAGTTATGATGGGCTATGCTATTTTAGGGTTTTTAGATGATTATTTAAGTCTTAAACGTGCCGATAATGAAGGACTTACAACGATGCAAAAATTATTTGGCCAAGTAATAATTGCATTAGTATTTTTCTATATTTTGATGAGAGGTGGGGCTGAACCAATTGTTTGGATTCATACTCTTGGGATAAAAGTAAATTTAGGTTGGTTCTATGGGATATTTATCTTATTAGTATTAGTTGGTATGTCTAATGCAGTCAATATTACTGATGGATTAGATGGTTTAACTGGTGGCTTATCAGTGATTAGTTTTCTCACGTTTGGTCTTATTTGTTGGGGAGCAGATTGGATTATGAGTCACGATGCGATGGCAATTTTCTGTTTTATCTTGGCCGGTTCAATTCTTGGCTTCTTAGTTTATAATACTCATCCAGCTAAAGTGTTCATGGGTGATACTGGGGCCTTATGTTTAGGAGCTACTTTAGCAGCCGTTGCTATTTTAGCTCGTTATGAAGTAACATTATTTATTGTTGGTGGAGTATTTATGATTGAAACCTTAAGTGATATTATTCAATATATATCAATTAGATTAAGAGGTAGAAAAGTATTTTTGATGACACCACTTCATCATCATTTTGAAAAATTAGGTTGGTCAGAACAAGATATTGTCAAATTATTTTGGATAATTGGTTTAATCTTAGCAATGTGTTCATTAACCTTTGGTATTTGGATATAAAATATATATATAAATAAGGTGATAAAATGAAATCTAAATTGTTTGATAGGACTTTATTTATCGCCGTAATAACCTTAGTAATATTTGGAATAATAATGATCTATTCATCGTCTTATGTATGGGCTTCATATAAATACAATGATGCCTTAAAGTATGTGAAAGCCCAGAGTTTATTCTTTATCGTTGGAACTATAATAATGATAATTGTATCGAACATACCATATAAGGACTACTACAATAAAGCAAACATGATCTTAGGTGTTTGCTTTTTATTACTAATTTTAGTCTTAATTCCTGGTATTGGAACGATTAGGAATGGAGCTAGAAGTTGGTTTGGTATTGGTTCTTTTGGTATCCAACCAAGTGAATTTACTAAATTAGGATTAATTATTTTTACGGCTAAATATTTGACTAAAAATGATAAAAAAATCAAGAAATCTATTTTTCTGATTGTACCTATTTTTATCATTACAATCTTAATCTTTGGTTTAATTATGTTACAACCTGATTTTGGTACAGGGATGGTCATTATCTGTTCAATTATGGCCTTACTTTTTATAGCTGGTATTAATTTAAAATTATTTATCAATGTTGGTATATTAGGATTAATTGGCATAGCTTTTCTTATTGCTATGGCCCCATATCGACTGATGAGAATCATATCATTTTTAGATCCTTGGAAAGATCCATTAGGTAGTGGTTTTCAGATTATTCAATCACTATATGCAATTGGACCTGGAGGACTACTCGGAATGGGCTTTGGCAAGTCAATTCAAAAACAATTTTATTTACCAGAACCACAAACAGATTTTATTTTTTCTATTATTAGTGAAGAATTTGGGTTTATGGGCATTCTAATTGTCAGTTTCTTTTTTGGATTAATTTTTTATCGCAGTATGATGATTGCTTTAAATAGTAATGATATTTTTGCTAAATATTTAGTGTTTGGTATTATTTTTCAAATAATATTTCAAGCGACATTAAATTTAATGGTAGTAGTCGGTATGGTGCCAGTAACCGGTATTACATTACCATTTTTAAGTTATGGTGGCTCAAGTTTATTAATTACCTTAACTGGTATAGGTATTATTTTAAATATTAGTAGAAATTATAAATAGGTTAATATATAATATAAATTATATTAATTTAAGGAGTAAGAAAATGGAAAAACTAGTAGCTAAAAGATGCCCTGAATGTGATGGTGAGCCACAATTTGTTCATTATTATATTGCTAAAGAAGATGGTGGGCATTTTATGATTGATGAAAATGATGAAGTGATACCTTCAGTTTGGCTTAAGAGATTAGAATGCACACAATGTGGGGCAACGGTTCCAGAATTGGCATTTACATGTGATGAAGCTATTTTATATTGGAATGCGAGAGTTGAAGATGGTGGATTGTTAAGAAAGTACGGAACAGAGAAAGTCCATTATGTTGAACCCTCAGATAAAATTATAAAATTAGGAAGAATAAATTGATTAATAATAAACTTTATAATAAACATATAAAGTTTTTTTAGTAATAAAGTAAATGATATAATATAAATAGATATTTGAAATGAAGGTGACAATATGAAAAGAAT
>DBPJ01000015.1 GCA_002304855.1 Caryophanales bacterium UBA1423 | reverse complement strand
AAGCAACCGCCGCAGAAGGAGTAGCTAATGGTTATACAGAAGATGGCAATTGTCCAACACCAGGGGATAATACAATTAAAACAATCAAAATAATACCAAATGCTAGATCGTGGAGATGTAATACTATGTTAACTGCCTTTACAGCATCTCGCAATATGGAAACCAATAGTGTATATGGTTGGGGAACAAGTGACAAAGATATAGATACTCATATGATGAAGAATAGTGAATGGGGAGCAGTGGCATATTTATCAAGATCAATATATGGAAAAACAGATGAGGTATGGATAAATCCAGCAAATGATTATACAACTGGATGTGCTGGTGATAGTGTATCATCTGCAGCTACAGTTGGTTGTTTAAGAGCATATAGTACTACTAATGGAATGGAAGCGAGTACTACTGGTAATATCTATGGTATATATGATATGAGTGGTGGAGCTTATGAGCGAACAATGGGTAATTATAATAATAGAGGAGCAAGCAGTGGTTGGACAGATGCTCAAGTAGCTGCCATGGAATCAAAATATCTTGATCGATATTATACAGCTCCAGGTGATATGTTAAATGGTGTAGGATTTGATTATGATATAAGTGTTTATGGTGATGCTGTGTATGAAACAAGTGGGGGAGCCGGAAGATATAATGGAACTAGTTGGGTAGGCCCTGGTAATGCAGGTTGGAATACCGATATATCCTTCCTTCCTACTACTAGTACTACATGGCTTGCTCGTGGTGGCCACTTCAGTCACGCATCTACTGCTGGGGTGTTTGGATTCAATGTCCCTGGTGGAAGTGTGAGCTCTTACATTAGTTTCCGCCCCGTCTTAATAGTAGGGACAGGGCTTTAGTATTTAAAGTAGTCCATATGTTTGTGGACTACTTTTTTTATTATATTTATTATTACGTTTTGCTTTTTTTATATAGCTATAAATGATATAATTTAGGTATAAATGGAGGAATAATATGAAACGTAACATTTGTTTATTGTTCCTATTATTGTTATTAACGGGTTGTTATAGTAAAAATACAATTAGTGAAGTTGAGGATAATTATAATCATAGTTTTTATAAAGTATATGAACCTTATAAAAGTCAAGCCAAGAATAATTATGCTACTAATCGTTTGTTTAATCGTTATGATTTAAGAGAAGTAGAAATGGGTTTGATGAGAATATCAACTAATTATTTTGTCCCTACCAAGTATTATTATCAAGCAGGTCAATATTTGACTAAAGATGTATTAGATACTTTACTTTCATCATCTAAATTGAATAAAGTTGATACTGAGTTAGATTATCAACCTAGATATATATCTTACTTACATGAACAAAATTATCTTAATATTAATGGTGAATTAAAAGGTATATCAATAGCTTTAATTCTCAATCCATATCAAAGTTATACTGATGTTAATAATAAAGTGAAACAAGTTATAGTTTCAGAAGATGAACTTATTACTTTTGGTCAAGTTAAAGCTAAAGAGTTATTGGCTTATATCAGAGATGAGCTAAAATTGAAAGATCTTGAAATTGTTATTGGTTTATATATTCAACAAAGTACAAATTCAATGATCCCCGGTTCTTATGTTTATGAGACCTTTACTAGGGAACAAACTATTACTAAATTTAATAAACTTGATGAACAATATTATTTATTAACCAGTACTGATTTAAAAACAGTTGATATCAATACTTATGATGCCGTTAACCAATTTAAAAATAAAATCCAAGCATTAGATAATGTTATTAGCACTATTGGTAGAGGTCTATATATTAATAAGCAATTACAGGAATTATCAATTGATGTTAGTGTCAATTATATGAGTATTGGTGAAGTTAATAGTTTAGCGCAAATAATTGCCCAAGAGATATTAACTTTATTCAATGACCATATTATTATTGAAGTAACGATTAGAACTGATAATAAAATAGAAGCTATTATATCTAAAGATGATAATCAAGATAAATGTAAAATCTTCTTTATCAATTAGGAGGGATAAGATGGAATTAAATAGAGAAAAAGTATTACATGTGGCTGATTTAGCTAAACTTTCATTAACTGAAGATGAAATTAAAAAGTATCAAGAACAATTAACTAACATCTTAGGTGAAATTGATAAAATAAACAAAGTTGAGATTGATACTGATGAAATTATGATTAGCCCTTCTAATAATAAAAATGTGTTTAGTGAAGATGAAGTATATAGCAGTAATGATCCAAAATCAATATTAAATAATGCAAAAAAAACTAATGGTGATTATATAGAAGTGATAGGTGTTATCAATGAGTAAGTTATTATCTTTAAATATTGTTGAAATTAATCAAAAATTAAAAAATAAAGAAATTAAGCCATTAGATTTAGTATTAGAAGCGTTTGATAATATTGAAAAAAATAGTGATTTAAATTGTATGATTACGTTAAATAAAGAAAAGGCGGTTGAAAGAGCCAAAGAATTAGAAAGCCTTGAAGTTGATAATTTATTATTTGGGATTCCTATTATTCTTAAAGATAATATTGTGACTAAAGATTTAAGAACGACAGCCGCATCTAAAATATTAGAAAATTTTATCCCCGTATATAATGCTACGGTCGTTGATAAAATCAATGAGCACAAAATGATCATTATTGGTAAAACTAATATGGATGAATTTGCTATGGGTTCATCTAATCAAACAAGTTATTTTGGCCCAGTTTTAAATCCATGGAATAAGAAATTAGTACCAGGTGGTTCTAGTGGTGGGAATGCAGCTGCTATTAGTAGTTGCATTGTTCCATTAGCTTTAGGATCTGATACTGGTGGGTCAATTAGACAACCAGCCGCTTTTACTGGCATTGTTGGTCTTAAACCTACTTATGGAAGAGTATCAAGATATGGACTTATTGCTTTTGCTTCAAGTTTAGATCAAATTGGTCCAATGACTAAAAATGTCTATGAGAATGCATTATTACTTAATGCTATTGTTGGTTTAGATGATAAAGATATGACTACCAAGGAACTTGAAGCTGAAGATTTCACTAGATTAATAGGTAACGACATAAAAGGAATGCGTTTAGCTATTCCTAATTATTATCTAAGTGAAATGATTGATAGTGAAATAAGAAATAAAATGATAGAAATAATTGAGATGTTAAAGCGTAAAGGTGCTACTATTGATTATGTTAATATCGATTATCTCGAATATGCTGTGCCTTTATATCAAATCATTGCTTTAGCTGAAGCAAGTAGCAATTTAGCTCGTTTCGATGGTATTAGATATGGTTATCAAACTGATGATTATCGTGATATTGATGAAATGTATAAAAAGACTAGAACTGAAGGCTTTGGTGACGAAGTAAAAAGAAGACTGATGATTGGTTCATATGTTTTAAGTGGTGAAAATGCTAAACAATATTATGAAAAAGCTTTAAAGGTAAGAAATGCAATGCGAAATAGTTTTGTCAAAATATTTAAACAATATGATTTAATTATTGGTCCGACCACTACTTCAGTAGCTTATCAATTGGGATCAGATCATGATGATGTTTTAAAAAGTTTTTTAGATGATATTCATACAATACCAGCTAATATGACTGGACTTCCAGCTATTAGTATACCTATTGGTTTCAATAAAGATTATCTACCAATTGGGATGCAAATTATTGGTGATTATTTTGCAGAAGCTAAAATCTATCAATTAGCGGCATTTATTGAAAATGAATTAAAATTAGTGTTGAATCCTAATGAGAAAGAGGGATAGCATGATAGCATTAGAACCTGTTATTGGGATTGAAATTCATGTAGAATTGAATACTAAATCAAAGGTTTTTTCGAAAGCCTTAGCAAGTTATGGCTCAAAACCTAATACTAATATTAATGTCATTGATTTAGGTTATCCAGGAACTTTACCAACTTTAAATAAAGAAGTTGTTAGACAAGCTATCAAAGTAGCTATTATTTTAAATTGTAATCTTAATAAAGTAATGCATTTTGATCGTAAAAATTATTTCTATCCCGATGTTCCAAAAAACTACCAAATTACTCAATCAAGAACTCCAATCGGCTATGATGGCTATCTTGATATAGAAGTTGATGGTGAAACTAAACGCATAGGAATTAGCCGAGTTCACATTGAAGAAGATACAGCTAAAAGTAATCATATTAATAATAAAACACTCTTAGACTTTAATAGGGCTGGTATTCCATTATTAGAAATTGTTACCCAACCAGATATTAGTAATGCTAGGGAAGCGATGATTTATGTTGAAACTTTAAGACAAATGTTATTGTATAGTGAAGTTAGTGACGTCAAAATAGAAGAAGGCAGTATGCGTTGTGATGTCAATATATCGATGAAACCTAAAAGTAGTAATGAATTAGGTAATAAAATTGAAATTAAAAATATTGGTTCTATTTTTGGAGTTGGTGAAAGTATAAAATATGAAATAGATAGGCAAACGGAATTAATCAATAATAATGTTCTTATTGAAGAAGAAACTAGAAGATATGATGATAAAACTAATACAACTATTTTAATGAGAGTTAAAGAAACCGGTAATGATTATCGTTATTTTCCTGAGCCAGATATTCCTTATGTCGAATTAACTGATGAGTGGATTGAAGAAATGCGCCGTGGAATTCCACGGATGCCAAATGAACGATATCGCGACTATCTTGAAGTTGGTATTAATGACATAGTGGCTAATAAATTAATTGGCAATAAATCGTTAAGTGACTTTTTTGAGATATTATTAAAAAATAATGTCAATTTAATAAATGCAGCTAATATTTTAACTTCAGATGTAGCAGGATATTTAAATAAAAACAATGTTAGTTTAAAAGATACTAAATTAGAAGTCGATAATTTTATAAAACTACTTACTTTATTAGATAAAGGAGATATATCTTCTAAAATAGTAAAAGAATTGTTACCTGATATGTTAGCTAATGGAACTGATGTTGAAAAACTAATTGCAGCTAAAGGTACTAAAATAATTAGTGATGAAACACAATTAACTACGATTATTAGTGACATAATTTCAAATAATTCATCAGCAGTTATTGACTATCAAAACGGTAAAGATAAGGCCATAAAATATTTGATGGGTGAAATTATGAAAGCTACTAAAGGGCAAGCTAATCCAGTATTAGCAAGGGATATATTGATAAATATACTCAAGAAGCAATAATTTGCTTATTAGCATAGTTTATAGTATAATGTTTTATGTTAAAACGAGGTGCAATTTTATGAAATATATTAAAAAGAATAAGTTGGCATTGATTATTATTATCATTGCCATTACTATCTTATTATCATCATTTTATTCAGTAGCAAGATTACTTTTCCCTAATATGGGAAAACCAGTATATGGTAATCGCATTACTAATATTGAGAAACATCAAATCAATAATGACCGTAAAACGGCTATTATTAACACTTTAGAAACTTATGATAAAGTGAATGATGCTGATATGAATATTACGGGTACAATCATCAAATTGTTTATTGATGTTAAACCAGGCGTTGATCCTAATGATGCTAAAAATATTGGCATTAAAATATTAAATGATTTTACTGATGATGAAAAAGGTTACTATGATATCCAAATTTATATATCCCAGGAAACTGACCCAGATAGTGCTTCATATCCAATTATTGGCTATAAAAATAAAATAAGCTCTAATCTGGTTTGGACCGGCAAATAGTAAGGTGGTATTATGAAAAATAAAACTAGATTGATCATTATCGCTATTATTATCATGCTCATCGGCTTAGGATGGGCTATCTATTATATTTTAAATCGTAGTGAAAGTGATACGACATTATCTATTTTAGATAAAAGATGGATAGAAAATAATAAGGAACAAGTAGTTGATATGGCTATCCTTAATGATTTACCTATCTATGGTTATGAAGGTAATGGTATCTTTTTTGAATTTATCAAAAGTTTAGAGGCAAATACTGGTTTAGAATTTAATAAAGTACCGTATGTAATTGGTAGTGCTCCTTCGTTGGGAGAATATGTTTATAAAATATTAGGTACTAATATTGAGGCAAATGAAAAGCAGATCTTAATCTATGAAGATTTTTATGTCATTTTAGGTAAAACTGATAAACAATTTAATGATCTTAAAGAAATAAATGGTAGTATTGGGGTTTTAAATGAAGATATAGCAGCTGTAAGTTATTATTTAACGAGTAGTAATATTACCTATAAGCCATATGAAACAGCTACTCTATTATTTGAAGGCTTTAATAATGATGAAGTTAATTTAATTGTCTTACCATACAATTTATATATAAATACTATTTTAAGTAACGATAACTATTTTATTAAATTTCATTTAAATGATGTCAGTAAACAATATGTTTTAGAATTAAGTGATGAAAATGAACGTTTAAATGATATTATTACTAAATATTATAATAAATGGTCTAATGATCAATATGAACAAGTATATAATCAATATCTTTTTGATTTATATTTAGTTAATCGCAAAATTGATTCGGTAACTAAAAATGAATTCCAAAGTAAAAGATATAACTATGGCTTAATTAATTATTTACCATATGAAATGGTTTTGGAAGATGAACTTATTGGTATTAATAGTGAATATATTAATTTATTTTCAGCTATTACTGGGGTTGAATTTAAATTTTTAAAATATAACAACATTAATGAACTAAATAAAGCTATAGCTGATGGATTGATTGATATTAGTTTCAACTATTATAATACGGTATCTGGCGATGATTATATTAAATCAATATCACCATATAAAGAAGAATATGTCTTGTTAGTTCATGATACCCAAGATATTGTCATTAATTCTTTAAAGTCAATTGAAGATAATAAAGTAGTGGTCTTAAAAAATACGTTATTAAGTAATTATTTAAAAGAACATCTTAATGCTGATATTATCGAAATTCAAACTTTAGATGATCTATTAAAAAATAATGATAAAACTAATTTAATTTTAATTGATGGTCATACCTATGATTATTATCAGGATAAAAACTTTAATAATTATAAAGTAGTTTTACGCGACAAATTAAATAAAGATTATACTTTCTTATTAAAACAAAGTGATGACAATAAAGTTTTTATCGATTTATTCAATCAATTTATCGTAAGTATCGATTATCGTAAGATGGTAAGTAAAGCAAATATTGATCTATTGCAAGATCCGGTGAGACAAAATTTAATTGAAATTTTATCAAGATATATATTGTTGATTATTATTGCTATCTACTTCTTTGCTCATATTACCGTTACTCTCTTAACTAAGCAAAAAGTTAAAAAGAAATTAAAGAAAGAAGATAAATTAAAATATACTGACATGCTCACGTCATTAAAAAATAGAAATTATCTAAATGATCATATTGAAGAGTGGGAAAATAATAAAAACTATCCACAAGCTATAGTTATTATCGATTTAAATAATGTTAAGTATGTTAATGATAATTATGGTCATGAAGAAGGCGATAATTTAATTAAAAAAGCAGCCGTAATTTTAATTAATACGCAATTAGAAAAAAGTGAAATAATTAGAAGTGATGGTAATGAGTTTTTAATCTATTTAGTAGGTTATACTGAACAACAAGTATTGTTATATACTAGAAAATTATATAAAGAATTTAAAAATTTACCACATGAATTTGGAGCAGCTATTGGTTTTAGTATGATTGAAGATGATATTAAGACAATTGATGATGCAATGAATGAAGCAGTCTTAGATATGAGAACTAATAAAGAAGGACAAAAAGAATAAGGCAAGATATTGGTGATTAAAGATGAAAAATAGAATTAATAGATTTATTAAGCGTATACTAATAACGATTAAACGACCAGAAATGGCTATTTTACCAGGTCAATTAGCCTTTTTCTTTGTTTTATCATTAGTACCTATTATTTCCTTAATTGGTGTTGTTGCTTCTTTTTTCTCAGTGTCAGCTGAAAAAGTAATTGCCTTTGCTAATATTACTTTTTCACCAACTGTTAGTGAAGTAATAACCCAAATATTGACAGCACGAAGTTATGATTCAAATATTGTTTTATTCTTATTATTTGCCTTTATTATTGCTTCTAATGGAATGACTTCAATCATTAGAACTTCTAACATTTTATATAATACTAGAGTAGAAGATGCTTTAAAATTAAGAATAAAAGCCTTTGTATTAACTATTATTGTCGTATTGTTAATTATCTTTATTCTCTTAGTTCCAGCTTTTGGTGGTTACATTTTAGATTTATTAAGAGAAACTAATGCCCCAAGTCATTATATTGATAATGCTATTATAATGTATGATATGTTTAAATGGCCACTTTCATTTGTCTACATCTACATTAATATTAAATTAATTTATACGATGGCTCCTGATGCTGAAATAAGAAGTAAAGATGTTACCTATGGTGCTCTATTTACTAGCATTATGTGGATGATTGCAACTTCTATCTTTTCATATTATGTCACTCATTTTGCAACTTATGACCTTTTTTATGGAAGTTTATCTAATATAATTACCTTAATGTTTTGGATTTACATCTTATGTTATGTTTTTGTATTAGGTATGGCCTTAAATGCTAGTCGGGAAGAATTAGATAAAACATTAATTAATATTTATTCATAAAAAAAATAAATTAGTTAATAATATTAGTGGGTGCATTTAATGTACTCAAATACAGACTACATCAACTTAAATCTCCTTTAAAATTAGGTCTGTTTTTAGACAAAGTGGTTTTTTAAACCACTTTTTTTAATTTGAAAATAGTTAAAAAATATGGTATCATTGTATCGTTGTAACGCGAGGTGGACAGATGAAAAATATATTAAAACGTTTATATATTAAGCGCCCTAAAAATTTAAAAGATATTTTTCAAGTTTATCTTAAAAGAATATATAAATATTTCAATAGTGATTTATTATTTTTTTATTTTTTAATTGGCGCATTGATAAATACCACTTTAGTTCGTTTTCTAACCGTTAAAAATTATTTTGAATATAAACCAATTTTGGGTGATCTTACTTTTCTAGTTATTATTGGAGCTCTTTCTTATTTAGTTAGACCTAAAGGTCGTTTCACTTATTTTGTTATCTGGAGTTGGATTATTACCTTACTTTGTTTTATTAATTCTGTTTATTATACTTTTTATAGTTCATTTGTATCAGTATCGTTAATATCAACTTCAATCTTTGTTCTTGAAGTAGGCGATGCAGTTGTTCAAAATGTACTCAATCCACTTGATGCTATTTATTTTGTTTATCCTGTTGTGTACTATGCAGTTGGTCGTAAGAAAATGAGACAAAAAGAGTATTATCGTGAATCAAAACGTAATACTTATACCAGGATGTTAAATACTTTTATGTTAGGAGCGGCTTTAACGACCTTCTTTTTAATAAATTTAACGCCTCTTGAATTAGGGCGTCTTGACAAACAATGGAATCGCGAATTTTTAGTCTCTAAGTTTGGATTACAAACATACCATATTAATGACTTAATTAAAAGTATTCAACCAAAAATAAATTCTTTATTTGGTTATGACCAAGCAGTTAAATTAGTTAAAGATTTTTATGAAGAAAGACAACAAATAACTCCTACTAAAAACAAATATACTGATATTTTTAAAGGACGCAATATTATTGCTATTCATGCTGAAAGTATTCAATCATTTGCGATGAATTTAAAATTTAATGGTTTAGAAGTTACTCCCAATCTAAATGCTTTAGCTAATGAAGGCATCCATTTTACTAATTTTTATACTCAAGTAAGTGTTGGTACTAGTAGTGATACTGAATTTACCATTAATACTTCGTTATTGCCAGTTAGTAATGGAACAGTATTTGTTAGTTATTGGAATCGGGAATTTGTCACTATTCCTAAATTATTAAGCGAATTAGGTTATTATTGTTTTAGTATGCATGGCAATAATGGTACCTTTTGGAATCGTTTAGTAATGCATAAAGAAATGGGATATCATAAATTTTTCCATAAAACCAGTTTTGAAATTGATGAGACGATTGGTTTAGGCTTATCAGACAAATCTTTTTTCCGTCAAGCAGTATCTATTATTAATGATATAAAAACAACTCAAAATAAACCTTTTTATGCAACTTTAATCATGTTAACTAATCATACTCCTTTTGATGAAGTAGAAGAATATGGCGATTTTCCTGTCGATTATAAAACAACTATTACTAATTTATATGGCTTAAGTGAAGAAGTTAGTTATCCATATATGGAAGATACGATTATGGGGCGTTATCTCAAGTCAGTTCATTATGCTGATGAAGCCATTGGTCAATTTATCAATGATTTAGATCAAGCAGGTTTATTAGAAAATACCGTTGTTATCATCTATGGTGACCATGATGCTAGACTTCCACGAAAAGATTTTGAAAGACTATATAATTATGACTATGTCATTGATGATGTGATGGATGAACATGATTCTCGTTATAAAAAGGTCGATTATTATCAATATGAATTAGATCGCAAAGTACCATTTATTATTTGGACCAAAGATAAAAAATTTAAAAAGAAAGTTGATACGGTAATGGGTATGTATGATGTGTTGCCCACTTTAGGTAATATGTTTGGATTCCATAACGAATATCAATTAGGACATGACATCTTTAGTGTTAAGGAAAATGTCGTTGTTTTTCCTAATAGTAATTGGGTAACTAATAAAGTATATTATAATAGTCAAAAAGAAGAGTACATGTTATTAAAAGATGAGCCATTACCTCAAAATTATATTGATACCTATAATGAATATGCCGATAAAATATTAGAAGTATCAAATTCAATTATTTTATATGATCTTATTAGAAAAGAAAAAACTGAAGATGCTTTTATTGAAGAAATTATTAGGTAAGGATGGTATGGATGAAAAAATTTTTAAAAATAATGATAATTCCTTTATTAGCGATTGTTATAGGAGTTACAATTTATTGGTTTTTCCTAAACGATCAATCGGCTAATAAAGAGCCTAAAATAAAACCACCCAAAATTATTAATGAAATTAAAGAATATGGTTATAAATTAGATGAAAATCAAACTCCATATTATAAAAGTTTATTTGAAGAATTAAAAACTGAATTAAGTAAAGAAGAAATAGATGAACAAAAATATGCTGAATTAGTAGCTAAGATGTTTACTGCTGATTTCTACACTTTAGAAAATAAAGTAACTAAAAATGATATTGGCGGCACAATTTTCATTTATAGTAAGTATCGTGATAATTTTATTGCTAAAGCTAAAGATACTATCTATAAATATGTTGAAAATAATATTTATGGTGATCGTACCCAAGAGTTACCTAATGTTAAAGAAATTGAGGTTTTAACAATAAAACCAAAAACTTATACTTATCCTGATAAAACCAAAGATTCTAAAGCATATGAAATTACTTTAAAATGGTCTTATGAAGTTGATTTGGGTTATGAAACTGAAACTAAAATGACTATTGTTCATGAAGATAATAAATTAGTTATTGCTGAAATTGATTAATATTATTAGGGGGTATAAAATGTATACAAATGATCAAATTAAATTTAATGATGAGGATAAAAAAGATCATAATTCAGTAGGAGCTATTGTTCAGGATAAATATGGTCGTTATTTAGTACAAGATCATATTAAACATAATTTTATTACTTTACCCATTGGGAAATCATCATTAGATAAAGATCCAAAAACGGAATTAATTAGAGAATTATATGAGGAATGTGGTATTAAAGCTATTTCCTTACATGAAATAGTTAGAGAGACAAGAGTTGATATTAGAGATGATCAAACTGTAACTATGGATATAATTTTATTTGAAGTGACCGAATGGGAAGGTACCGTTATAAATAAAGAGCCCGATAAACATAGAAGTTATAGTTTTATGACATTAGCTGAAATAAAAGAAAAGACTAATAATGGTCAAAATACTTCATGGATGACAAGGATGTTTTTAGAAGAACTGGAAAAAGAAAAAGTGTTACATACTAAATAAAAAGACTTGCAAATCACAAGTCTTTTATTTTTATTCCTCTTCAGTATCTTCATCACCAGGTGGTTCTTCTTCGCCACCATCGGTTTCACCATCTTCACCAATTTCTTCAGCCTCAGCATAATATTTTACTTCAAGTTCAACTAAATCTATTATTTTAGTACCAACTGCTTCACTTTGCCAGAAAATTTGTCCTGCTTTACTTAGATCATAATCAGGATCATCAATAGTAATTTCAATCGTATTAGTTAAAAAGCTACCTGAAGCATTAGTTACCCAGTTATTAAATTGAGCGATAGTCCAACCAGTAAAATCTGGTAATAGACATTGAGGATTATTATAATTTTCTTCTAACGAACAATTAATTTTTTCGGGTATAATTTCTTTCTTCACTATTTTTAAAGTTATGCCTTTTTCTTTATCAATTTTAGCTACACGATAATAAGCTGGTACACTTTGATAAATTATTTGACCATCTACATATTTATCTTTATATTCAGAACTATTTTTATCAATGGTAATAAAAGTCATTTTAATATTGTTTTGGAGGCCCCAATTTTCAGCAAAAGCTCTACTATTTTTAGTAAAATCAGGTAAAGTATAGATAATATAATCTCTTTTATAATGACCATCACCAATTACTTTTGGCGTATATGGTTTATTAATTGAATAACTAAATTCTTTTATTAATGTTGGTTGTTTAATTCCTAAATTTATTTCCATTGCTTCAACTACTTCTTTTAAACTAGCTCTATAGTACATATAATTCCACAATGGTAAATCCATTCCTTCATCATATATTGTTTGTCCCCAACCATCTAAATGTAGTTGTTGCATCGTGACAAAATCACTACTTGCTTTACTTTTAGCTAATACATCTTTACCGACATTGTAAAATTCTAAAATTTGATTTTTAGTTAAATTAGTATCGATATTTTTGCTAATAGCATCTAAAATTTTATATATCGTATTTAAGCTATCAATATCTTTCAGTTCATTAATTATACCCCTCATTACTAATTGTTGATGTTGGGCACGGCGTAAATCACCATCAATAAAAGTTTTACGATGACGAGTTAGAGCTAATGCTTGTTCACCATTTAATGTTTGCAATCCCTCTTTAAGACAAATCTTTTTCTTACCCCATTGGCGATTACTATCTTGTTCACAAAAACTTACTGGTACATCGATTGTTACCCCACCTAAAGCATCAACTAATTTAACAACTCCTTTGAAATTGATTTTGACATAATAATCAATATCAATACCAGTGAACTTTTCAATTGTATTGATCATACATGATTCTCCATACCAGGCAGCATGGGTGATTTTATTTTCAATTTGGCCTCTAAAACAGGTAATTGGTACATAAGTATCTCTTGGAATACTTAAAACGGTAGCATTTAACGTATTAGGATTAAAGGTAATTAAGATTAAAGCATCACCATTAACGGCAGCATTTTTATCTAAGGTTTCATGTGGTGAATCAACGCCCATTAATAAAATAGTAAATGGCTCGGTAATTTTCTTGCCATTAGATTTATTAATAATTTGTTGTTTTTCCATTTTCTTTTCCTTAGTCGCAATAACTTTAGTTTCCTCAGCAATATTAGCATAATGTTCAATATTACCAAATATNNATCTAATTTACCATCATATAAGTCATTTAACATATAGATAAATTCTTCATATTCAATTAATTCATTATTAGTATCTAATTTATGTTCTTTAATTATATCTTGGCTGATAACATAACCTTCAACATTTTCTTTATCATTGATAATACCTATTTTCTTGTTTTTGACGTCACTTATCTTATTGGTAGTACTATTCTTTAAGGCTACTAAACTAGTAGAGTAAGTAATATATTCTCTATTTATATTGCTCATAGTTGAAAACAGTTTATTCACATTGAAGATAAGAAAAAATTCAGCTCCACCAAGCATTGATAGTACTAAGATAAAAATTAAGTAACTTGTCCATTTCCATTTTAACATCGTGTTTAAACTATAAAGAATCATTAATATTGAAATAATGATAGTGGCTATCATAATTCCATATCTTAATAGATTTTCAATATTTTTAAGTAGGGTAAGAGTATAGATAAAATAACCACTTATGCCAATAAAAATTAGTAATAATATGGTCATAATAATAGCTATAATTTTGTTAGGAATTCGCTCTATATACCTTTTTAGCCACATCATAGAATACCTCCAAATTGGTTACACACACTACTCTATTTAGTATATATTATATTACCAAACAAAACAATATATTTACTATTAATTTTGATGTAAAGTAATACCCAAAAATCAACCGAAGACTTCACTTATAATGGCCTTTTTGTTATAATACAATTGAGTAATTATGTCGAAAAAAGGAGGTGTAAATATGCGAAAAATATCTATTATGTTAATAATAGTATTTTTAGTCAATATTTTACTACCTCTAAATGACATTTATGCGCGTGATTATAAAAGCGTGGTTTCCTCATTAAAGAATAGAAGTGTATGTGCTGTCGGTAAATTTGAAGTAGTAATGATTAATAGTAATGGTGATTTAACTAGTAGTAAGTGTCATAGTACTTATTCATCAGCTGAAACTGATATGAATAATCGTAATTCAACTGCTGCTAGTGTAGCCACTATTATTCATTACATAAGTTCTAGCAATAAAGAAATCATCAATACCAAATATGGGATGTTAGATTTATATACTAAAACCCCATCAGAAAATACCGATCTATATGGTAGTGCTAGTACTACTAGTAGTAATGGTTATATTAATGGTTATTATGGTTCAGATGCCCCATTATTAGATTATAATTATGATAATAAAAGGGCTAAATTAAAGATAAGTGGTTATACTGGATGGGTTAAAAGTGCAGATTATGATATTGTACCTTTACCATTAGCAGTAGCCCCAGCTTATTATTATGTAACATCAAATGGAGAGTTATGGCATAAATTAACCAATGATGTAACTTCTAATAGTGGTTATGATTGGAACTGGCAAAATAATTTAGGACCGGCACCTTCTTTTTTAGCGAAAGGTCCTAAATATTATAGTTATGATGGTAATTATTTTTATACTGATAAACTGGCTATGATAAAAGATTATCAAAATAATACTTATGCTAATGCCATAAATGTTAATGCACCATATTACAACTATTATCAATATTTACCTTATCGAACTAAAACTTCTTATGATTCAACTGATTTAGCTGCATATATATCAAGTTATACAGCTAAACCAAATGCTAATGAATATATAAACCCAACCGGTTATAACGATGAAGGGAAATTTGTTAGATTTGCTTGTGATGGTAAAACAGTATTAGCGGTCTTATCAGAGGGAGAGCCCGATGTCCTTGAATGGTGTAAATCATCAATGCCTGGCCATTTATCAATGTTATATGGTGAAGGCCCCAATTTCATTTTAAGTCAGGAAAGATTTGGCGCTAATGCCCTACTTACCTTTGGGATTGCCATAAATGAGAGTGGTTGGGGTAGAAGTAAAATTGCCGTTGGCAAAAATAATCTTTTTGGCCATGGAGCTTATGACAGTAGTCCTTCTGGTGTTGCTATTGCCTATGAAAGTGTCCAGAATAGTATTTTTTTCCATGCTAATAGTTATGTGAACTTTGGTTATGCTCATCACGAGGATTGGCGTTATAATGGTTCACATGTTGGTAATAAACTCAGTGGGATGAATGTTAAATATGCTAGTGATCCATATTGGGGGGAAAAAGCTGCTGGCCATTACTATAAAATAGATAAGATGCTTGGTAGCCTAGATTATGATAAATATCAAATCGGACTTAAAAAAATAATTGCTACGGTTAATGTCAGAAAAGAACCAAATACTACCTCAACGATTTTATATACAATAGATAGTAGTAAGATAGATATACCAGTTGTTATTTTAGATAAAGTTACTGGGGAAAGCATTAATGGTAATAATAAATGGTATAAGATTCAAACTGATCCACCATTGGATAGCAATCGTAATGTTATTCCTGAAACCGCCTTTAACCAATATGAAGGACCAGATTATAATTGGGATAATAGTTATGCTTATATCCATTCTTCATGTCTTGAGGTTGTTGGTCAAACTTTTGAAAGACCAGGTTTATTCTATTTAGATAAATTTGAATGGAACAATAATACGCAAAAGATTAATTTTAGGGGTTACTTAATTATTCAAAATATTCATAATTTAAGCACTGTGCCAGCCTATTATAGTTTGATTCTAAAAGATGTTAATGATAGTAGCAAAGAATATATCATTCCTTTAGATAGATGGTTAGATAAGAATCAATATCCATTCCAAATCCCAAGTCAAGATGGATATGACTATAGTTCAGCGTGGTTTAATGCTGACATTAGTTTGAAGGATATTCCACCAGGTGATTATAGAGCCACAGTAAAAGCTAAGATTTATAATTCGGAAACGACAGTAGTCTTTAGAAATATGTTCTCTAAACCTATTTCTACTAAAATTGTCGATAATGAAGGTAGAGGCTACTTATTTAAAACTAACTATTATATAAAAGATGTACCATTAGAAATATTTATTCGTGAAAATGGTTTGATAAGTTCAAAACCAGCTCCGACTATTGACAATATGTTTAATACCTACTATTCAATCGGGTTTAATGGTAAAAATCTAGGAATTAGAGGTACCTCATTTAATGTTGGTGGTAATTATGCTACGACTCAAAATGTCGAGCGTGAAATAATTTTAGAAAATACCGAAACATTTGAACAATATCGCTTTGCATCAAATTATATTGATAACGGTGATTATCCGGTTGTTTTAAAGGTAGCAGATGGTTTAGATAAAACTAGAGCTTGGTTTGATTCAACGATTGATATATCATCATTAGCGCCGGGTACTTATACTATTTATATTAAGACTAAAACTGGTAATATCGATGATTATGGTGAATTGAATGATGTTTTTGCCAGGACGTTAAATGCCAAAACCATTATTGCTGATAAAACGGCAACGCTAAAATTAAATAATAATAAAAGAATGCGTATTGAATTAGTTATAACGCAAAATGAAGTTATTAATGATGTAACTTTGATGGATTGGACTACCGATGGTATTTATTTAGAAGGTTGGTCTTATGCTAGGGGAAGTTATCCTACATCATTAAATGATATTGAACAAACTCTAGTATTTACTGATGTAAATGATGCTAATAATCGTTATGAATATACTTTAGATGAAGTTGAAACTTGTAGTATTAGTAATATTACTGATTGTGAAGATCATAATGATTTTGTTGGTTATAAAAAAGCATTAGATTTACTTAATCTCCCTAATGGTAAATATTTAATTACGATTGAAACAAAAGTAGGATCAGCTGATCCATATAATAATAAATTCAACACCAGTCTTGATTTATTAGATCGTAATGTTAGAGCTAAAATAGGTAATGATGAAAAATTATTAACTTTTGAATATGAAACTGATGGTATTTATCTTAATGTTGAGGATTTTGAATATGATTATGATATTATCATCGATGTTGGTCATTATTATCCGGCCACAGGTGCCGCCTATAGTGATAATGACGGTATCTATCCTTATATTATTGAGCGTGATTTAAATTATGAAGTATCTAAATATGAATATGATCGATATATAGCTCATGGTCTTAATGTCTTTATTAATAAAGAACATAAGGATGATGTCCCTGATTTTCATCCAACCATTGCTAGTTTAGATTTAGATTGGGAAGTGTTACATAAAGTGGCTTATACTTTAGGCTATCGAGGGGTTACTGCTAAGATAATGTATAGTAATCATCATAATAGTAG
>DBPJ01000018.1 GCA_002304855.1 Caryophanales bacterium UBA1423 | reverse complement strand
CATTCATATTTACATCAAAATTATATCATATTAATAATAAATAAAAATTATGATATACTTTATATATACTGAGGTGAATAATAATGTCAATCTTCCTGTTATGTTTAAAAATATTTTTTATTCGTATATTAGATGTATCACTGGGAACGACAAGAATGATATTAATTGTTAAAGAAAAAAGACTTATGGCTAGTATCATTGGTTTTATTGAAGTAGCAGTATGGTTTACAGTTGTTAAACAAGCTATTTCAGCAGCTGATACAAGTTTATGGGTAGTAATTGCTTATTCAGGTGGTTTTGCTACTGGTACATATATAGGTAGTTTTATTTCAGGTCATTTTATTCAAGGTACTCTTACCGTTCAAGTAATTACTAGCATGAAAGATGATATGGTTAAAACACTTAGGGATAATGGATATGGCGTATCAGTAATAGATGTTAAAGGTAAAGATGATACACAACCAAAATATATTTTATTTATTCAAATAGATAAAAAACGCTTTAATCACTTAAGGGATTTAATTAAAAAATTAGATAGTAAAGCCTTTATTGTAGTTAATGAAACAAAATTTGTTCAAAATGGATATTTTAAATAAATTTAAAAGAGTATACATAATGTATACTCTTTTTTTAGAATAAACTTAATTGACTTGATTCAGGTAGATCTTTTAGAAGACCCATTACTCGCATTCTATCAATTAAGGTAGTAGATAATTTAGATCTTTTTTGGAGATCTTCAATACTAATGAAATTGCCCTTTTTCCTTTCTTCAACAATATTGTTAGCAACAGTATCTCCTAAACCCTCAATAGTCCTAAAAGGTGGAATGAGGGTTTTCTTATCTTCATCAACAATAAAGTAGCGGGCATCTGATTTATATAAATCAATATTGCCAAATTTGAAACCTCTAGCCCACATTTCAAGAGCAATCATAAGTGTATCTAAAACCGCTGTTTCTTTTTGTGAAGCATCAAAACCTTTATTTGTTAATTCGATTACTCTATCTCTAATAGCATCATAGCCCTTAATCATGGTATCAATTTCAAAATCAAAACTTCTGACACTAAAATATGAAGCATAGTAATAGATTGGCATATGGACCTTAAACCAAGCAATTCTAACCCCCATCATGACATAAGCAGTTGCATGGGCTTTCGGAAACATATATTGAATTTTACGACATGATTCAATATACCAATCAACTATTTTCTTTTCTCTCATCAATTCTTCAAATGGTTTCCAACCTTCCGGATCAGAAGTTGGTTTACCTTTACGAACAAATTCCATTATTTTAAAGGCATCTTGTGGATCTAATCCATTATAAGATAAGTAGACCATAATATCATCACGACAACCAATGACATCCTTAAAATCACATATTTTCTTTTGAATCAATTCTTGAGCGTTACCAGTCCAAACAGCTGTACCATGAGATAACCCAGATATTTTTACTAATTCAGCAAAAGTTTTTGGTTTTGTTTCTTCTAACATTTTAATGACAAATCTAGTACCAAATTCAGGGATACCTAAAGTACCTGTTTCACACATAATATCTTCTTTTGTTACCCCTAAAGCATCAGGTGAAGAAAAAATACTCAATACTTTTTTATCATCAAATGGAATAGTTAAGATATCTACTCCGGTTAAGTCTTGTAATAATTTTAAGACGGTCGGATCATCATGTCCTAGAATATCTAGTTTTAAAACATTATCATGGATTGCATGGAAATCAAAATGAGTAGTATACCATCTAGCATTTATTTCATCTGCTGGGTATTGATAAGGAGAAAAATCAAAAATATCCATATAATCAGGAATAACAATAATGCCACCTGGATGTTGGCCAGTAGTTCTTTTGACTCCAACACATCCATTAGCTAATCGTTCTATTTCGGCTTGTCTAAAGTGTAGATTCTTTTCTTCCATATAACCCCTGACAAAACCATAGGCAGTTTTATCAGCTACTGTTCCAATAGTACCTGCTCGGTAAACATTTTGTTCACCAAATAATTCTTTAGTGTAATCATGAGCCTTTGCTTGATAATCACCCGAGAAATTAAGATCAATATCAGGTACTTTATCAGCTTTAAAACCTAAGAAAGTAGCAAATGGCATGTCTTGACCTTCTTTATTAAACATTTGGCCACAATCGCATTTTTTATCTGGCAAATCATAACCACTTGAATAACTAGCTCCTAATGGTTTACCATCAATTTCAAAAATAGTGGTTTTACATTTAGGACANNACTGATCCCCTACTACCAACTATATAACCATCTTCATTTGACTTTTTAACTAACTTTTCAGCAATTAAATAGATGACATCATATCCCCCACTAATAATACCGGTCAATTCTTTTTCTAAGCGTTCTTCAATGATAGTTGGTAATGGATCACCATATTTTTCTTTAGCCGCTTTATATACTAAATCTTTTATGATTTGTTCAGCATTTTCCATCTTAGGTGTATATAGTTGTTTTTTGATAACTTCCACTTCTTCGATCATATCTGCAATCAAATTAGGATTTCTAATGACTATATCTTTAGCTAACTCTTCATCAAGAAAATTAAATTCAGCTAACATTTCATTAGTAGTTCTAAAATGAGCTGATGGAATATTAGTAATATTAGTACGAGCTAAAGGATGTCGTCCACCACCGGGTACTTTTTGATTGATGATGATTTCTCGATATATCTTATCTTTAGCATCTAACAGATGAACATCACCAGTGGCTACTACTAATTTACCACTATCGATGCTAACTCTAATAATCTTTTGAAGATGTTCTTTTAATTCAGCTTCATTAGCAAAATCACTCATTTGAATTAAATGATTATATGAACTAATTGGTAACACTTCAACATAGTCATAGAAATTAATAACATTAGCTAATTCCTCATCACTTTTACTACGCGCTAAAACAAAAACTTCACCATCACCACAACCACTACTACCTACGAGTAATCCCTCACGATGATTAATTATTTCACTACGTAAGATTCTAGGGGTTTTATATAAATATTTAGTGTTAGCTAATGATACCAACTTAAATAAGTTTTTTAAACCAACATTATTTTTAGCTAATAAAATTACATGATATCCTGTACCTACTTTATGGATATCTTCTTTTGGAACTAAATTATCTATTTCATTTAAGGTATTGATATTACGATTAGTTAGTTTTTTAATCATTTGATGAAAGATCATTGCGGTTGCTTGAGCATCATAGACACCACGGTGGTGGCTACTTTCATCAAACGGAATATCATATCTTTTAACCAAGTGTGATAAGCTATGCCTACCCCATGATGGATCTAAAGTTCTACTTAATTCTAAAGTATCAATCAATGGATTTTTAAATTCACCTAAATTATATTTTTGATAAGCCATTTCTAAGAAAGAAGCATCAAATTTAGCATTGTGGGCAACCATTGGTAAATCCCCAACCCATTCCATAAATCTTTTGACCACTTCAACTTCAGTTGGCTTATCTTTTAACATCTTATTGGTAATACCGGTTATTTCAGTTATTTTTTCAGGTAATTCTCTACTTAGATTAATAAGTTCAGAAAATTTATCAACTATTTCACCATCATGTAATTTAACCGCTCCGATTTCAATAATAGTATCGCCACCACCAGCATTAAAACCAGTCGTTTCAAAGTCAAAAACAACATAGGTGTTATCTTTTAATTTACTATCATCAGGTCTAAAGATAATATCGATACTATCATCAATTAAGGTTAGTTCTACGCCATAAATAACCTTAATCCCTTTAGCTTCACTATAAGCCTCAGGAAAAGCTTGTAAACTATTATGGTCAGTAACCGCAACTGCTTTATGACCCCACTTTTTAGCTCTTTTAATTAAATCTTTTACTCCTACTACACTATCCATTTGACTCATATGAGTATGAGCATGTAGTTCAACTCTTTTTTCTGGGGCATCATCTATTATTTCATCTTTAGGTTCAATTTTATTAATATCTCTAGCATTTAAAACTAAATCTTTAGAGTATATATCATTTTTAGTGTATCCTCTAATTTTTAACCAATCTCCAGCATGTAACTTAGTTTTTAAATCTTCATACTCAGTAGTATCTCTAGTAAATACTTTGACATATATACTATCGGTATAATCAGTAATTTTTAAGGTAATTATTTTAAAATTGTTTTTGCTTGATTCAAAATAATCAACTCCAAATAAATAACCTTCAATAATAATATCATTTTCCTCATTTAAAATATCACTTATCTTATAGGGTTTTTCTTTAATTAAATTACCATAGATAATATTTTTATTAACCTTATCTTTAGATTCAACAACTATTGGATTAACTTTTAAATCTTCATTGATCGCTTGCTTTATTTCATTTCTTTGATTTTCATCAATCTTAGTATTTATGTTGACATCTTTAAAACCATATAAAGAATATAGAGTTTCAATTTTATCTTTTACCTTTAATATTTTATTTTGCTCTATTTTATTAATAACATCGATAGTCAATTGATTATTATCGATGGTTAAATTATTATTTTCAAGGGTAGTAATAGATGGTGCATCATTAGTTAATTGTGATAAGGTATAGGGCCAATAGGTAGCCATAAGATTATAATCAATTTGATTAGCATTGATTTTTAATCTTAT
>DBPJ01000019.1:3199-7107 GCA_002304855.1 Caryophanales bacterium UBA1423 | reverse complement strand
ATATACTTGTTTATCCATGTTAACGCTCCTTTAATCTATCTAAATCCTAAAAGGAAAAGCACTCAAAAAAGAGTGCCTACTTTCTTAATTTTAATTTTTTAATAAGATTACGATATCTAACAATATCTTCTTTCATTAAATAATTGAGTAAACTACGACGTCTTCCGACTTTTTGTAATAAACCTCTTTTTGAATGATGGTCATGAGCGTGTTTATTTAAATGCTCAGTTAAAGCATTTATTTCAGCCGTTAAAATAGCAATTTGAATTTCAGCTGAACCTGTATCACCTTCATGACGAGCAAATTCTTTGGTAATTTTGCTTTTTTGTTCTTTAGTTAATGCCATTAATATTCCTCCTCTAATTTATATTCGCCCTATCCTCGTTAAAGTTGGAGATTCATTAACCAAGATAAGGTATTTACTTAACATAATATACCTAATAAATAATAAAAAATCAAGTGGTTTTTAGTATTTTTAACGGTTTCACTTTACTTTTATCATTAGAATCTCGTTCATAAATAGCTAAGGCTTCATTCTGTTCATCAATTAATAATATTCGTTCTTCATCAAAAAATTTATCTAACTTCATACCATTAAGTATTTTCTTAGCCATTTTATCATCAACTACTTTAATAGGATAATTCTTTAAGGCCTCAGTTATACGTAATATATTATATTCTTTGTTTTTTATATTTTCCATCGTATAACAATCTTCTATCTTGAATATTCCTTGTCTTATTCTTCTAAGTGATGACATACAAGCAGGATATCCTAATTTTAAACCAATATCTCTAACTAAACTTCTAATATATGTTCCTTTACTAACTTGACATTTAATTGTCAAAATATTGTCTTTAATATTTGTTAATTCTAACGTTTTAATATTAACTAACCGTTTAGGTAGAGTTACTTTTTCATTACTTCTAGCATAATCATATAACTTTTTACCTTTAACTTTAATTGCTGAATAGATAGGCACTTCTTGTTCATATTCACCAATCATATTAGTTAAAACTGCTTCTACTTGTTTTTTATCTATATCATTTACTTTAACTTGCTTAATAACTTTACCTTCTATATCTAAAGTATCGGTTTCTATCCCTATAGTTATTTCAGCTATATATTCTTTATCATCATTAACTAAGATATCAACTAATTTAGTGGCTCTACCAATACATAGGACTAATACTCCTGTAGCTATTGGGTCTAAAGTACCAGTATGGCCAATCTTTTTAGTATTTAATAGTTTACCAACGATATTGACTATATCTCTACTAGTATAACCACTTGGCTTATCAACTAATAATATCCCATCCATTATATCACCAATATTTAATTATTATTTAAATCCCTAATTATTCTTTCAATGTTACTACCATAAGCAACAGATTCATCATAGACAAATTGAATTTCCGGCATTTTTCTAAGTTCTATTCGATTACATAATGCACGACGAATAAAACCACTAGCATTATTAAGAGCATTTAAAACTATATCTTTCTTAGTATCATCTAAAACTGTAAAATAGACCTTAGCATAACTTAAATCGTTAGTAACTTTAGCTCCGGTAATCGTAACAAATTCAATATTTTGATCCTTAACTTCGGTCGCTAAAATTTCACTAATTTCTTTTACAAATAAATTACCTAATCGCTCCATCTTAATGCTCATGCTATCACCTTCTATCGTTTAATTTCCACTAACTCATAAGCTTCCATAATATCTTTTTCCTTAATATCATTAAAGCGTTCAAGGGTAATACCACATTCATATCCTTGTTTAACTTCTTTGACCTCATCTTTTTCACGACGCATTGAATTTATCTTACCATCAAAGATAACGATGCCATCTCTAATTAGTCTAACCTTACCATCTCTTTTTATAACGCCACTTATAACATGACAACCAGCAATATTACCAACTTTAGAATATTTAAATATTTTTCTAACTTCAGCTTGCCCTAATACTTTTTCTTCATATTCAGGATCAAGCATTCCTTTCATCGCTAATTCTATTTCTTCAATAATTTTATAGATGATATTGTGTAGTCTAATGTCGACATTATATTCTTTAGCTACTTCTAAAGTCTTACTAGTTGGGCGAACATTAAATCCAATGATAATTGCATCAGAAGCATTAGCAAGCACGATATCACTTTCCGTAATGTTACCTACACCACTTCTAATAATGTTGATTTTAACTCCCTCAACATCTATTTGTTGTAGAGCTCCCCTAATGGCTTCAACACTACCACTGACATCTGCTTTTAAAACCACATTAATTTCCTTAGCTCCACTTTGAATCTTCGCAAATAGATCATCTAAGGAAGTAGGAACATTACCTTTAATGCTCTTATCTTTTTCTTTCTTTAATCTGGCTTCATAAATAGCCCTGGCTTTCTTTTCAGTTTCAAAAGCCATGAAACGATCCCCTGCGGCTGGGGTATCATTTAAACCAGTAATTTCAACTGGTGTTGATGGTAAAGCCTCGACAATATCTTGATGCAAATCATTTTTCATTGTACGAACTCTACCATAAGTAGTACCAACAACAATTGGATCACCCAATCTTAAAGTGCCATTTTGAATTAATAATGTTGTTACTGGACCAACATGTTTATCTAATTTTGATTCAATAACCGTACCAATTGCATACCGATTAGGATTAGCTTTCAAATTACTCATCTCACTAATCAATAAAATGTTAGCTAATAATTCGTCAATCCCTTCATTTTTTAAAGCTGATATCTTATTGACGAGTGTATCGCCACCCCATTCTTCAGAAATAACACCATATTCAGCTAATTCAGTAAGAATTCGTTCAAGATTAGCATTTGATTTATCTATTTTATTGATCGCTACAATAATAGGAACATTAGCTGCTTTAGCATGATCAATTGCTTCTTTAGTTTGAGGCATAACTCCATCATCAGCCGCTACTATTAATACTACAATATCAGTAACACTAGCCCCCCTAGCCCTCATTTCAGTAAAGGCTGCATGACCAGGTGTATCAATAAAAGTTATCTTTTTACCATTATATTCTACCTGATAAGCTCCAATATGTTGAGTAATACCACCGGCTTCACCAGCTACCACATTAGATTTTCTAATAACATCAAGTAAAGTCGTTTTACCATGGTCAACGTGTCCCATAATCGTAACTACTGGTGGTCTTTCCACTAAATCTTCTTCTTTATCAGTAATTTCATAATCTTCAAAATTAGCTTCATCTCTGGTTTCTTCTCTTTTTAGTTCTTTAGTGTATTCAAAAACGACAACTTCAGCATCTTCAAAACTAATATTACTATTGACATTAACCATAATGCCTAAATTCATTAATTTTTTAATTAATTCAACACCACTAACATTTAATGCTTTAGCTAATTCCCCAACTGTCATATCTTCTTTATATAAGACAATATTTTCTTCTTCAGTTGGTGCATTAGTCATTAATTTTTCTTTATGCTTATACATCTCTTTACGCTTAGTTTCATATTCTTCTTTTTCATCGATATCTTGAGACTTTTTCTTTAACTTCTCTGTTTTAACATCAAAATCAATATTATTTTTCTTAATAATAGCTTTGACAGCTTCTTCATATTCTACTTCTTCTTCAATCATTTCTTCGACTTCATCATCAGTCGTAGTTGCAAAAGCATTATCAAGCATGATGATTGCTTCTTCATCTAAAATATCCTCTTTACGGCTGACATCGATATTTAATTTCTTGCACTCTTCTAATACTTCTTCAACCGTTCTTTTTATATCTATGGCATATTCTAAGACACTCATCATAATATATCACCTACTTTCTTCTATTGATTAAGAATTATATTCTGTAACTCCTCATATATACTATCTGGTATCTCTGCTTCCAGATATTTATTTAATACTTTACTTTTTTG
>DBPJ01000019.1:0-3136 GCA_002304855.1 Caryophanales bacterium UBA1423 | reverse complement strand
ACACATGTTCTTAAAGGAATCTTTTTCTTTTTCATCTTATTCCTCCTTAAACACTATTCCCATTTCACTAGCTTCTTTTTTATTTTTAACATCTAAACGATAATGAGTAAGTCTAGCTGCTAGCCTTACATTTTGACCTTTTTTACCAATGGCTAATGATAAATTTTCAGTATCAGATATTACTAATGCTTCCCTCTTAGCTTCATCCATAATCACTACCTTTAATTTTTTAGCTGGACTTAGCGCATTAGCAATAAAAATACTTGGATCTTTATCATATTTAATTATATCGATTCGCTCACCATTTAATTCTTTCATGATGCGATTAACGCGATCACCGCGATTACCAATACATGCTCCTACTGGATCTACTTTCATATTTTCCGAATAAACAGCTACTTTACTTCTTTCCCCCGGTTCACGAGCAATTGAATATAGTAAGACTATTCCTTCTTGCAATTCAGGAATTTCATGCTCTAATAGCCGTTTTATAAAGCCATAATGCTTTCTTGATAACAATATCAATAGTCCTTTAGAAGTTACATCTAATTTAGTAATATATACTTTTAGATTAGAACCCATTTCAATCTTTTCACCTGGAATAATTTCATCTTTTGGTAAAATACCATGAGCTCTACCTAAATCAATATAATAATTATTAACATCTTCTCTAGAGACAATGCCTGTAACCATTTCTTCTTCTTTGCCTTTAAATTCTTCAGCAATACTTTCCCTTTCTGCTTCTCTAATTTTTTGCATAACCACTTGTTTAGCAGTAGAAGCAGCCACTCTACCAAAGTCTTTAGGAGTTACTTCTTCTAATATTATATCGCCAACTTTCTTAGTTGAATCTATTTCCTTAGCTTTTTTAGCACTAATCTCTAAATTTTCATCGGTTACTTTCTTAACTACTGTCCTACATGAATAAACTTTTATTTCACCAGTATCACTATCGATATCTACTCTAACATTAGTCAATGAATTAAAATTCTTTTTATAAGCACTAGTAAGGGCTAATTTCATTGCTTCTAAGATAATATTCTTATCAATCTTTTTTTCTTCAACAATATTATTTAAAGCTTTAATAAATTCTTGATTATCCATTTTATTTTCCTCCTCGTTCATATGAACAAACATCTAAAATATATTGTTCATCAATAATATCTTCTTTATCTAAAATATGATTGACAATCTTAGTTGCCGCCACACAATCATCTAAATTAACAGGATCCTCTCTATCAATAACAATCCGTAAAAAATTAAGTCCATTTTCTTTGGTATACGTAACTTGCATCAATTTAAAACCTTTTTCAGTTAATGCATTCTCAATTAAATCTTTAACTTTTTTCTCAATTGTCATAAGAGCCTCCAATCAATTATAAAGAGTGGGTTTTCCCACTCTTGCATGTCATTAACTTAAATTATAACAATAAATTTAATTATTAGCAAGTTTTTCCCAAAATTATTTTAGATAATGCTATAATATAATAGTGGAGGGCGTTATGAATAATATCCAACAATTCAAAAAAAATATTAGTATTTTCTTATCTTATTTTATATATACAGTTATAATTTTTATTCCTTTATCAATTCTCAATATTGATATTACGGACTTATCACAAACAACTAAAATGTTATATTTATTAATTAGCGATCTATTATTTCTACTAATATTAGTTAAATTATATCTTAAAGATATCATGCAAGATCTTAAAAATTTTAAAGAAAACTTTAGCGATTATCTCGATGAAGGTATGAAATGCTGGATTATTGGTTTAGCTATTATGACTATTACTAATATCCTTATTGCCCAATTTACCAAAGTTAAAATAGCTAGTAATGAACAGATTATCCGCGAGATATTTCCTAAAGCACCTATATATATGTTTTTTGCCACCGCTATTTTTGCTCCAATTGTTGAAGAATTAATTTTCAGAAAAAGTATTCGTCATTTACTAAGCAATAAATGGCTTTATATAATTATGAGTGGTTTGGTTTTTGGTAGTTTACATGTAGCGGGTACAATGAAAAGTATATATGAATTACTTTACATTATTCCCTACGGTTCTTTAGGGGCAGCTTTTGCTTATTTATACTATAAAACCAATAACATCTTAAATCCGATTATAATGCATACTATTCATAATACTTGCCTAGTTTTAATATTAATATTTTCTTATTTAAAGTAGGTGAAAAAGTGACTATTAAAAAAATAAAGTTACGTCGAAGATATAAGGTATTATTGTGGTTTTTAATTATCTTTGTTTTCATAGTAATTTATACTTATTATTTTGAACCTAATCGTTTAATCGTATATGAATATAAGGTTGAAAACAAAAAATTATCTCCTAATTTCCATGGCACTAAAATAGTTCATCTAAGTGATATACATTATGGCCGAACAATTAAAGATAAACAATTAAAAAGAATTGTTAAAGAAATTAATAAGATTAATCCCGATATTGTTATCTTTACTGGTGATTTAATCGACAAAGACACCATTTTAACCACTAAGATGACTAACTTATTAAGTACTGAATTAAATAATATTAAGGCTACTTTAGGTAAATATGCTGTTACAGGGAATCATGATGCTTATTTTCCTTCCTATAGCGATATTTTAACTAAAAGTGATTTTATCCTTTTAAACAATGACTATAATTTAATTTACAATAAAGGTTATGATCCTATTCTTATTGGAGGTATAAATACAAATAAAGAAATTGATTTAACTCCTATAGTTACTTATTTAAAACCAAATGAAGAAACCATTAATAATCTATTTACTATTATTTTAATGCATATACCTGATTATATTGACCATATTTTAGAAGAATTACCTATTGATTTAGCTTTAGCAGGGCATTCACATAATGGCCAATTTAGAATACCGGGTGTTAAACCAATATTTGCTCCTACTGGAGCTAAAAAATACTATGCACCATATTATCATATCAATAATACTGACTTTTTCATATCCTCAGGATTAGGTACCTCCTTAATTAATATTAGATCTTTTAATCCACCATCATTTAATTTATATCGATTAACAAAAGCAAGTAAATAAATACTTGCTTTTTATTATATATTCCCTTCTAATTTTATCATAAACAGGTCTAAAGCCCCGTTCCTATGA
>DBPJ01000013.1:253-16257 GCA_002304855.1 Caryophanales bacterium UBA1423 | reverse complement strand
ATCAATTCTTGATAATTATAAAAATCACCTTCTTGAATTTCAATATTGGCACCCTTAGGATATTCCGTTTGCCAATCACTCCAGTCAGTATATGATAGTGCAGTGTCATATTCATTACATACTAATCTAGCATAATACTGGTAATTGGTTGCTGCTAGGCGAGTTACTTCAACATAACTTTGTTCATAATTACATGGTCGATGACGATCATCTAATAATTCTTTTAGATATCTAGCTTGAATAAGTTCATTAACGGTAATTGTCTTTTTATCACCAATAGTTTCAGGTAAAACATTGCGACCACCACTAGTAAAGTAATACCTGCCAGTTGCTAATAATATATTTTCTTGATTTTCATAAAATTTTATACGCGCTACTAATATAGCTCTAGAGATTGATGGCACGACAATAGTTAATACTATGCCTAATATTACAATAACAGCTAATAATTCCAATAAAGTAAAACCATATTGATATTTTTCTTTTTTTCTCATTGGGTTCATTACCTTTCCTTAGCACAAATGACTAAATGCATCATATTCAGTAATATTTTGGTAATATTAACAAATAAATATGCATTGACATACCAATAATTTAATTACTTTACTTTTAAAATAACAATTGATATAATGATTATAAGAATAAAGGAGCATTGGTATGAAAAAAATATTGATTATTTTATTGTTTGTCATCATTTTAGTTGGTTGCCGAAAAGAAAAAGATTATGGACCAGAATATAAAGCATTAGAAGACTCAATGTTAGAAGCAGCTAAGAGATTTGCTGAAACAAATGCTGCTTCAATGCCAAAGACAGAAGGCGAAGTATATTCTATCGGTTTATCCAACTTATATAATGGCGATTTCATTACTAATAAACTGAAAGATCCAAAAACAAATAAAGATTGTGATATTGAAAACAGCTTTGTTCATACTAAATTACAAGATGGACAAATAGTATATACAGTTCATCTTGTATGCGGTGACTATTCAACCAAATAAAAAACATCGTTAGAATATGCACCTCATATAGTAGACACAAATAAAAAAACCACTTATGATAAAATTTACTATATGGAGGTGCTTTTATTGTGGCAAGGAAAGGGCAAAAATTTAGAAAATACACCGATGAAGAACAAAACATTATTACCCAAGAATATTTAAAAGGAAAAAGTATAAGGTACTTATCTAAAAAACATAATATCAGTTTAGGTACAATTAAAACATGAAAAAGAAAATATAAAAGAGAAGTTATTAAATAGAGATTTTAAAACAACCAAACCTAATGAGAAATGGGTAACAGATATTACTTATCTAATTCACAACAATAAAAGAGCTTATTTATCAGCCATAATGGATTTATATACCAAAAATATTATTGCTTATAATATTAGTTATTACAATAATAATTTAGTTATCCAAACTCTTAATAAAGCTATCCAGAAACAAAAAGATGTATCTGGAATAATCCTTCACTTCTGATCAGGATTCCCAGTATACATCTCCCGAATATCGGCAAATCTGCAAATCAAATGGAATTATAATTTCTATGAGTAGAAAGGCTACTCCTGTAGATAATGCTCCTATAGAGAGTTTCTACGCCAATCTTAAGCGAGAAACACTCTATAGTTAAATATCACATCTTTGAAAGAATATATACATCTTGTTAAAGATTGGATTAAGTTTTATAATTCTAATAGAATTTGTCTTTTATAAAAAGACAAGAAATGGTTTTTTATTTCTTGTCTACTATACAGGTAGCATACTCAATTAGGTGTTTTTTATTTTATTGGCCATTTCCTTAATTTTACGAAAACGATGATATAATCCTGACTTAGTTATAGGGTTTCCGGTTTCTAACGATATAATTTCACTTAGTTCTAAGAGAGAAGTTTCGGGATATTTAAGGCGATATTCACAAACTTCTCTTATTTTATCATCTAACAATTCTAAACCAATATGTTCTTTTAAAAGATTAATATCTTTTAATTGTTGTTCAGCTGAACTAATTAATTTATCAATATTAGCTTGTTCACAATTATTAAGGCGATTGGTCATATTCTTATGATCTCGGTATATCCTAATATCTTCAAAATATAAGACTGCTTGAAAAGCTTTTATCATACGTAAAAAATCACTAATCTTTTCAGCTTCTTTAATATAAACCATATATCCTTTATGACGATTAAATATTTTACTATTAAGATTAAATTCATTAAGTAAATTATTTAAAAAAATAGCTTTATCTTTATTGTTAACAATGAATTCTAAATGATATCTAGCAGTTTTAGGATCATTAATACTACCACACGATAAAAAGGCGCCTCGCAAATATGCTTTCTTCTCTTCATCATCACTTATGATATAAGTCTTAGGTAGTATCAATTGTTTATTATCTTCAGTCATTAACGATAAATCTTTTAAAATTAAGTCTCTTTTTTCTTTGATAGTCAATATATATAAATTACGTTTAGTTAATTTATTTTTACGAACGGTAACAATAGCACTTACATCATATAGATCTTTGATTAATTTAAATATTCTTCTAGTCGTTGAAGCATTTTCAATTGATACCCTAATATAATCTTGGCTGATTTCAGCATTGTTACTTATAAAACCTGATAATTCAGCAATACTTTCTGATTTTGTATTATCAACCTTAGTTATTTCATTTTTAATTAAGGTAGCAAAAGACATTATATCACCTCTTTCGTTCAATTAAATATGAGAAGACTAAAAAGGCAGTCCGCATTGCATCATGTCTGATCATTTTTTGATCATTAATGACAACTAAATTGTCTTTAATTAATTCAATATCAATATTTTCTTCATCTAATATGACTTGTTCACTCTTCTCTAATTTCATGTAACGATCTAATATTTCTTGTTCAACCATTTCAGTATTGACAATAATTATATCTAAAAATGATTGACCAATATAATTATTTAATATTCTAATATAATCACTAACTTTAAAATTATCAGTTTCACCATGTTCAGTCATAATATTACATATATACATCTTTTTAGCTGGTGAACTAATAATAGCTTCTTTCATTTCATCACATAAAATATTAGGAATAACACTAGTATAAAGGCTTCCTATTCCCAAAATAACTAAATCTGCTTCATTAATAGCTTCGATAACTTCTGGTACAATTTTAGGTTGTTCTTTATAATAAATTTTCTTTATTTTTTTACCAGCTTTAGTAATACGTGATTCACCTTCAATAATTTCACCATCTTCAGTTTCAGCTATCAAAGTAACATAATCTTCAGTTAAAGGTAAAACTTTTCCCTTAATATTTAGTACTTTACTTAATGAACTAATAGCATCAACTAAATTACCATTAATATCAAGTAAGGCTGTCAATAATAGATTACCAATTGGATGGCCATTTAAATCGCTGGTCGTACTAAAACGATATTGTAATAACTCTTTTAAAATTGGGGCAGCATCTGATAATGAAATCATGACATTTCTGAGATCACCAAGGGCCGGAATATTAAATTCTCTTCTAAGTCTTCCGGTTGAACTATCATCATCAGATACCGCAACAACCGCAGTGATATCTAAAGGTAATTCTTTTAAGCCACTTAAAAGAACCGATAATCCAGTTCCACCACCCAAAACAACTACTTTCTTATTCATCCTAATCACCACTCACTATAATATTATACATGAAAAGAAAATAAAACAACCAAAGGTTGTTTTTTTACTTTGATATATCCTTGATTGCAGCCATAGCGGCTTTAGCACCTTCGGCAGTAGCAGTTACAATCTGATATAACTCTTTTTTAGTAACATCGCCACAAGCATATAGGTAAGGGACTTTGGTACGTTGATTTTCATCGACAATAATATAACCTTGTTCATCAGTAACATTGAAGGGCTTTACCATATCAGTCATTGGACCAAAGCCAATATAGATAAATGCTCCCTCACAAGGGATAATTGTTTCTTCATCAGTCTTATTATCTTTTATGGTAACACTATTTAATCGTTCATTTTTTTCATTAAATCTAATTACTTCACTATTAAACATAATTTCTATTTTAGGATGATTAAGTACTTTGTCTTGGGCAACTTTGTCAGCTCTAAAAGTATCACGGCGATGAATAATTGTTACCTTTTTACATATTTCAGCTAAATATAAACCTTCTTCTAAAGCACTATTACCACCACCGATGACCACTACTTCTCTTTCTTTAAAGAATGGGCCATCACATAAAGCACACCAACTTATACCTTTACCAGCTAATTTAGTTTCATTTTCGACCCCTAAATATTTTGAACGGCGGCCAGTAGCAATAATAATTGCTTTGCAAGTCAATTCTTCAACATCAGTTTTAACTATAAAATGATCATCTTCCTTTTTAACTTCATAGACATCACCATAACGATATTCAATGCCTAAATTTTGAGTTTGTTGGAATATCTTCATTGCTAGTTCAGGACCACCAATAATATCAGCACCAGGATAATTTTCAACTTTAGCTGTTCTATTGATTTGACCACCAGGGGCATTATTTTCGATCATAACAAAATTAACATTAAATCTTTTTAAATAGATAGCAGCACTCATCCCTGCTGCACCAGCACCAATAATAATGACATCAAAATTTAATTTCATCTTTTAACTCCTTTCCATGATATAAATTATCAAAACGCGATCCACGCTTCTTAACAATAACAATAATTAAACCGATTATAAACAAGATGACTGAGGCAATTTGCGCAACTCTAAAGTCATGCCACATTAAACTATCAGTTCTTAAATATTCAATAAAGAAACGACCAACTGAATACCACATTAAATAAATACCAGTTAATTCGCCTATTTTTAAATATTTATAATGGCGGTATATAATTAAGAAAATAAAACCGACAAATGACCATAATGATTCATATAAAAAAGTAGGATGATAATATTTACCATATATATTCATACCTTCAATTATATATCCGGGAATATATAATTTTTCTAAGAAAGAACGGCTAACTTCATAACCATGGGCTTCTTGATTAAAGAAATTTCCCCATCGACCAACAGCTTGCCCTAACAACATACTGACAACAGCAATATCGAGCATTCTAAAGGTATTAACCTTATATCTTATTGTATACACTATTACCCATAAGGTTCCAGCAATAAGGGCCCCATGGATAGCTAATCCACCCTCCCATATCTTTAAAATATCAATTGGGTTATCTTGATAATATTGATAATTGAATAAAACGTAGTATAATCTAGCACCAATGGCCCCAATGGGGACACCCCAAAATATTAAGTTAATGATAAAATCATCAACAATGTTATATTTGCGACCTTCATTGATAGCTAAGGTGCCACCAATTAAAAGCGCTAAAAATAAAAAGACTGAATACCAATGAATCTGAATGATACCTAGATCAAGGGCAACACCATTCATATTATTTCCCCTCTCTTTAGTAATGGTTTAATGACAAAAAACTCCATAATAATATTCATCGTTGAAATTAAAAGAGCAATGAAGAAAGGAATCCATGTCCCTTTTAAAGTAAAATGGCTTCCTAAAACAATATCAACTATTTTTAAAATTATTACATTAACAAACGGATAAAATAATCCCATGGTAAGCCCAGTAATTGGAAGAGTCAATAATACTAATATCGGTTTAATCGTTACATTTAAGACGGAAATAATAATGGTAGCTAATAAACCATATAATCCCAAATATGAATTATCAATATATAATGATTCAAATAACATTGATACAATCGCTAACACTAAAGTATGACCAAATAAATACATTAACCATTCAACAAAGCGATTAATTTGTAGTTTATTATGATGAACAACAAAGATTTTCACTTAACCACCTCATTTATTAATGAGCTTGCGTAGAAATTGACCAGTATATGATTCCTTGACCTTACTTACTTCTTCAGGAGTACCAGTAGCAATAACTTCTCCTCCTAAATCGCCACCTTCTGGACCTAAATCAATGATATAATCACTTACTTTGATAACATCAAGATTGTGTTCAATGACGATTACTGTATCATTATTATCTACTATTTTATTTAAAATTGCAAGTAATCTTTTAATATCATCAGTATGCAAACCAGTAGTTGGTTCATCTAAAATAAAGATACTTTTACCAGTTGGTTTTTTCTGTAATTCCTTAGCTAATTTTACTCTACTTGCTTCGCCACCTGATAAAGTTGGAGCCCCTTGCCCTAATTTTATATATCCTAAACCCACTTCCTGAAGTACTGTCAATTTTCGTTTAAGTGAAGGTATATTACTAAAGAAGTCTAAAACTTCGTCAACTCTCATATTTAAAATGTCGTGAATATTTTTATTTTTATATTTGATATCTAATGTTTCGCGATTATACCTAGTACCATGACATACTTCACAAATAACATAAACATCTGGTAAAAAATGCATTTCTATTTTCTTTACCCCATCACCATTACACGCTTCACAACGACCACCTTTAACATTAAATGAAAAGCGTCCTTTATTATATCCTCTTAGTTTGGCCTCTTTAGTGGCCGCAAATACTGTCCTTATATCATCAAAGACACCAGTATAAGTAGCGGGATTGCTGCGAGGAGTTCTACCAATTGGTTCTTGAGTAATATTGACGACCTTATCAATATTTTCTAAGCCAATAATTTCTTTATGGTCACCAGGCTTTTCTTTATTATCATATAATTTATTACTAATTCCTTTATATAATATTTCATTGACTAAACTACTTTTACCACTACCAGAAACACCCGTAACGCAAATAAACTTACCTAATGGGAAAGTAACATCAATATTTTTTAAATTGTTAACTTTAGCACCAATAACTTTAAGATATTTACCAGTTCCTTTTCTTCTTCTTTGAGGTATTTCAATTTGCTTTTCACCACTTAAATATTGACCTGTTAAACTATGTTTATTTTTCATTACTTCTTCAGGTGTACCAGCAGCAATGACATAACCACCAGCATCACCTGCTCCTGGACCAATATCGATTAGATAATCAGCTGAAATCATCATTTCAGTATCATGTTCAACTACTAATAACGTGTTACCTAAATCACGCATATCGAGTAAGGCTTCAATTAATCGCTGATTATCTTTTTGATGTAATCCAATACTTGGTTCATCAAGGACATATAAAACACCACTTAGTCTTGATCCAATTTGAGTAGCGAGTCTTATACGTTGTGATTCGCCTCCTGATAATGAACTCGCACTACGATCTAAGGTTAGATAATCTAAACCAACATTAATTAAGAAAGTTAATCTTTCTTTAATTTCTTTAATGATTAAAGAAGATATTTCCGTTTGTTCTTTAGTTAATTTTATATTTTCAAAAAAATTCATAATATTTCTAACATTTAATTTAGTAATATCATATATATTTTTACCATCGATATAAACGAATAAAATATTATCATTAAGTCTTTTACCTTGGCAAGTAGGACAAGTATTTTCGCGCATAAATTGTTCAATCCAATTGCGAATAAATTCACTAGCCGTTTCCATATAACGTCGTTCTAAGTTATTGATGATACCTTCAAAATAATTGCTACTATTAAATATATTGCCACTTCTAGCTTTAAAATTAAATTTTATTTTATCTTTACTGCCATATAAAATAATATCTAATTCATCTCTAGTTAAATCTTTTATTTTTTTATCCATATCAATATGGTAGTACCTACAACAACTCTCTAATCGTTGATAATAAATATTTAAAGTATCTTCACTATTTAATGGAATAATTGCCCCTTGTTTAATACTTAAATTTTTATCCGGAATGAGTAAATCTTCATCAATTTCCATTTTAAAGCCTAAACCTTTACAATCTAAACAAGCACCATATGGTGAGTTAAATGAAAACATACGTGGTTCTAATTCAGGTAATGAATAATCACAATGAGGACAAGCAAATTTTTCAGAAAATAATATTTCTTTATCCCCCATTATATCAATTAACACTTTTCCTTGTGATAGTTTAGTAGCAGTTTCAATTGATTCATATAATCTACTTCTAATATCTTCTTTTAACACTAAACGATCAATAACCACATCAATACTATGTTTTTTATTTTTATCTAAATTAATATCTTCACTTAGATCATATTGCTCACCATCAATACGTGCTCGAACATAACCTTCACGACGAAGATTATCTAACAAATCTTTATAGGTTCCTTTTTCCCCCCTAACAATAGGGGCATATATAATCAATCTATTATCTATTTTATATTCAAGAACTTTATTGACCATTTCTTCAATACTCTGACTTGAGATAGGAATTTTATGAACCGGACAATATGGTACACCAATACGGGCAAATAATAATCTTAAATAATCATATATTTCGGTAACAGTACCTACGGTTGATCTTGGATTTCGACTAGTAGTCTTTTGATCAATACTAATAGCTGGACTTAAGCCTTCAATACTATCGACATCAGGTTTTTCCATGCCACCCAAAAATTGACGAGCATAGGCACTAAGTGATTCAATATAACGTCTTTGACCTTCAGCATAGATAGTATCAAATGCTAAACTACTTTTGCCACTACCTGAAATACCAGTCATAACCACTAGTTTATTTTTAGGAATTTCAACATTTATATTCTTTAAATTATTTTCCCTTGCCCCTTTAACAATAATTCTATCCATTTTATCATCTCTTTCGCATTAATATTATATCATACCAAAAACAAAATACAGATATAAGTTATATCTGTATTTTATTGTTCTCTATATTTTCCTACATCATAGTTATATATTATTTCTTCGTTACTTAGCGCCCTATTATAGATACGAACCTCATCGACACAACCATCTAAAAATTCTAAAAAGTCATCATAATATCGCAGTGCCCCTATTCTTATTGGAGCATTATCAATATAATCAGCAGTTCCAATTGAACTATTAGCAAATTGAATACCATCGACATAACCTCTAACAAATTCACCCTTTTTTACTGACACAACCATTTGATGCCAAAGATTATCATTATAATTATATCCAGCAGGAGCATGCATATAATCGGGAGCACCAGAACCTCTAACATTTATAAAAACTCTTCCACTACCAGAACTAGCATTTACTCCAGCCCAAATACCAATTAACGAATCACTATTATCACTATCATAATTGCTTATAAAAACTCTTTTGGTACTATTAGGTCCTTTTTTAAACCAAAACGAATAGCTCCATTCATTAGGATTAGCACCTAAAAGTAATTCAGAATTAGCGACTAGTTGTACATAAGCATCTATACCATTAAACTCTAAAGCGGTTCCTAACATCCCAAACCTATTAGCTGTCGGTATTGCACTATAGATCGTTCCATGATTATTATTTAATGAATAATCTAAAGCATTCCCATCTAATTTCCAATAACCAACTAATCCATCTTCAGTAGAACTTCCTATATCACCCTCACAATTTAAATGAGGGCTATAATCATATTCATCTTCCCCTATTTTAGTTACTAATATATAACCATTACAGTCATCTTTATCTTTAGGATCTTTAATACTATCTATTAACTTACTATTTTTTAAATCATCAAGCGTTATTTCCGTAGTATCACCTATATTGTTTGGTAACAATGAAGTATTATTAACCAAGTACATTCTAGCCGCTTTTACCATTACTTCTTCATTTTTAACATAAGCATCTATTCTTGTTTTATCTATTATCTTTATGATGTTAGGTACAGCTATAGTTAAAACAACAGCTAATACCACTATTACTGCTAATAATTCAACCAAGGTAAATCCTTTATTTCTTGGCATAGTCCACTCCATACTCTATCTTAATTATACAATATCAACCTAAAAAAGGTTAATTAATTTACCGCAATTAACCTTTTTGACATATTATTTAAATCTATCTCGATAACTACATTTTTGACATAATTCTTCAACTATTTTATTATTTCTAAAACCCGCTATTATTTTTTTAGTTCTATCTTTATTTAGGATTAATTCTAAATCTTCTTTTAAAATATTACCTAAATTAACAATACCTTCGCTATCTAAACAACATGGTACTACTGTACCATCAACTAAAATAGCTAATTGATCCTTTAAACCATAGCAAAATCCTTGACTATCGGATTTATTATTAGTTAAGGCTGGCCACTCAAATTGATCATCTTTATTAATATAAAAATTAGATAATATCTTAATACTTTGTTTGTATTGAATATCATTATATAAACGTTCATCAATATTAAATGATTTTCTAATTATACTAAAAATATTATCATTAATATTAATAACATTTTGATTCCAAAAGCGATATGAAATTATAGTATTAGTTTTAGATAGAGCTACCTTAGTGAAATTAATAATATCACTAATAGTAGCAAGATCTTCATTATTAATGCTATGCATTGAAAAATTAATTTGTCTTATCGATTTACTACTTAATAATAATGCTTGTTGTTTTTTTATTAATCTACCATTAGTTACTAAATTAATTTTAATATTCAATTGTCCACATAATGATAATATTTTATCAAAGTCAGGATGTAATAGGGGTTCACCTTTAACGTGTAAATAAATATAATCAGTATAAGGTTTTATTTTATGAAGTATAGTCTTAAAATCATCATATTTCATTATTTCTTTTTTTCGATTAGTAGGCGGACAAAAAGGACACGATAAATTACAGATGTTAGTTATTTCAATATATATTTTTTTAAATCGTCTCATAGCTCGCTCTTTAATTCAAATAATATATCTCTAAGTTGCATAGCTCTTTCAAAATCTAATTTGCGTGCTGCGTCTTTCATTTCTTTCTCAATTTGCTCAACCATTGTCTTTAATTCCTTAGGTTTTTTCATAATCTTAGTTGGCTCCTTATCATCAATCTTATTTGAAATAACTTCTCTAATTTCTTTAATAATAGTTTTAGGGACTATATTATTAATTTGATTATGTTTTTCTTGAATAGCGCGGCGACGATTAGTTTCATCGATGGCTATTCTCATACTATCAGTTATTTGATCAGCATACATGATAACATGACCATTAACATTTCTGGCACAGCGACCAATAATTTGAATTAAACTTCTACTGCTTCGTAAAAATCCCTCTTTATCAGCATCTAAGATTGCTATTAAACTAACTTCAGGAATATCAAGCCCTTCTCTTAATAGATTAATTCCTACTAATACATCATATTTACCTAATCTTAAATCTCTAATTATTTTTAACCGTTCTAAAGTTTTAATTTCATTATGTAGATAAGCCACTTTAATATCAATATCTTTTAGATAAGCAGTTAATTCTTCAGCCATTCTGATAGTAAGAGTAGTAATTAAAGTTCGTTCATTATTTGCTACTCTTTTTCTGATTTCATCAATAACACCATCTATTTGACCTTCTACTTTTCTTACTTCAACAGTAGGATCTAATAAACCAGTTGGTCTAATGATTTGTTCTACTACTTGATGATTTACTTTCTCTAATTCGTAATCACCAGGAGTAGCTGATACATATATAACTTGATTAATTTTTTGTTCAAATTCTTCAAATTTTAATGGGCGATTATCTAGTGCACTTGGTAATCTAAAACCATATTCAACTAATACTTCTTTTCTTGAGCGATCACCATTATGCATACCTCTAATTTGGGGAATGGTAACATGCGATTCATCAATAACTAATAAATAATCATCGGGAAAAAAGTCTATTAAGGTTGTTGGGGTTTCCCCTTCGCCTCTTAAAGCTAAATGTCTTGAATAATTTTCAATTCCACTACAAAAACCAGTTTCCGTTAACATTTCAATATCATAATTAGTTCTTTGTTGTAAACGTTCAGCTTCTAATAATTTATTTTCACTTCTCAATTTAACTAACCTTATTTCGAGTTCTTCTTTAATTCTTTTAATAGCTTCTTTTAACTTTTCTTCATCAGTCACAAAATGACTAGCAGGAAAAATACTAACTACTTTTTTATCACTAATTACTTTACCAGTTAAAGTATCTATTTCACTAATTCGTTCTATTTCATCGCCAAAAAACTCCACTCTAATTCCAGTAGTTCGTTGATAAGATGGTATTATTTCAAGCAAATCACCTCTTACTCTAAAAGTACCGCGTTTAAAATCTAAGTCATTACGCTCATAAAGCATATCAATTAATTTTCTAAGTACTGCTTGTCTTTCAATATGATCGTTAACTTGTAGAGTCAACATTTTATTTTTATAATCTTCAACTTCGCCAATACCATAAATACAAGAAACTGAGGCAACAACAATTACATCGCTTCGATTTAATAGTGATGAAGTAGCGGCATGTCTTAATTCATCTATTTCATCATTAATTGATGAATCTTTTTCAATATAAGTATCAGTTCTTGGAATATAAGCTTCTGGTTGAAAATAATCATAATATGAAACAAAATACTCAACTCTATTATTGGGAAATAATTGTTTTAATTCAGCATACAATTGGCCGGCTAAAGTTTTGTTATGTGCAATAACTAAAGTAGGTTTATTTACTTTTTCTATCACATTAGCAATTGTATATGTTTTACCAGTACCAGTAGCACCCAATAATACTTGATGTTTCTTTTTGCTATTGAGACCCATAACTAACTCATGAATTGCTTTAGGTTGATCGCCACTTGGTACATAGTTTGATACCAATTGAAAATTCATATTTATCACCTTGTGTTTATTTTAACATAAAAAAATGCTTTATCATAAAGCATTTTTTACCATTTTACTCCAACATCTGGGAAACTAATATAATTACGAGGATCAACTGCTGTACTCTTATATGCTTCCCAATTACTTGGACCACCAGGTGCTAAATAATGACCGCGACTAAGTTGGAAATGGAGGTGGGCCCCAGTAGTACATGTATCATAACCAATCACTTTGCCATCTACTACTCTTCTTCTAGTAGAATCACCACCACCCATATAGGCAATAAGTTGACCACGAGTAACTTTTTGGCCAACACTTACCGTAGTTGATAATAAATGGAAATACCCAGTTGTATAATGATTGCCATTAACTATATGGTGAATAAATAGCATTTTACCACCACAAGATTGTTTTGGATAAAGAACTGCTACTCGGCCATTAGCAGACGCATAGATTGGTGTTCCCTCGCCATTAGCTATATCAATACCACGGTGATAAGAATCAACACCAGGTAAAACTTTTCCTCGATAACCAAAATTAGAAGTAACTTTACCATGCGCTGTTGGTCTTGAAAACTTAGAATCAAGGGGAATGTTAGCACATTTATTGAGATTATCATAACGCTTACATCCTAATGATTCATATGCTTTAATCAATTTATTCATAGCATCGATTTCAGTTTTGAGATCGACATTAGCTTCATTTAAATCATATAAATTTCTATTTAAATCGCGCATTTTTTGTGTTAAAGAATTTTGTTGGTCTTTTAAATTTTGTTTTAGTTCATTTAATTCTCGTTTTTTATTCTCATTTTGCTTAATCATCAAATTCATTTTAGTTAATAATTTATCATTATAATCAGATAATTGTTCAGTAATCGCTATACGATAAATAAAATCAGTAAAATCTCTAGCTTTAAAAATGTATTCTAAATATTCAGACTCTCCTTTAGAAATTTGTAAAAAGGTGATGACGTCTTTTATTTCTTTATCTCTTTCTTTTATTTCCTTATTTAATTCTACTATTTCTTTTTCAAGCCTAACAATATCTAACTCGGCTTCTTCTATTTGGATAGAAATGCTAGTAATATCTTGCTTAGCTTTATTAATTTGGCCTTGAGTTAAATTTTTCTTTTTGATATTTTCTTCTTTATTCTTCTTTAATTTTTCTAAATCTTTATATAGATCATTTAGGGTTTCAGCTTTTATTTGAACGGGAGGAATGATCATTGGAATTAATAAGCAAATTATTAATAAATTAATAAATATTTTTCTCATCATATTTTCAAATGCCTCCTTACTGCTCGCCCACTACCCCACATACCTAAAAACATACCTAAACCAAGTAGAATGAGAGCTACAAAATAAATGAAAGGTCCAGGTTTGACAAATCTTAAAAAAGGTGAAAATAATTGACCATCAAATTCTTGATAAAAAATATAATAACCATATATTGAAAAAGCAATTGGGATAATAGATCCTAAAATACCTAAGAATAGCCCTTCAAAAATAAATGGGAATTTTATAACCATATTAGAAGACCCAACTAAACGCATAATTTCTATTTCTTTCTGACGAGAAAAAATAGTAATTTTAATAGTATTAGCGATTAAAAAGGCAGTTACTAATACTAAACCTAATACTAAACCAATTGTTCCTTTTTCAACAATATCAAAAATAGATAGTAATTTTTCAATCATGCCTTCGCCATATTTGACCACACTAACATTTTTAATATCGTCTATTTCTTTAGCGGTGTTTTTTATTTCTTCAACATTTAATACTTTTATTAAGAAAGTATCTTGTAATGGATTACTTTTTTCATCCCATGCTGACATAATGCGATTAAATACTTCTGATGATTCTCGCATTAATTGTTTAATTTCATCTTTTGATTGAAAGATATAAGTATCAACATTAACTATTAATCTAATTTGATTTTCAACTGCTTCTATTTCTTTTGGCGTAACATCATTTTCTAAGAAAGCTACAATAGTAACATCTTTTTTCATTAATTTAGTAAAATTATCAACATTATAGGATGCTATCATCGCAATAGATACAACAATAAGAGTTATGGTTATACATGAAATTGATGCTAGACTTAAACTAAAATTCCTAATAACACTTCTAAAAGCATCTCTAATACTTCTACCTAATAACCTAAGCAATTTCATGATCGTAAGTTCCCCTTGTATAATCTTTTACTAATCGACCAGCATCTAAAACAATAACTCTTTTCTTTAAATGATTAACTATTTCTTTATTATGAGTAGCCATAATAACAGTGGTGCCTAAATCATTAATGCGTTTTAAAACTTCCATAATACCCATACTTGTTTTTGGATCTAAATTGCCTGTGGGTTCATCACAAATAAGTAACTTAGGATCATTTACAATCGCTCTAGCGATAGAAACTCGTTGTTGTTCACCACCAGATAGTTGTTCTGGGTAATATTTGGCTTTACTTTTTAAACCTACTAATTCTAAAGCTTTCAATACTTTATTTCTAATTTCGTTACTTGGTTCACCTAATACTTCTAAAACAAAAGCAACATTTTCATAAACTGTAGCTCTAGGTAATAATTTATAATCTTGAAACACAATTCCTAATTTACGACGCAAAATATGTACCTTACGATTAACTAATTTAGCAACATCTATACCACCAATAACAATTTTTCCTTTAGTAGGTTTTTCTTCACGATATAACATCTTAATTAAGGTTGATTTACCACTACCACTACTACCAATAATAAAAATAAATTCACCTTTTTCAATAGTCAAATTTAAATCTTGAATAGCAGTGACCCCATTTTTATATGTTTTAGTAACATTATTTATCTTAATTAAATCCATACTACCACCTTACTAACAACAATTATAGCATTTATATTACTTAATTATATTGGGAATTACTGGGGTTATTTCTTTCCTTTTAAATAACTAGCCATAAAGTCATCAAGATTGCCATCTAACACCTCTTCAACATTACTAGTGCTATATTCGGTTCGATGATCTTTTACCATTGTATATGGATGCATAGTATAAGTTCTAATTTGTGAACCAAATTCTATTTTTACATATTCACCCTGAATACTCTGTAATTCCCTTTGTTTTTTTTCTAATTCTAATTGATATAATTTATTTTTTAAAATACTAAAAGCTTTCTCTTTATTTTTTATTTGACTTCTTTCATTTTGACAACTAACAACTATTTTCGTAGGTAAGTGGGTAATTCTAACAGCACTATCAGTGGTATTGACACTTTGGCCACCAGCACCACTACTACGATAAACATCTATTTTTAAATCTTGCTCTTTTATTTCAATA
>DBPJ01000013.1:0-168 GCA_002304855.1 Caryophanales bacterium UBA1423 | reverse complement strand
AACCTCAATTTCATAATCTTTTTGTTCACACCAACGAGTATACATACGATAAAGCATAGCACCCCAATCACATGCTTCAGTACCACCAGCACCAGCATGGATTTCTAAAATAGCGTTGTTTTTATCGTATGGTCCTCCCAATAACATTTTAAGTTCTAATTGGTCTAA
>DBPJ01000014.1:50633-50881 GCA_002304855.1 Caryophanales bacterium UBA1423 | reverse complement strand
ACAATGCAATAAGTACAAAATTTATCACAACCATACATGATATTAACCCATGCTTTGTATGGATTATCACGTTTTACCGGAACATTTTCAATGATATCGCCTTCTTTAGTCCAAACATCTATTTCAATATTAGATTGAACTATAGCTTTTGCTAAAACTTGAGGTAAAGTATGCAAGTTATGAGTACCAAAAACAAAATCAACCCAATGATATTTTGCTAAGATTTTCTCAATTACTACTTCTTCTTG
>DBPJ01000014.1:47615-50577 GCA_002304855.1 Caryophanales bacterium UBA1423 | reverse complement strand
GACATATCTTCTAATATGGCACTAATCTTTTCACTATCATGGACATTCATTTGACACCCATAAGTTTCAATATAGTATTTTTTATTGACACCAATGGTTTTCATATGTTTAGGTATTTCATATTCATTAGTAAGAATTTTAATAGCTTCCTTATTTCTAATTTTGGCCTTTAACATATCTGGTTTTTGCATACTCTTCACCTCCTTTAAAGTATACATATTATAGCATAAATTATTGACATTTTAAATTAAAAAAACAAGAATAATTCTTGCTTTTTAAATATAATCTTGTAAGTTTTTAGCTTCGGCAGTAGATCCTAATTTTTTAATTATACGCTTAATTTTCCTACTAACAACTTGTTGAGCAACGCCAAGTTCCCTACCAATTTCACACTGGAGTTTAGGCTCATGACCATCCAAACCAAAGGCTAAACTAATTATTAGTCGGTCTTTGGAGCTTAAACTAGATAATAAATGTTTACTACTCATAATTTCTCCCTCTGAATTTGATAATGGTTCTTTCAAGATAAAATATTTTTATAAAACGAAAATTTCACAAATTAATGAATGTATTTATGATGTTGCTAATGACTCATTCATAACTAATAATGATAATTGTCAAGACTATATAAATTTTTTAAGAATAATTAAGGAACCATATCAAGCTAAAATACTTGAATTAAAAATAAAAGAAGAGGATTTATATATATTAAAAAGTGATTTGAAATAAACAATTATATTAATTCCTCTTCTTTTTTCTTTCAATATTTATTTTGTTATTTTAGATAATCCACCCATATATGGTCTTAATACTTCGGGGATGGTAACACTGCCATCCTCGTTTTGAAATTGTTCAACAATCGCTGGTAATAATCTTGAAGTAGCAAGTCCTGAACCATTTAAGGTATGAGCATACTCATTAGTACCATCAGCACTCTTATATCTAATCATACCACGTCTAGTTTGATAATCTCGAGCATTAGAAATACTTGATACTTCTTTGTATTCATTCATACTTGGAATCCAGACTTCTAAATCATAGGTTTTAGCCATTGAGGCGCTGACATCAGCTGCTGCAAGTTTTGAGACCCTAAAATGAAGACCTAAACCTTTTAAGATATTTTCACCATTTCTAATCAATTCTTGATGCATATCATCTGATTGTTCTTTAGTAGTAAAAGCAAACATTTCAACTTTATTAAATTGATGTCCTCTTACTGTACCTCTTTCTTCAGTACGATGGCTACCAGCTTCTTTACGATAACATGGCGTATATGAGAAGAAACGTTTAGGTAATTCTTGGTAATCTAAGATTTCATTACGATAATAGTTGACTAAAGCTGTTTCAGCAGTTGGCAATAGGAAGCCGTCATCATTAGTTAAATGAAAGACATCTTCTCTAAATTTAGGGAATTGACCAGCAGCATAACCACATTTTTCACCTAAAATATGTGGTACTAATAAGAACTCATAACCATTTTTAAGATGGGTATCAATAAAATAATTGATTAGAGCCCATTCAAGTCTTGCTCCCATATTAGTATATATCCAATAACCATGCCCACTTAGTTTTGTACCGCGTTCAAAATCAACTAAACCTAAATCAGTCATCAAATCAACATGATTTTTAGGTTTAAAATTAAAATTAGGCTTTTCACCTTGGATGCTAATAACTTCATTATTTTCTTTACCACCGGCGACAACATCATCATCGGGGATATTAGGTAAAGTAACTAATAAATCTTTTATTTTATTTTCTAATTCAGTTAGTTGTAATTCTAATTCATTAATTTTATTATTAGTATTTTTCATCTTCTTTGAAAGATCACTAATATCTTCACCTTTGGCTTTCAATTCGCCAATTTCTTTATTTAATTTATTTTTATTAGCTTTTAATTGTTCAACCATGACAAGAGCTTTATTACGCTCTTGATACCAGTTGACTAAATCATCCAAGGAGATATCAATCATCCTCTTTTGTAAGGCTTTTTCTACTTTTTCTTTATCATTGACGATTCTTTTAATATCTAACATAACTATCCTCCTTATAAAAAAGATACATCATTCGCTAGCTAGGAACGATGTATCGTGGTACCATCCTAATTACATGAAAAAATCATGTACTTAATTTTAATAACGGTTTTACCGGGAATGAATACTTATTTTCCTCATTCCACTCCGGGGCTGATTCGTAAAAACTTTATCCTAGTTTACACCACCCACTAGGTCTCTATCATAAATATTTTTATTACTATTCCCCATCAACGATTTATGAAATAAGTTTAACATTATTATATTATTATGTCAATTGGTGAAAAAAGAATACTGTTAAGCAACAATAGAACTTGCCATTTTTTTAATTTTTCTTAATATTTCACCAGATGGTTCTGATGGTTCAGCAACAACATATCGGTTATTTGAAAGAAATATTGCCCGACAAGCTTTTTGTCCTGATTCTATAGAAAAAGTAGATAACATACTCATACGCAGTGCTTCAATTACTTCTGCATCTTTCTCATCTTTTATAACAATCCACAATTGAATATTGCATAGGATCATCTACTTCTTCTGGTCTTATACCATCGCTTTTTAAATAGGACATTATTTCATCTGAGTTTTGAATAATAGTTGATATCTTTTTTTCGGAAGAAGCCTGATTAGTTGGATCATTAAACATAAAGTCAACTACATGACTAAAAGCTGGTGTACCTAAATCATGAAATAAAGCACATAAAGTTTGTTTTTTATCTTTTGTTAAGGCCATGTTATTAAAGCACAACCAATACTGTGATCTAACCTTGAATACCAATATTTAATTTCATTGGCATATAACTTGGTATAATCTATACCACATAAAAAACCTATACCCGCTAATCTTTGTAAGGTCTTCGTAGCCACATATTTGTCGATAAAATGGGGAAAGTCTCCTTTGGCTAAATATCAAAATATTGTCTTATTTTAGG
>DBPJ01000014.1:0-47466 GCA_002304855.1 Caryophanales bacterium UBA1423 | reverse complement strand
CCTGCACCGATAGCTTGGATTTCAACAACCCCTTTCTCACGAAATACATTAGCTAATGCCCCAGCCACTGAATTAGGATTAGATTTAGATGAAACTTTAAGCGTTTCCATAGTTAGTCCTCCTTTAGTATTTTATTCATTATAAGTATATGAAAAGGCATAAAAAAAAGAACTTACATAAGTCCTATTTTCCTCCTAATTTTTCTCTTTCTATTTGTTTAATTAAGGCATATAAATCATCAAAATTATCGACTTTATAACCAGGCCATTTTTGAGTATATTTAATTTTACCAAAACCTATTCCTATACCACCATTATCTTCCCAATCTTGTAAATTAAATGGATTATCATCTATCAATATTTTATTTGGACCACTAACATCGCCTTTTAATTTAGTAAAGATAATATTATTGAGATCAAAGAACGGAAGATGTTTTTTAATCCATGCTACCTTTTCATTCATGCAATGCTTACTATGCCATTGTGGAAAGGTCAAAATTCTTACTTCATAACCCTCAGCTATCAATCTTTTTATAAGTTCAACATAACCAGGAATAGGTTCCAAATCCATAAATAAACCTTTGCGGGCAAGTAATTTCCGAAAATATTTTTTGTCAGCTTTAATTCCATCTAACTCTTCAATTAAATGAATTTCACATTCTAAGTAATTGCAATTGTCATTATTTTCTTCATTATAGATGGCAAACAATTTTTTCCAAAATTCATTACCAACATCATCCAAATCAAAATAAATCTTCATATCTTCCTACCACCTAACAGCTTCACTTGTCTTTTATTATATTATAATTAAAAAATATTTACAACTTATATCTTTTACAATTGATATATGCATATGGTGAATCTTTAAAATCTATATATTGATCTAATAATTCTTTAGCTTTACTTGAAAGATTAGTAATACGATCTACTTCATCATTAATACTACATAAAGGATTAACATATCTTTTTTTTCCGCCAAAACAAATACAATATTTATCTTCTACTTCAGCATCACTTCGATAGATACAAGTAGTATCTTTAAAAGCATTCCACATTTCAATTAATTCGAGATTATCACTTTGCTCAATTAATTTAATTACCTCTTTTTCTGACAAGCAATATAAATCATCAATAGTAAGTAGTTTACTATTAATAGCTTTTTTAGCAATATCACCTAATAATTGTCTACTTAGTTTATCTTCATTTTGTTGAAGTAAAATGCTATATTTATAAGCCCCTTCATAAAATTTCTCAGCAATAGATAAGTCACTAAAAGCTATTTCTAATTCACCTTCTTCATTAATATCGATAGCAAGATTTGAATATATTTCTTTAATATCATCAATCGTCCAAAATTGTCCCCATAATAGACCGGTTATCAATATTCCATCTAAACGATCAGTACATAATTTTGGTTTAGCATTTTCACCAATTGTATATTTGGAAACATCATTGACATCATCGAGAGCAATATTATCACGCCATAATAATAATTTAATATCAGTCGCATTATTTAAAACTTCTTTTACATTACGCTCAGCACTTTCTTGAATAAACGTATCCCCTAACATAAAATCAATCGAATGACTAAAAGCTGGAGTTCCTAAATCATGAAATAAAGCTGCTAAAGTTTGCTTTCTACTATGTGTTAAATGCCATACCATTAAAGCACAGGCAATACTATGGTCTAATCTAGAATACCAATATTTAATATTGAGGGCTGGTAATTTTTGATAATCTGCACCACAAAACATACCAATACCCTTTAATCTTTGCATTGAGTTAGTATTAATATAATCTTCGATAAATGATGGATAATCATCGTCACAAAGTATTTTAAAATAAATTTTTAATTCTTCATTTTCGTGCCTTTCAATGTAGGTCATAATCCACCTCTTTAATTAACTTGATTCTTTTCCCAAAAACGTTCGATATTACGCTTTTCCTTCTCTTTAAAAGCATTGAATAAATCGACATTACATTTATTAGCAATATCCAATATATATGATAAGATATCTGCTAACTCTTCAGAAATCATATTATAATTAGCTGATTTGCTAATGTCAATCTTTAATCCTATTTCTTTTCTAATAGCTTTAGCTAATTCACCAATTTCTTCAACTAACAAATGAAATTTATCTTCAACGTCCTCATCATCAAAACCTCTAATTTGATTTATCGCTTCTATATATTTTTGTAATTCACTAATTGATGATTTGTTACTTAATTTAGACAATAGCAATACTTGTTTGTTCATAAAACAATCCTACTTTCAAATCAATATATTATCTTTTAAGTACTTTGCTAAAACTAGCAACATCTTGAGGGGTATAAGTTCCATCACAGTATAAGCTCATTGTAAAATCTTGGGGTTTTACTTTAAATAATATTGGGATTTGTTGAGATAGTGCATAACCAATTTCAAAAGCTACGGTGATACCAATATAACCTTCTGGGTTACAGACATATACACAATCTGATAATAATATTTGGGATAAATGACGATCTTCTAACTCTTTAGGTGAACCTTTATCACTTTTTAAAATGGCAAATTCTTCACCAGGATTAATTATTTTTGATATCTTAGGTGATAAAACTTCAATACCTAGGTCATTAAAAGTTTTGATATCTTCGGAGATTTCATTATAGTGTCTCCTAAAAGATCCTAAAACAGTTATCTTTTTAGGAGTCAACCTAAATGCTCCCTTCTCTATAATATATCCCCCCTCAATTATATTATATAATAAAATAACCCGATAGTCTAGTTACTAGGGACAATCAAAAAGGTTATGTCAAAAACATAACCTTTTTGATATTAATGAATAACTTCGCCCCACTCAACTGCTATAAAACCTTTTCGTTTAAATTTTTTTAATAGTTGTTCTTTTATTGATCTTTAGCATTAACTTTTTTAATATGAATAGCTAGTCTTAGTAAAGAATTAGGTTTTGGATTAATATTAATTTTATTGTATGAATTTCTCTATCATTTAATCCAATAATGGTAATTTTTCTTCTAAAAAGTCTATAGCATTATCATATTCTGAATTTTAAAAAGCTGGACTTTACATATAAATAAAAAAATAGATTGCACCATGTCAAGTTACAATCTATTTGTTATTAGCATATCTGGTGCTGACTAGAGGACTTGAACCCCCAACCAACTGATTACGATTCAGCTGCTCTACCGGTTGAGCTAAGTCAGCATTGGTGCCAGTGGGGGGACTCGAACCCCCATGAGTTTTAGGCCCGCCGGATTTTGAGTCCGGTGCGTCTACCAATTCCACCACACTGGCGTAAAAGAATTAGACTTCTTTATAATTGGAATGAAAGAGATCTAATTCAGTATCTTCCTCTTCATCTTTAGCCATTAATTCATCAATTGGTGGCAATTCATCTTTACTAGCTAAACCAAAATAATCTAAAAATTCATCAGTAGTCTTATATAGAATTGGTCTACCTGGCAAATCTGAACGACCTACTTCCTTGATAAACCCTTTAGCAACCAATTTTCTAACCATTTGGCTACTACTGACACCTCTAATGTCATCAATCGCCACTCTGGTAATAGGTTCATTATACGCGATAATAGCCAAAGTTTCAAGAGCTGATTGACTTAGAGTATGTGTAGTTGGATTTTCAATTAATTTTTGATAATAATCTTTATGTTCTTGTTTAGTAGTCAATTTAAAGGTATTACCTAAAAAGTTAATCGTTATGCCCCTATTTTCATCATCGTATGATTGTTTTAGAGTCTGTAATAAGGCTTTTGCTTCTTCAGCATTTATTTCTAGAATTTGTGATAATTGGTCTAAAGTTAAACCATCTTCACCAACAACAAATAGTAGTCCTTCTAAAACAGCTAATTTGCTCATCTTATTCACTTCCTCTTAACTTTAAGATAATATCATCAAAATGTTTATGTTGAATAATAATTAATTCTCGTTTTTGGGCCATTTCTAAAATTGCTAAAAAGGTAACAATCACATAATCTTTACTTATTATATCAAATAATGATGAAAATGGTACTTCCTTTTTCAGCATTAAAATTTTTTTAATATGACGACAACGATCATCAATACTGATTTCTTTTTTAGTAACTTTAGTCTTTAATGGTTTAGCTAGCCTTTGACGTTCAAGGAAACGTTCAAAAGCTTCTAATAAAACAGATATTCCCATTTCATTAGTAGGTAAAACATTACCTTTAATATACTGATTTAAGGAAGATAATTTAGTATATATTTGTTGCCTATTTTCTTCTAACTTTTTAAACTCACTAGATACTTCTTTATATTTTTTATATGCTAATAGTTTTTTTATTAAAGCTTCTCTTGGATCTTCTTCATATTCATCTTCGGTTGCTTCATTTTTATTAGGAAGTAATGATCTTGATTTCATTTCAATTAAATCAGCAGCCATAACTAGATATTCAGAAGCAATCGATAGATTCAATTGTTCCATGGCTCTAATATAATCTAAATACTGTTTAGTTATATCTTCAATTGAAATATCATAAATATCAATTTGGGCTTCTTTAATTAAATGTAATAATAAATCTAGTGGACCTTCAAATTGATTGATGGTGACAATATAGTTCATCTTAACACATCCTTAAATCCAAAATAATTATACCATAGATAGAAAACATTATGGTATAATTTCCATAGGTGAAACCATGAAAAAATTTAGAATGCTCGATGAAGGTTTTAAGTGTGAAATCTGTCATCAACAAGTTGACCCTTTAGAATATACGGCTAGAGATCATTGCCCTTATTGTTTATATTCAAAGCATGTCGATATTAATCCAGGAGATAGGCAAAATAGTTGTAGAGGAATATTAAAACCTATTGGATTTGAGAAATTTAAGGATACATATAAAATAATATATAAATGTGAAAAATGTAAAACCATGATTAAAAACATTATGGCTAAAGATGATAATATGGATAAAATTATTGAACTATCAAAAAAATCCTACTAGTAGGATTTTTTAGTTTTTAGATTTAAAGATAACAGTCATGAAGAAGGCAATGATAATAGCGGAGGTAATACCTGAGGCGGTTAAATCAAACATGCCGGTAGCTAAACCCATAATGCCAGTTTCCCTAGCCTTAACTAAAGCGCCATGAATTAATAAGTGACCAAAACTAGTAATTGGTACCATTGCACCACCACCAGCCCAAAGTACAATTCGGTCATAAATATTAAAAATATCAAGGAAAGCTCCTAAGACCACAAATAAGCTAGTAATATGACCAGGTGTTAAACGAGTATTATCTAAAATAACTTGACCAATAGCACATACTAAACCACTAAATAGAAAAGCATATAAATAAGTCATCATTCTACCACCTCCAAACTAATAGCATGAGCAATAGCTTGGATCGTACTTTTTTGATATAAAGAAGTTGGCGAAAATAATGCTCCAGTAGCAACTAATAATACTTTTTTAAATTCTTTATTTTTCATTTTATCTAAAACAAAGCCATAAGTAACTAAAGCATTACATACTGGACCACTACCACCAGCATTTACTTGTTTTTGAGTCTTTAAATCATAAAGCATAATCCCACAATCATTATAATTTTGGTTTAAATTAAGATTATAACGTTGCTCCATATAATCAATTAAAATTTGTTTACCATATAAACCTAAATCACCAGTTAAGATTAAATCATAGTAACTAGGATCTCTTTTAGTATCTTTTAAATGACGATATATAGTATCAGCAGCAGCTGGAGCCATAGCTGCTCCTAAATCATAAGCATCAGTTTGTTTTAAATCAACTACTTTACCAATAGTAGCACTTTCAATCCTGATTTGATCTTTTTCATTAGTGACAAAAATACTAGCTCCTCCAGTAGCAGTAAAATTGGCTGTTTTAGGTTTAGGAGCTCCATATTCAGTTGGATATCTAAATTGTTTTTCAGCGGCTAAATTATGAGAACTAGTACCACAAATAAAATTGTTAATTTGTGTAGCTTCAACCATATTGGCACCAATAATTATACCTTCAATATTTGAAGCACAAGCACTATAAACTCCTAAAAATGGGGCCCCTAAATCAAAGGCTACTCTTGATGACGAAGTTATTTGATTTAATAAATCACCAGCAATAAACAACTCTATTTCTTGTTTATCTTTTTTTATTTTATTTAATAATATCTCAATACTATCATTAAAAAACTTTATTTCGGCTTGTTCCCATGTCTTTTCTTCATTATATAAATCATCAGTAGTCATATCAAAATATTTATTTAATGGTCCAGCTTGTTCATAGGGGCCAGCAATAGTACTTGCTGCTTTAATAAATACATTTTTATATTCAATAGTCATATTTTATCCTCCAAACAATAAAAATCTTATTAAACCAAATAGATAAGCTGAAACAATACCATATAGTATTACGGTTCCAGTTAACTTAAAAATATTGCTACCAATACCAGTTACTAATCCTTCTTTTCGATATTCCATACAAGCACTGGTCATCGCATGCGCAAAACCAGTAATGGGAATAAAAAATCCAGCTCGCCCAAAATTAATCCAATTATCAAAAAAGCCAAGCGCCGTAAAGAATGACGCTACTAATATTAAGCTAATAATGACTAAGGTTGAAGCTTCTTTACTAGTAATGGCCAGAGAAGTAGTATAAAATTCTAATAAAAAATGACCGATAATACCAATAATACCTCCTATTACAAAAGCTTTGACGATGTTTAAAATTCGTTGCTCAGTAGGTTTATGTTTTTTTACTATCGCTTCATACTCTTCATTTGACATAAAATAATCACCTCAAAAATAGTATGAATGGCAATTTACAAAAAAATACCAAAAAAAAATAAAACTATTATCGTTTTATTTTCCAAGCATACTCTTTTTAAGTCTAGTCAATACTTTTTGTTCTTGTCTAGATACTTGAACTTGCGTTAAACCTAAAGTATTAGCTATTTCATTTTGCGTCCTATCTTTTTCATACCGCATATAAATTAATTGTTGATCCGCAGTTGGTAAACTAATTATTAGTTCCTTTAAATATAGTTTATCTAATAAATCAATTGGTTCAGTTACGCTAATACTATCATATAAAGTCAATTCTTTACCTTCATCATTAACTGGTACATCTAAACTTTGAATATAAGTATGGATATTTAAAGCCTCATTAATTTTATCTTCATCAATTTCTAAATAAATAGCTAATTCACTAATTGATGGTACTCTCATCAATTTTTGGGCTAATAAATCTCTAGCTCGTTCGATTTGATCACTCAACCTAAATAAGTCGCGACTAATTTTAATTCCTCTATCTTCTCTAACAAACTTTTTTATTTCTCCTAAAATATAAGGAAAAGCATAAGTTGAAAATTTAGTGCCATAACTTTGATCATAATTACGATAAGCTTTTATTAACCCAATAACCCCAACCTGAAATAAGTCATCATAATCGTGATGACTTTTAATTTTATTGACAATCGAATAAATTAATTTTTCATGATCATTGATAACTTCCATCAAAGCTTCATTATTTTGCATATTATCCCTCTTATATATTGATAATATTTAAGGCCCCTAATTCATTGCTGGTTTCAACCATATATTTAAGTAAACGACTATTTTCAATTCGATGTTTAACTAATTCATGTTTTATGCCACAGACAAAAGCTTTACCTTGATTATGACATACAATATCATTATTTTTTAATAACACATCAATACCAGCCATATCAATTGAAGTTAAATTTTCAATATTGAAAACTATATATTTAATACCCACTTCAGCAATTAATTTACTTACTTCATTTTCTAAGCGTGAAGCAGTATTATGATTTAATTCACCTGATAACCTAATAAATAGAACCCCCTTACGATATTCCATATCTAATCCTAACATGTAATCCTCCTCGCATTATAATTTAGCATTATTTTTAATCTTTTTATACCCTTTCGACAAAAGTAGAACAATTTTTATTTCTACCATTTTCGACTAAATAAATATTTAGTAATAGTATAAAGATAAGCAATAATGGTAACGATTATGGAGGATACTTTTTTAGAAACATTAATTCCTTTTTCCCAAACTGGTAATTTATGATCGGATATTAATATTTTATTAATTTTATTATTATTTACAGATATTAACGTCTCTTTTTGACTATCAGGTTTTGAATTTTCAACCTTTTTGCTATTGTGTTGTTTTGAATCTGGCATATCAATATCATCAGCATTTTCATTAGAGGTTGAAATAGTATTAGACGATACTTCATTATTAGAAGGTGTTACCGGTTCTTTATCATCAGTAGGTTCTATAATACTTTTAGTTCGATAACGATAGTAATATTTATAATCATTATCATCGCGTTTAAAAGCAAGGTCCGGAGCACTTGGATAATAATTATCGTCATAATAAATTTTATCTAGTCGGTAGTGTTTATATAAAATATCCTTATAGCGATACAAATGAATTTGATCTACTTCGGTAGTCAGTGATGGAGTTATTGGGTCATCACTACATTCCCATTCAAACCATTCAGGCTCTTTTAACCATGAATTATCAATTTGTAAAGAAAATAGTTTAACTTCAGTGATATCATTACAATAAAAATATTCACTAAAGCTTTTAAAAAAATATTGTGGTTGAGTGAAATTGAAATATGGAGATAACATTATATCAAAACTTTTAGATGATAATATTGGATCATATAAATACAAATCAATTCTTATATCTTCAACGTTATAATAACCTCCTAAATCAATCCTTAATTCAGTATTATTATAAAGATACACATCAGTTTGTAAAACATTATTATCATTTATTTTAGAACTAAAATCATTACTACAACGACCACAATAATAATCATATGAAACTTTTTGACCATTGATTAAGACATTTAATTCGGGAATATAAAAATGACCAAAGAAATTATGAGGATTTAATATATAAATATATCTAACTGGTCGCATATGACGATAGCGATAAACTCTCTTCTCTTCAACTATTCTATTTGGCAACATATGAGGTTGATCGTTAGTAAATTCTGAAAAGGTAGTTTCGAGATAATTACTTCGATCAATTAAAGGAAATGATGGATCATTTTCATTTTCAATATAATAATCACCATCAATTCTATCTTCCATATACCATCTATATTTTTTTTCAACTTGAACTTCAATTAAAGGGGTCTCTTCAATTTTTGTTTCCTGCCAATCACTCCAGTCACTATAGGTTAAATAAATATTGTTATCAAGCGCGTAAACTTTATAGCTAATTAACATTAGTAATAACAACCATCTTTTTAACATCTTAATTCCTCCTAACGTATATCTTCTATTTCAATCATTTATTTCCTTTAAAATAAAAAAAGAGTCATCGACTCTTAAAAGTTTAAATCACCACTAATGATATCTTTTAAATACCTAAAATAGAGATGAAAAATATTAGCCTTTTCTACATCTTTGGTCACCGTTATTGAAACTTGTTTAATTACTTTACCATTCTCTTTAATAAAGATAGTTCCAACAACATCACCCTTTTTCACTGGCGCTACTATCTTAGATATTTTATAATCATAACTAATATTAGTACGCTTTGCTTCACCACGTTTGTTTAAGATAGCGGCATCTTCAGTGGCCATTATTTCAACGTATTTATCACGACCCTTCACTACTTCTACCTTACCTAAACTACTGTTTCTGGTTATTAAAGGTTGAACTTCATATTGATTAAATCCATAATCTAACATCTTCATTGCTTCTTCATTTCTAACTGCGGCATCAGTTTCACCCATTACTACCGCAATTAAACGCATATCATTACGTTTAGCAGTGGCTGTCAAACATGAACCAGCAGCATCAGTAAAACCAGTTTTTAAACCATCAACCCCTTTATAAAGACGTAATAATTTATTACTATTGACTAACCATACTTTACGATCAGTATTTTGTCTTAAATATTCCTCATATATAGAAGTAAATTCTAACACTTTTTCATGTTTTAATAATTCTTTAGCCATCATAGCAATATCATAAGCCGTCGAATAATGCTCCTTCTCATCTAATCCATGGGAATTTTTAAATGACGTATTCTTAAGCCCCATCGCCTTTACTCTTTCATTCATTTTAGCCACAAAGGCCTGTTCAGTACCGGCAACTCGCTCCGCTAAAGCTACAGCAGCATCATTAGCTGAGGCAACCGCTATTCCTTTAAACATATCTTTAACTGACATCAGTTCTCCAGTCTCTAAAAATATCTGCGTTCCTCCCATTCCCGAAGCTTCAGCACTAGCCTTTACCTGTTCATCCCATGTTAAAGTACCTTTTTCTATTTCTTCTAATATTAATAACATCGTTACTAGTTTAGTCATCGATGCTGGGGCAATTTTATCATGGGCATTCTTCTCATATATTATTTCACCACTACTATATTCCATTAATATAGCAGCTTTAGCTTTAGGCGTCAAATTAGGTTCTGTTGCCATGACTTTAATAGGAAAAAAGGTCAGCAATAATAAACTAATTAGTATTTTTTTCATATTAACACCTCTCAATTAAAAATATGTAAAACTTAATAAATAAATACCTCATAAATTGACTTATGCTAAATATCTACCATATAATTAGCATATACGTAGATATTTTAGTAATATGATATAAGAGGTGATTAAATGAAACGAAAAAAACTTCGACTAGGACGAATTATTTGGGTCCTAATATGTATCATGGTTTTGATATATTTAGGTAACTTTATTCTCGCCTTTAATTATGACAGTTTTAGATTGAAACAATTAAATTATTCAAAAATAGCTATTGAAGAAATCAAGAAAAATAAATTAGAAGATTATATTATTGCTAAAAAGAAATATTCAAAAACCTTAGAAAAAGCTTTAACCACTAAGCAATTTATAGCTAAAAATATTGATCTATACTATAGTCTTGATTATCGCGACGATGATAATTTTATTACTAATATTAATTCACTAGCCGATATTGGATACGATAAAACAAAAATAATTCTCATTTTTAAGCATTTAAATAGTGAAGAAATTGAAGCTTTAACTAAATTGCCATTAACCAATAATATTGAACAATATATTGTCTTTGATTATTTTAAAGTTGATAATTTAGAACGTTACCTAAACTATCGTAATAAAAATAAAAATATGGAACTTGAAAAAATCATTACCCATGTCAATATAGGATTAGATTATCCATATTACGGAAAAATAACCTATGTAGATGACTATGATAAAATAACCGTCCTAACTAATAAATATCGACAATTGCCTGAAACTTTTGTTCCTAAAAATTTAGTCGAAATTGATAAAGCATATGCACCACAAACATTCCAACTTACAAAGATAGCAGGCGAAGCCTTTGAAAAAATGGCTAATGATATGAAGAAAAATGATTTACATATTCAAGTAGTATCTGCCTATAGAAGCTTTGCTTATCAAGCTAATCTATATAATAAATATGTGGCTCAAGATGGAAAGACTAAAGCTGAAACTTATTCAGCACGTCCTGGACACAGTGAACATCAAACTGGTTTAGCTATTGATATCTCGGGTAACAATTATGCTTTCAATGATTTTGATAAAAGCAAAGAATATCAGTGGATAAAAGATAATGCCCATCTATATGGTTATATTATTAGATATCCAAAGGGTAAAGAAAATATTACCGGTTATCAATATGAACCCTGGCATCTAAGATATGTGGGAGTTGATATTGCTACCTATATTTACAATCATAAAATTACTTTTGATGAGTATTATGTAAAATTTTTAGAACAAAAAAAATAAATATATAATCTATATTTATTTTTTATCTCATGCGCTTGTTAATCAAATCAATTGTTCTTTTTGGATCATTAACTAATCTTCTATATAAATCTTTCTGAGTTTTCAATTGATTTATTATTTCAATATCTTCTTTAGCCATCCTAATATGATATTGTTCATTTCCTTCAGCAATTACATCAACATCATTACCTAATAAATAGTTTGGCGATACATCTAAGACTCTTAATAAATCTTGAAAGGTTTCTAAATTAGGCGTCCTAGTATCATTTTCATAACAACAGATTGATACCTTAGTAACATTGATTAATTGACCTAACTGTTGTTGAGTATAACCTTTTTTTAACCGCGCTTCTTTTAATCTCTTGCCTACAAGCATAAAATATCACCTTTATCTAAACATGAACTTCATTATGTATTATAGGTAAAATAAGGTATAATTAGTACAAAGTTAACTAAAAAGTAACAGAGGGGTTGATATTTTTTCTCATTTGTTTTATAATAAGAATGAATGTGGGGGTGTCATCTTGCAAAAGCTGCGTGGAATTCGTGGGAAATACAACCTTTCTCACAAAGATATGTCAAAATTACTGGGTATTAGTAAACCTTATTATTGGCAAATAGAAAACCGAAAACGCGGTTTATCATATCAAATGGCTGTTAATATTGCTAAGATATTTAATTTAAAGCCGGACGATATTTTTTATGAAGAGTTTACTAATAAAAAAATAAAAAACAAGGATTAATCCTTGTTTTTGTTTCATTTCTAAATCTACTTTTAACGACGATGGGTTTCCTGATATGTACCATAAAAAACTACCCTGTCTCCTCCTACAGTACGCGTTGAACCTTTTATTAATGTAATAATTGGACTAGAAGAATATGTTCTTTTTTGTTGGGCTTGTTCACCTAAGAATTGAACAAATTCTTCCTCAGTTGTAAAAATACCTTATTCTTTAAAAAACTCAAATCTTTTTTATATAGCGTTTTCTCATAATAATAATTTATAATGTTCTACCACTTTTTATATCCGCTAAATTTGGCTCTGACATATCTTTATTATTTGATGTTGGGTGTTGATATTCCCATAAAATTCCCAACATTTGTTGTTTATAATTAAACAATTTTTCCTTTTCTTCAGCAGAGGTTATTGGTTTAACAAATCTACCATTTTCTAAATTATTGATAAATTCTCGATTTTTTTCAGCCTCAGTTTCTAAAATTTTTCTCATGGCAGTATTTAAAATTACTGCCGTTTCAACTCTTTTTTTAAGATTTAATGTTTGTCTATCTTCAATGAGGGCCACTACATCTTCCTTAGTTAATGGATAGTTTGTATTAATGAAGATATTTATGAATTTAGATAGGTCAAGATAATAATCCATGACCCCGCTTGCTTCCATATCTTTTAGATCCATATCATACACCTTTTTTCTTAACTACTATTATATAAATATAGTATCATCCAGCCTTAACATTATGTATTATTTCATTAAATATTATTGTCAAGTAATGTAAATAAATAATATTTTTCAAATAAAAGCAGATTATTTATCTGCTTTTTTACTTGATAAAAAAGTTACTTTTTCAGCTACCACTTCGGTAATATATTTTCTTTTTTCATCACCCGTTTCAATACTACGAGTTTGAATACGCCCCTTTACTCCTAATATATCACCTTTCTTACAATATTCAACAGTAGATTCTGCAATCCCAGTCCAAAGAACACAATCAATAAAATCAGTTTCATATTCACCTTGAGCATTTTTATATGATCTTGGTACGGCTAAAGTAATATTAGTAACTTTTTTACCACTTTCTGTCTCCCTCAATTCGGGATTGCGAACTAATCGCCCTACAATAATCATTTGATTTAACATCTTATTCCTCCTTCCGATAAGAGATTACTATGTCTAAATATTTTAGACAAATGGCGAAATTAGTAATTTGGTTGCTATTAGATAATAAATTTTGATAGCTACTGTCGCAATTTATTTTGTTTTTATAATATTCAGATCTTAGAAAAAACATAATATGTAAAATTGTTGTTAAGATATAAAAAGATTGATATAATTTAAAAAGGAGGATAATATGAAGAAAAAGAGAATACTTCCCATTTTAATTTATTTTTTAATAGCAGCATTATTAATTTTAATTGTTGTCAATTATGAAGAATTTATTGCATACTTAACCATTATTACTGATAAAACTATTTATTTATGGTTTAATTTGCTAATTTTATTTATTGCTTTATTAATTACTTATAATTTTATTAATCAAATTAAACAAGCGGAAAGAAAAGCTAGCGATAAACATAGACAATCACGTACTGATAGCATGACGGGAGTTTATAATCGTATAGGATTAGAAGAATATGGTGAAGAAAAATGGGAAATGGCTAAAAATGAAAATACCTCTTTTGCTGTCATTTTTATTGATATTGATAAATTTAAAACTTTTAATGATACTTATGGTCATAATGTCGGGGATGTAATCATCATAAAGATAGCTGAGGCATTAAAAAAATCGGTTCGCTTGGAAACCGATTTAGTAGCTAGGTATGGTGGCGATGAGTTTGTTATATTGTTATCAAATATTGATAAAAATGCCATTCATGTAATTAATAAAAGAATTCAAAAGAATGTTAAAGAAATTAAAGTTGATGAAATTAATGAGAGTTTAACTTTAAGTATGGGTATTATATACACTGATAAAATTGATGACGATAATAGTTTAGATAATATTATTCACTTAAGTGATGTAGCTTTGTATAAAGCTAAAGAAAAAGGTGGCAATCAATATTATTTTAATGATGATCATTAATTAAATAATTTTTTATACCTTCGGTTATGCCTAAAACATAACCTTTTTTATTATGAACCATATTGCTTAAATCAAAGCTATTGACCATAAATCCTAATTCAATTAAATATGATTCAATACCAATATTATGATTATAATAAAGATTATGATGATATTTTCGATAGCGGCCATCAATATAAGCATTAGTAACAATCCCCCCAGTTTCTCTAATAATATAGTGATAAGGAGTATCGAGGGTAATAGGATAAGGTTCGTGATGGCGATTAATTGCTTCTTGTTTAGTTTCATTAATTTCTTCTTTATTAAAAGTTCTAACGTAGATACCATCATCAATTTTATTTAAATGGTTAGGTGAATATCTAGTTTTAGCATATTTGACGATATTAGAAGCAATTGATTTAGCTAAATCAAAATTAATATTAGGCGGGCAATAAATTTCAACCCCGCCTTTTCTCATGTTATAAGGGGCACTATTTAAGTGAATTGAAAATAAATATTTTGCTTTGACGTTATTACCAATATTTACTCGTCCACTAGGAAGATAAGGATCTATACCCTTACCACCTGGATTATAATCCCCTTCTCTAGTTAATTTTACTTTTATACCAGCTTTTTCAAATTCCTTTTTAGTTTCAAGTCCGATGGCTAATACAATATGTGATTCATGAATATTATTTTTAACCGCACCTGAATCAAGTCCACCATGACCAGGATCAATGACAATATCATAGATATGATCTGGTACTTTTATATTAGTAACATTGATATTTAAAAATGATAATTGCTTATCACCAATAATTGGTTCTAAAAACTTAAGGGTTATATAATTAGTAGTACCATTATGGCTAATCGTATAATAATCTAAATCACCAAAATTAGTAGCATTAGCTAATGAATAATATTCTACTTGATTGTTATTGTAGTGAACTTTTAATAATAAATAATAATCACCAATATCAATAGTATCTAAATTAAGCCCTCTATTAATTTTATCAGTCATTTTAAAATTAATACCATTATCACTAAATTCATGCAAGGTATTGATATAGGTTTCGGTCATTTCAGTCTTTAACACTAATGAAACATCATGAATATTTTTAATATTAATATCATTTAAAAATCCTTCAAGATTAAAATGTTGGCCATAGATGTAATATTTATTAATATTAGCCATTTTAACTTGGATTGAAGGATAATATTTTTTATTTCTATCAATATACAACTTATACAATATCATGAAAATAATTAAACAAGTTAATAGACAAATGATGATTATTCGTCTAGGCATGATAACATCACCTATATTTAGGTTATGTTTCAGCTTATTAAATTATTTACTCTTCTATTTCATATTGAAAATTTTTACTATATTTATTAATTCTTTTTAAAACTCTTACTTTTTCTTCCCCTTCTAAAATGGTTGGTTGATAATCATTGCGATCTTTTTTTGAGGATATAAAAACCGGGACAATTCTTAGATACGTATCAACTAATTCATCATTTTCAAAATATAACATTAATTGTAAAATCATTGAATCTTTGTCATTTGGATTTTTATTACCCCCAAAAACAAAATTACCTAAAGAAAAAACAATATATTTCCCCTTGTATTCTTGAATACCTTGTAAAACGTGAGGATGATGTCCAACAACTAAATCTGCTCCTTGATCAATAGCATATTTACCTAAAGTTTCTTGTTCCTCATTATGGTAATTATCACGTTCTATTCCCCAATGGAAAGTTACTACTTTAATATCAACATCATGCTCATTAAAATATTTCATTGCTTCATCAATTTTAGTACATGTACTTTTAACGGTGCCAAAACTCATAAAACCAGCAAAACCTATTTTAATACCATCAATTTCTTTAATTAATAAAATATCATTACCATAATAATTAACATTAGCACTCTTTAAAGTATTAATAGTATCATCATAACCTTTTTGTAAATAATCATAAGTATGATTATTAGCTAAGTTAACAACTTCAACACTACCTTCTTTTAGAATGTTGACATATGAAGGATCCCCTTTAAAATTAAATTGTTTTACGGCTCTTTGAGTAGCTGTAGTAAAAGTAGTTTCTAAATTAGCAATCGTCAAATCATCTTTATCTAAAACTGATTTTACTCCTCTAAAAAAATAACCAAAATCTTTATTATTTTGATCAAATACTTCATTAAAGGTCCAGGTATATCCAAAGTTTGGATCACTACCAATTGTACAATCACCTATAAAACTTAAGATAATATTTTTTTCTTTTATCTCTTCAGGCATTGGATGAATTGTTACAGCTGGAGGTTTTTCAACTACAGGAGTTACTGTTTTACCCTTTACACATGAAGGTAATACTGTTAACAATAAACTAAAATAAAAAGCTTTTAATAGTTGTTTATTTATTTTCACATTAAGCACCTCTTGGGCCAATATTATAACACAATTATTAGAAAAAAACATATCTTTTTAAGATATGTTCATTTTTAATAGATTATTTAATTCCACCGAATATTCAATTGGTATTTTATCTCTAAAGTCACCAATGAAACCTAAAACAATCAATTCAATAGCTTTTTCTTTACTTAAACCTCTACTCATTAGATAAAATAATTTATCTTCCCCTAATTTTGAAATAGTAGCTTCATGTTCTAATAAAGATGAATCACTATTGACCATATTTTTAGGAATCGTATCACTTTTAGATAATTCATCTAAAATCAAAGTATCACATTTAACATTACTAATTGAATTAGTAGCTTCTTTAGTAATCTTAACAGTGCCCCGATAGATAGTTTTACCACCCTTACTAGAAATTGACTTAGAGATGATATTGCTTTTAGTGTTAGGAGCTAAATGGATCATTTTAGCACCAGTATCTTGATATTGATGTTGTTTAGCTACTGCAATTGATAGACAGGTACCTTTAGCATTAGGACCATTAAGGATAACTGACGGATATTTCATCGTTACTTTAGAGCCAATATTACCATCAATCCATTCCATCAATCCATCTTCTTCAACAATGGCTCTTTTAGTAACTAAGTTGTAAATGTTATCAGCCCAATTCTGAATAGTTAAATAGCGACATTTAGCTCCTTTTAATACATATATTTCAACTACCGCCGCATGTAAAGAATCAGTCGTATAAGTAGGGGCCGTACATCCTTCAATGTATTCTATTTCACTACCTTCATCAACAATAATAATTGTCCTTTCAAATTGTCCCATATTCTTAGTATTAATTCGAAAATAACTTTGTAAAGGACGATCTAATTTAGTATGTGGTGGAATATAAATAAACGTTCCCCCACTCCATACTGCTCCATTTAAAGCTGTAAATTTATTTTCATCATATTTAACTAAATTATTAAAATACTGTTTAAACAGGTTTGGATATTTTTTTAAGGCAGTATCCGTATCAACAAAAATAATTTTTTTATCTTCTAATTCTTTAATCATATTATGGTAAATTACTTCACTTTCGTATTGAGTTGATATTCCTGCTAAATACTTTTGTTCAGCTTCAATAATGCCTAAATCACAAAAAATATTTTTGACATTAGTAGGTACTTTTTCCCAATCATGATGAACCTCATCATCAATCCTTTTATAATAAGTTATATTATCAAAATTAATATCTAAATTAGGTCCAAAATCAGGTAGTGGTTGATTAAAGAAAGAACGATAAGACTTCAAACGAAAATCAAGCATCCATTTAGGTTCTCGCTTTTGTTTAGATATTTGCCTTATTACTTCTTCAGATAAACCTTTTTCCCCAATAGTTATTTCTTTAGGCATATATTATCACCACTATTAGTTATTATACTTGATTTTTAAACAAATAAAAAGAACAAAATATTGTTCTTTTTATTGATTAAAGGTTTTTACTAATGGTTTTTCTTCTTCAGGTTGCAATCTAAATCCATAACCTACAAGTTCTTTTTTTATCCTCTCTAAATTTCTAACTAATTTACTTTTCTTAGGAAATTTTTTAGGATATCTGGCTTCTAGTATTTCTCTACATTCTGGTTCACTAATATGTGGTATACCTAATTCTTTCATTCGTGCTTTGATGTTAGCAAAGTCAGCATCGCGCAATTGATCTAATGTAATCATTGATGGAAGATCTGAAAACTTATAAACTTCTAAGCTGGTAGTAAGGACCCGCAATTCACCTGGTTGAACACCAGTAGTATCTAATTGACCATCTCTTTCTCTTCTAATGATGCGAAAATCTTTGCTATCAAATATATCAATAAAGCGGTCTTTATATTCTACCCCTATTACTGAACCAAAGAAAGTATATCCTTTAGCTAGGATAATATTACTTGGAACTAATTCATCAGATATTTGGCAAGGCTCATGGTAGTCATCAACTGTAATTAAATAACCACATTTTAAACTTACCAAATTCCACCTACTATAATCTAATTTTTCACCTTTCATTAAAACTTTTTCCCCTCCATTTAGCAAATATATTATACAGAAAATGGAAATTTTGTCAATTATTTTGTTAATAGACATAAATAATTAGTTTTATTGGATAAGATTTTCGTCTTTAGCTGTTTGAAACCTTATTATATATCTACCTAAGGTTTTCTTTAGGTGATTAATTCCAAAATCTTCTTGCCATTCTATACCTGGAAATAGGGCTGTATATTTAACATTGGCAAATAGTGCAGGATCAATTTCGTTATTAGTAGTATAATGTGGTGGTTTATTCATATTTGCTAGTGCTTCAAGCGCTGGTCTATATACCTCATTTAAATAAAACAAACGATTATTGTCTAATATATTTTCAATACTTTTAAGTGAAGAATAATGTTCATAAAGAAGTTCTATCATTTTTGTCCAAAAAAAATCACTTAAACTATTATTTTTTACTTTATTTAAATCGATCGTTAATTTTTCACAAGCTGCTAACCCTTTATCTATTTCTTCTTGATTTTTTAAATATTGCATTAGCGGTAACATAATATCAGGATCATCAAAATCTTCAATTGAAAATTTTGAGACATATAACGAGGTAAAAATATCATCCATATCATCAATAGGAAAAATAACTCCTGATAATATATCAATAAACATATCATCGACAACTATTCCAAATACTGAACCATGGGTAATACAAACAGGTTCCCCTTCAGTTTCATAGAGATCATCACAATAAGATAATTCATCAATACCGGCAAATGTTTGTAGTAAAGCGGTTTTTATGACTACTGATTCAGGATCAATTTTGAACATAAAGTTTCCCTACTCCTTTTGAGGATATATACTAATATAAAATTAACTTATTGTCAATGAAAGTTATAGTCAGCCAATAATCTTTTTAATACAATCCCACGCTAAAGTAGCACACTTAATACGATTAGGTTGCTTATATATCTCATCAAAGACGATGGCCTCACCTAATAGCTCTTTATCATATTCTTTTTCATATATCATGTTGTTATAATTTTCAATTATCTTTTTAGCTTCAGCTACTGTTTTACCTTTTAATTGATTGATCATAATAGAAGTAGTAGCAGTTGAAATCGCACAAGCTTCACCATCAAATCTAATATCTTTAATGACATTATCTTCTACTTTAGCCATCATATGAATTTCATCAATACATGACTCAATATTCATGTCAGCTCTTTTATAGGTATCATCATCAATTAAACCTTTACCAGCTGGATGCTGATAGTGTTCTAAGATAATAGTCCTTTTTAAATTTTGATCCATAGTACCACCTACAATATTACTTTAAAAATGTCTTTACCATCTTGTAATACTTCAACTAATTTATCAATTTCTTCTTCAGTATTATAAAAATAGAAACTAATTCGACAAGTATTTTTGGTATTAAATTCATCTTTTAGCATTTTAGCGCAATGACTACCAGCTCTAACACAAATGTTATGCTGATCTAAATATAACGCCGTATCTTGACTAAAAACTCCTTTTAAATTAAAGGCAATAATACCACTATCAGTATGAGTATTATATACTATGACATTGTCGATTTTTGATAGTTTTTCTAACGCATATTTTCTTAGTTCACGTTCAATTCTAGTGATATTATCTATCCCAATTCTGTTTAAATAATCAATAGCTGCTCCTAAACCTACGACTCCAGCAATATTTGGAGTTCCTGCTTCTAAGCGATGAGGTAAAGATTTATATTCAACTGTTCCATCAACATCAAATGAGGCATTCATTCCCCCACCAAACTCCATTGGTCGCATTTTATCTAAATATTCATATTTACCATATAAAACCCCTATTCCAGTAGGGCCACACATTTTATGACCAGAAAAAGCCATAAAATCAATATCTAAATCAGTAACATCTACTTTCATATGACCAATACTTTGTGAAGCATCAGATACCACTAAGATATTATGTTGATGAGCTAACTCGGTTATTTCTTTTAATGGTCTAATATCACCTACTACATTAGTAATATGGGCTAAAGATATTACTTTAGTCTTTTCATTAATCATCTTTTTGACATTATTTAGAGTAACTTTCCCTTTATTATCAAGGGGAATATATTTAACTACGCAACCAATGTCTTTACCTAATTCAAACCAAGGTAAAATATTAGATGAATGTTCACTTTTAGTTAGTAATATTTCATCACCTTTTTTAAGATAATATTTAAAAAAACCAAAAACAATCATATTTAATGATTCAGTACTACCTTTAGTAAAGATAATTTCACCAGTTTCTCTAGCATTAATGAATTGTCTTACTTTATTTCGAGTAGTTTCATATACCGTATCTACTTTTTGACTAATACTATAATCACCACGATGAGCATTAGCTGAATAATGGCTATAATATTCAGTTATAGCATCAATTACTGATTGTGGTTTTAACGTAGTAGCACCATTATCAAAATAGATTAAATTAGTTTTTAAGATTGGAAAATCTTTTCTAATATCCATAAAATCACTCCCAATGAGCATTTATACTCTTTATAATTTCTTCTCGTTTTTTACTTGGTATATCAATGATTGCTAATAAGAAACCTTTTGCCATTAATTTTATCGCCATTTCTTCATCAATCCCTCTTGATTTTAAATAGAATAAGTCACGATGGCTGAAACGTCCAATAACCGCTGAATGTTTAGCTTCAACATCATTTTCATCAATATATAGATTAGGATTAATAATCGATTGATTAGCCCCTAAAACGATTATTTTATTGCGTTGATTAAGATTTGATTTACTATTACCTTTAGCGATATAACCATTAACATTAAATTGTAGTTTGGCTTTATCAAGTGCAATACCATGATTGATAATATTACTATAAGTTTGCTGGTTATTATGATGAATATTGATGTTATACAATTGATTATCATGGCTAATAGTTGAAAAATGATATTCTATTTTAACATTAACACCATTCAATAATAATTCGATTTTTTCATCAACTATTTTAGTATTACCAAAACTATTAACAACTAATTTACAATTATCTAAGATGATATATTTAATTTGTCCATGTTTATTAGTACCGGTATTATGGACAAATAATTTTAGATGGCTATTACCATCTAATACCATGATAATATCTTGGGCTTTATAATTATATTCTAAATCTAACTCAATTTCCATATTAGCATTAATATAGATAAAAATAGTATCTTGATTAAAAGATAACGATGAATATCTATTATAATCATTAATAAATAGATGATTAGCTTGATCGTAGTCAACTATTTTATTGTCTACTATTCTTATTCTATTCATAATATATTATCCCTTTCACTACGGATGTGTATTATTTAAGTTCTTCTTTAACAAAATCGTAACCTTTCTTCTCAATTACTGATGCTAATTTATAATCACCAGTTTTCACTATTTGACCATCTAACATAATATGGACAAAATCAGGTTTAATGTATTTTAATAACCGTGGATAATGAGTAATAATTAGTAAACTGGCTTGTTGATTATTATGCTTATAATAATCCTTAATATTTTGACCAACAATTTTTAGGCTGTCAACATCAAGACCAGAATCAATTTCATCTAAAATAATCATTTTAGGTTCTAATATTTTCATTTGGAGGATCTCATTTTTCTTCTTTTCACCACCAGAAAAACCTTTATTGATTGAGCGATGAATCATATTTTCATTCATCTTTAAATCATCAATTGCTTTTTCTATTTTCTTAATAAAGTCATATAAACCAATATGTTTATCTGATTTACTATTTAAAGCTACTTTTAAAAACTCACTATTAGCAACACCTTCTATTTCAATTGGTGATTGCATGGCCAAAAAGATACCTTTTCTACTTCTTTCTTCTACTGACATTTGATTAATATTTTTACCTTGATAGATAATTTCACCACTAACAATCTTACACTCATCACTACCCATAATAACTTTAGAAAGAGTTGATTTACCAACACCATTTGGGCCCATGACGACATGAATCTCATTAGGATTAATATCGATATTTAAATTATTTAATATTTGTTTATCATCTATTTCAACACTTAAATTTCTAAGACTTAAAAGTGGAGCCATCTTATCACATCCTGATATAGATTTTATCAAATTTTAGATAAAAGAACAAACATAATGTATATTTTATCTTAAAATGCACATAACATAATTGAATATTCGCATATTCACCTAAAAAAACGCTTTAAAGCGTTTTTTATTTTTGGTAGAATAGAAATAGGAGATGATAAAATGGATTGTATATTTTGTAAGATTGTTAATAAAGAAATTCCATCATATGTTATCCATGAAGATGAAAAAGTACAAATATTTTTAGATGTTAATCCTGAAGTTAATGGACATATGTTAATAATCCCTAGACAACATTATAGTGATATTAATGATATTAATCCCGAAATTATTAGTCATATGTTTATGGTTGGAAAAGAGATGTATAAATTATTGCTAAAAACATTTAAAGTTCAAGGAGTCACTTTTGTCCAAAATAATGGGTGTTGTCAAGATATTAAACATTTTCATATTCATATAATACCAAGATATAAAGAAGATTATAAAGTAAAACCAATATATATTAATCGTAATAAAATGGCCCTAACTGAAGTCCATGAATTGTTATTAAATAATAAAGAAAAATAGGTTTGTTACCTATTTTTTTATTATGGATGAATGAATTTACGAATTTTTTTACACAATTGACAGCACTTAGGTTCAGTGGGTTTCTCTTCTTTCTCTTCCTTTAATTCTTCTTGTATTTCAGTAGCACTAAAAGTTAGAATTATTTTCATCTTTCCATCTCTTGATATAAAACGTCCTCCTGGGGGTAAAGGGTCCGAACAATGATAATAAATACCCTGTTCTTCACATAAACTAGCTAAATAAGCATGGGCATTCCCATCAAATCTTTCATTAGTTTCAATTTGATATTTCCAATCTTTGACTGGAAATCCTTCTTTAGCTTTATATAAAAGTTGGATGGCAGCCTTGTTAAAATACTTTTCAGCTAAATCTTTAGAGCTTTGAATAGCTTTTTCTCGCGATAACTCTGTTGCTTTCTCTCTTTTCTGTTCCTTTTCAACTCTTATTCTATATAATTCTTCTCCTAATCTCATCTTATATTTCCTCCTATTTAAAAATATTATAGTGACTTTTCTATATTCTGTAAAGCTATTTTGCTATTGTATGTTCCTTCAATTGGAGATTTTTCTAAAGTAATAGCAAAATCGCACATAGACCAATACTCATCTTTCAAATGATAGGCAATATGGTCTTTTTTATTTATACTTATGCCTAAGGTAAAATAACTAGGCATGTTTATGTTATTGCTATCAATTTTACTCTTCCATATTAGAAAATTGGTTCTGTTTTGATTAGCCAATAATTGACAAAGTTTTATAAACAATATTGAACGATGTTGATATAATTCACCAAAAGTATGCCAACCATCACTAATTTAATCTGTATCAATATCATTTATATTATCTTTTATTAATTTATTTATTTCTTCAATCATATTATTTTCTACCACCTTTTACTTTTTCAAAACGATATGTTTGTTTCACATCTGAATATTTTGCTTTATCTACTTTAGAGACAAACATTTCTACTGGGCGAATCCAAATATTTTGCTCATCAGCTAACTGTTGATAGATAACATAGTCTTCTAAAGTCTCAGTGTGTTTACCAATATATAACACTCGATATAAATTACCTTTAAAATGTCTATATATACAGCCTTCTTGATCTTCTAACATAGTTATAATATCTACAACATCATCATTTTTTAATGTACATTTCATTATATCACCACTTTAATTATAACAAAAATAAAAAGAAGTGTTACCTTCCTTTTATCTATTTAGCATATTATGAATGCTCCTATAATAATTGCTAATAAGATATATAATACTAGGATAACTAAATATTCTCTACTACATGGGACAGGATTAGGACAGGTTGTCATTTAAATACCTCCTTATATGTATTGATTAGATACATGCTCCTAATATAATTACTAATAGAATAAATAATACTAAAATAATTGCAGCTCCAGATCCACAACATACTCCGGTTTGCATAAATTCATTCCTCCTTTTTCTCTTCACCATATTTTATGGAACTTTACCCTATTATGTGAATGCTTATTACTATTTCTTGTATTTTTTTTAGATTTTTGATATCATAGTTGTATATGTTTTAAGGAGGTAAATATGAAAAAGACACAAAAATATCTAGGTATAATTTTAAGCTTTATGTTACTTTTAATGACAGGATGTGGTTATGAACCTAAATTATCAAACGGACAAGAACTTGTAGCTGAAATAGAAGGAAATAAAATCACGGTCGATAGTCTATATGAAGAAGTTAAAAATAGATTTGCCCGTGATGTATTAATAGATATGATTGATACTTTTATTTTAGATAGTAAATATCCAGTTGATGATGAAATGAATAGAACCATTGATAGTCAAATTGAATATATAAAGCTACAAACTGGTAATGATTTTTTACAAGCAATTAAATATTATTATGGAGCTAATAGTGAAGAAGAGTTTAGACAAATGTTAATTACTGAACAACAAAGAACTAATGCCGTTAGAGATTATGTTAAAACATTAATCACTGATAAAGAAATTGAAAAACATTATAATGACGAAATTGTAGGTGATATTAAAGCCAGTCATATTTTAATTAAACCTGACGTTACTAGTGAAATGACTGACGAAGAGAAAGAAGCGAAAGAAAATGAAGCTTTAAATTTAGCTAAAGATATTATTGAAAAATTAGATAATGGTGAGGCTTTTGCTATCTTAGCAAAAGAATATTCTGATGATAAAGCTAATTCCGATCAGGGTGGCGACTTAGGATTTTTCAATAAAGGTAAAATGGATGAAAACTTTGAAAAAGCTGCCTATGAACTAAAGAAAGGTGCATATACTAAAACGGCAGTTAAATCACAATTTGGGTATCATATTATCTTAAAAACTGATGAAAAAGCAAAACCAGAATTAAAAACTGTTAGATCAAATATTATTGATATATTAGTATCTAAAAAATTAGAAGCGGATGCCAAACTAAATATTAAAGCCTTAGTTGAACTACGTAAAGAAAATAAATTAAAAATCCATGATACTGAATTAAAGAAACAATATGATAATTATATAGATGACATGTTATCATCCCAAAATTAAAAATATAGCCACAGGCTATATTTTTTTAATGTTCATTAGTAAATTTAGAGCAGTCAAATCCTTTTTGATATAGTTTGTTTTTAATTATTTTATCAAGCTGTTCTTCAGGATATTTATCTTTATATTTACGATATAATTTTTCATATTCTTTTTTATAATTTTGATATTCATTAGGTAACTCAAGCTCATCAATATAATTTATAACCATATCTTTACTATACCCAATATTAATTAAATAATTTAAAATTTTATTTTTTAACATGTTAAGTGACAATGATTTATTCCTAACTGTCATCTTTTTAATAATTGCTTTAACTCTTTTTTCGATGATATCACCTGTCATGATAGTATTAACGTCACTAAAGATACCATATTTCTGTAATTCATTTTGTATTTTATATGGTCCCCAATTAGTCATCAATATCTTATCATTAATGAAAGCTTGAGTAAAAACTTGATCATTTATATAATTTTGGGCTTTTAATTTAGTAATCGTGGCATTTATTATTTCATTAGTTATATTTTTATTAGTAAAATAATCGATTATTTCTTGTTCACTTCTAAGTCTATAATTTAAATATTTTAACGCTAAATTATAACTAGTAGCATATTGATTATCAATATTGATTTGAGCCAATAATTGATCATCTATTTTTTTATTTGGTAATAATTGATGAGCAACAATGATATCTTCATAAACATTAATTGTCGAATCATCGGATAATAACAATTGATATTGACCATTTTTTAATTTCGTTATTTTTTTTATTTCCATATTACACCTCTATCAAGATTAAAAAACTTGATACTTATTGTTCGACATGTATCAAGCCTTCAGCTATTTCTTCTAATGCTCTACCTATATTTTTCTTTGAAGTATATTTATTGTCTGGTTTTTGAAGTTGTCTAGTTTCATGTATTTGATTAGATCTTTTAGCTACAATATGAACTAATTTATACTTTGAATCGACAATGTTTAATAGTTTATCAATTGATGGATAAATCATAATGTTATCACTCTCCTATTTTGATAATAGCTTAAAATAACTAATAATACAAGATATTTTACACTTTTAGACGCGTTTTTACTAAGTTTCTTAATGCTTGTAAGATTAAAACCATCGCCCAGGTATCTTGTTTACAGTATTCCAATAGCGCCTTATATTGTTTATTATATTCAGCTGTTGACAATTTATCAAGTTTAGCATAGGCAACCATGGCTTCACTACCATCACTAACTATTAAATCATCATATTTTAAATTAGTTAGTGTAGGTAATACTTTTTTAATTGAAAAAGAACCATTTAAATCAGGATGATAATAGTTAAATAATTTAGCTTCTTCATCGTCAAAACCTAATTGTTTATAGAAAGAAGTATTAGTCTTGACAATATATAATAAATCAAATAACATGTTAGCCATTTTATCTAAAGATTTTTTATATCGGGGAAATAGTTCACCTAATTCTTTTAATCTAGTCTTTTCAAATATTTCATTATAAACTACAATTGAACCACCATTATCAAAATCAATACAACTAATCAGTTTATTAATTAATTCTTCACGATGATCTTTATGATCAGGAGCTAAGAACTCATAATGGTCTTTATTTATATCACACACTCCAGGCTGTCTTTCAATATGAAGAGAAAATTGAAAGACTGATTGTGTATAAGGTTTCTCACCTTTATATCTTGGTAAAGGACAATGGAAAGTTTCAAAATCAAGGTGATAGATAGGATAACGCAATTGTTCTAACCCTTTAGCTATTTTTTTCGCATTAACATGAGTGGTATTATTTTCAACACACTTTCGTTGAATATCATTCTTTTTTCTAGTTAACCAAGTAGAAGGTATATCTAACATATTTACTACATCATTATTAATTAATTCATAACGATCATGTTTTGCGCCATTTTCATCAGTAAAGCCTAAGTAATTATCAATGTAAGCAAAAATTGAATTGTGAGTTGGAACTTTACGCCAACAAACCGGGATATATTTACACTTTGTATTCTTTTTAAATTCACAATATTTACCTACTTGTCCACCCTCCATTGACATATTTTTTAAATACTCATCAATTCTTTTTTGATCTAAACTGACTCTTTCTAAATACTCTTTAGTGACCTTAGTTAAATCAATAAAACTAATAATATCATTGCCATTACTATCGGTATCATATACTGGTTCTTCTTCTTTATACTCACCATTAAAAACATAATCACTATTTAAAACCGCTAGATAATACTTAATGTTATCAATTTTATCGCTTTGATTATTTTGTCTTAAATCATGCTCAATAATAAAACGTTGAACTGCTAAATCATAGACATACCGACCAATCGCATGATATTTATCAAATAATTTTTGGCGATGTTCAAGATAATTTTCTTCAGTAAATATGTCATCAAAGACATTTCCCGCAATTTCTTCTCTTAGACGATATATATCATCTTTATTTTTTAAGAAAATTGGATATACTTGCTTTTCTCCTGAACGATTAGAAATTTTACCAAATTTAAATCCATTGGTAGTAATGGCTTTAACCTCAACAATATCGACCCCATTAGGTCTTTCATTATAAATATCGACATAACAAAGATATCTAATACCATCAATATTAGCATCAAATGATTCTTGATTTAAGGTTTCTTTAGAATATTTAGGATTACCCCCAAACTTTTTGGCTACTAAAGAACCGGCCAGTAACTCAATCTTACGATAATAAGGCAACATTATCTCTAATTGTTCATCTTTAATATCAATTAGATCTTCAGTTTCATCGCCAAACATAGTATCTAAAATTTCAGTTAGAGCCGCTTCTTTTTCTTCTTCTTTATATTCTTCAATCGTAATATCAGCATTTAACTGTTCTTTTTTTATTTCATCTAAGACACAATGATTAGGGCATCTAATATAATTGATAAATTTTGTTTTAGTTACGGCCATATAATCACCTATTTCTATTATAACATGAATAATTATCAATATATTTTCCAATTTTGCAATAAATAAATAATAAATTATTGCCCCCAACATCTTCTCCGTTGCCTTAAGTAATGACGTTTTGTTCATGGCATATATAAGCCAGATGATAAGGATGTCAACAAATATAATTATTAATTACTCTTATATTAATAGTACAAATATGTGTAATTGTCTCTAAAGTGATTAATTAATTCTAATTTACTATTATTTCTTTTATCTTGCCACTTTCATTGTCTGGATCTACCATTTCAAAACCACTTTCCCAACCCATTTACTTTATTATTTTGCAACTATACTATAATAAGTCAATTTACCCACAAAAAAAGTTCCTTTAAAGGAACTTTTTATTGAAACATTCCGCAACATCCCTCATGAACATGAGAAACGACATTTTGCTCACAACATGTGTATGCTGGACAATAGGTGTGTCGACAAATATGATTGTTAATTATTCTCGTGTTAATTGGACATACATGTGGAACTTCATGAACGATACATCTATTGACGATTCTTTCTCTAGGTGGTTCAATTATTGGTGGTGTTGGGCAGGGTGCCATTGGTGGACATCCCATTCCAGTCATAGGTGCTGTCGGGACTTGACGATCGTCGTTGTCAAAATACATCATATCATCATAGTCACACCCATAATCATTTATGTGTACCATTTTAATCCCCCTATCTATAATTAGTGTATTCAACACTCACTTTAGTGAATATATTATTGACTATATAAAAACACTTCTTACGAAGTGTCATAGTGGTAATTTAAAATTATTATTTTTTATTAATTTCATTAACTTCTTCATCTGTTCAAATTGATTGAGTAAACGATTTACTTCTTCTACTGAAGTGCCACTACCTTTAGCAATTCTTTGCTTACGGCTGGCTTTAATAATATCAGGATTACGACGTTCTGCTTTAGTCATTGATAAAATAATGGCTTCAATACGAGCTAATTGCTTTGGATCAATATTAATATTATTTAAACCGAGTTTACGGGCGCCAGGTAACATTTTAATGATGTTTTCAAGTGGCCCTAACTTCTTTAGCTGTTTTAATTGAACTAAAAAATCTTCTAAATCAAAGTTACCTCTTTGAAATTTTCTGGCTGTCTTTTCAGCTTCTTCTTGATCAATAACAGCTTCGGCCTGCTCAACTAATGATAAAATATCACCCATACCTAAAATACGACTAGCCATTCGTTTAGGATCAAATTCAGTTAAAGCATCTAATTTTTCACCAGTACCAACCAATTTTATTGGAATATTAGTTAAATATCTAACTGATAAAGCTACTCCACCTCTAGTATCACTATCTAATTTAGTAAGGATTACACCAGTTAATGGTAATTGATCATTAAATCCTTTAATAACATTAATAGCATCTTGACCCATCATACTATCAAGGACTAATAATACTTCATCACAATTAATTTCATTATTAATACTAGCTAATTCATCCATTAAGGTTTCATCAATATGTAAACGTCCAGCAGTGTCAATTAAAACATAGTCATAATGATTGTGTTTAGCATACTCAATAGCGTTTTTAGCAATATTTACTGGATTATTATCTTCACTATATACTTCAATATCAAGTTGTTTACCTAATTGTTTTAATTGGTCAATAGCGGCTGGTCGATAGATATCACATGCTACTAATAATGGCTTCTTATGATATTTTTTTCTGATTAAATTACCTAATTTACCAATGGTAGTTGTCTTACCACTACCATGTAACCCTACTAGCATATTAATAGTGAAATCTTTAACAATTAGATCTTCTTTACTTCCACCTAACAAGTTAACCAGTTCATCATGTAAAATTTTAACAAACATTTCACCTGGTTTTAAACTTTTCTTTACTTCCTCACCTAAAGCTTTTTCTTTTATCGTATTAGTAAAATCCTTAACAACTTGATAATTAACATCAGCTTCTAACAAAGATAATCTAATTTCTCTCACCATATCACTAATATTATCTTCAGTGATATAACCATAACCTTTTATCTTTTTGATTGCTTTATCTAAACGTTCACCAAGAGCTTCAAACATAATGATCATCCTCTCATAATAGATCTAATAGTTGTTGTTTTAACTCATTATCTTTTATTTTATCAATAATAGTTTGTAGTTTTTGACTTTTTTGGTATAAACCTAGTACTTTTTCATATTCATATAATTTCTTTTCCATCATTTTTAATTGTTTATGAATAGCATTACGACTAATATTTAAGTTTTCACTTATTTCACTTAATGATAAGTTATTAAAATAATAATCAATAAAATATGATTTTTGTTTATCACTAAATAAGTCACCGTAATAATCAAATAAAATAGTTAGATAAGTCATTTCATCCATAATATCACCTACATATCTTTAAATAATCCATAAATATATTTTTCAATATCAAACACTTTTAAATCTTCTATCTTCTCACCAAGACCAACAAGTTTTACTGGGATATTAACTGCATCTTTAATAGCTAATACGATTCCCCCTTTAGCCGTACCATCAAGTTTAGTTAAGACAATACCAGTAATATTACACATTTCTTTAAAGGCCTTAGCTTGACTGATACCATTTTGACCAGTAGTAGCATCGATTACTAATAAAGTTTCATGCGGAGCATTTGGAACTAAATTATTGATCACTCTATTTATTTTAGCTAATTCTTGCATTAAGTTGACTTTATTTTGAAGTCTTCCGGCGGTATCAACCAATACAACATCATAATTTTCTTCTTTAGCGATGGTTAAAGCATTATATATGACACTTCCAGGATCACTATCTTTCTTCCCTATTACCGATACTCCTACTCGCTTGCCCCACTCTTCTATTTGTTCTGTCGCCCCAGCACGAAAAGTGTCACCAGCCACTAACATTACTTTCTTACCTTCGTCTTTTAATTGGTGGGCAAGTTTTCCAATCGTAGTAGTCTTACCACTACCATTTACACCAACAAATAGAATAACGGTTGGATTAATATCACTATAATTAATTTTATTGACGATTATCTCATCACCAACATAGATAATAAATAATTCATCAACAATTATCTCTTTTAAATCATCAGGATTATCAATATGTTCTGATTGAACTCTTTTTCTTAAACGATCAATAAAATCGACCACGGTGTCGACACCAATATCAGCCATAATTAATATTTCTTCTAATTCTTCAAAAAAAGATTCAGTTATTTTATGATGACGATTAGTTAAATTAACTAATTTTGAAACAAAATCTTCTCTCGTTTTAAATAAGGCTTCACTATATGTTTTAGTATCTTTATCTTTAATTAATAGGTTCTTTATTCTATTGAAAATACCCATGTTATCACCTATTTAATATTATACCTTTTTTAGATAGATATTGATAGTTTTTTTATATATACATTGACAAGTGTATTAAGTACGTTTATAATAAAATTGGAGGTAAGATATGTATATATTTAGTGCTAGTGACGACAAAAATAAAAGTGCTTTTATTAAGCATTTTTTATTTTTATTATCATAAATATTAGACTTTTATTAAAAATAATATTATAATGAAATAAATTAGTACTTTTTATTTAAAGCGAAAGGAGATCAACATGAAGTTTTTAGAAGATAATAATACCAAAGTATTCGCCCTGGGCGGCCTGGGTGAAATTGGTAAAAATATGTATTGTGTCATGCACTTAAATGAATTAATAATTATTGATGCCGGGGTAGCTTTTCCAGAGGATGATTTATTGGGCATTGATTATGTTATTCCCGATTATTCATTTTTAAAAGCCAATGAAAATAAAATAAAAGCGTTAATTATTACCCATGGTCATGAAGACCATATTGGAGGTATTCCTTTTTTATTACAAACGGTTAAAATACCAATTATTTATGCTACTAAACAATCGGGTGAACTTATAAAAAAGAAAATTGAAGAACGTAACATTAAATACAAAAACATTAGTTATTATAATACAAAAAGTAAAATAAAATTTAAGCACTTTGAAATTGAATTTATTAGAACAACTCATTCTATTCCTGATTCACATGGTGTAGTAATAAATACTCCTAATGGTGCCATTGTCATGACAGGTGATTTTAAATTTGATTTAACACCAATTGGACCAATGGCTGATCTTCATAAAATAGCTGAAATTGGTAAAAAGGGAGTTAGATTGTTACTTAGTGATAGCACCAATGCTTTAATTGAAGGCATTTCCATGAGTGAATCAAAGGTCGATGAAGCTTTAGCTGAAATAATTAGAAAACACAATGGTAGAGTTATTATTGCTACTTTTGCCTCTAATATCTATCGATTAAAACATATTGTTGAAACTTGCCGTAAGAACAATCGTAAAATAGTAGTGTTAGGTAGAAGTATGGAAACGCAATTAGAAATTGGCGTCAATTGTGGGTATATAAAAGATGACATTATTATTGAGAGTGAATTTGCTAATACCTTACCAAATAATGAAGTAGCTATTCTTTGTACTGGCTCACAAGGCGAACCATTAGCAGCCCTATCAAGAATAGCCGATGGTTTACATAAACAAACTAAATTAATGCCTGATGATATAGTTATATTTTCATCTTCACCAATCCCAGGTAATGCGACAAGTATTTCAAGGACCATCAATAAACTATATCTAAAAGGTGTAGAAGTATACACTAACACTAACTTAAGTGAAGTGCATACTTCAGGGCATGCGTTAGCTGAAGAATTAAAATTGATGATAAGATTAATTAATCCTGAATATTTTATGCCATATCATGGTGAATATAGAATGCTAAAAGAACATACTGATATTGCTGTCGAATGTGGCATCCCTAGAAAAAATACTTTTGTTTTAGAAAATGGTGAAGTTTTAGCAATAAGTAAAAATGGCATTAAAAAAGCTGAAGCTGTTCCAGCCGGTGATGTCTATGTTGATGGTAATCGTATTGGTGAAATTGGCAGTATTGTCATTAGAGATAGAAAGACAATGTCTAGTGATGGTATATTAGTTATAATAGCCAATATTGATGTTAAGAATAATGAATTATTGATAAAACCAACTGTTACTTCTAGAGGATTTATTTTAATTAAAGAAAATGAAGAATTAATTAAACAAATAAGCGATATAGCTAATGATATTATTTTAAGAAGATTAAAAACTAGTAGATTAAACTATCAAGATTTAAAAAACGATCTCATTCAAGAAATAGTTCCATTTATACTTGAAACTACCGGACGAAAACCACTGATATTACCAGTTATTATGGATGTTAAAAAATAAAAAAGTTCAGAATAATTCTGAACTTTTTTTATAATTTATATGTTTTAGAATGGCCTTTTCCTTCACATGATTTTTGAAATTGATTATCCCATTCCTCATTCCATCCATAACCATCTTCTAAAAACCATTCTTTTAGTTTTTCTCTGATATTAAGATAAAATGGAAGTAAGTATTGGAAATTAGCAACGCTTTCATCACAATGGGGGGCTACCATGTCCGGAGATTCTAATTTTCATCTTCTATTCATTATGGGCAATGTTGCTTCAATACTAACCATAGCTCTAACATATTTTGCCTCATCAGTTTCATTTTGTTCATATTCCAGCCATAATTGATAAATATCATTTCTATTTGTCAGATTAATTATCTCTTGCATAGCTCTATCTTCCTCTTGAAATTTGTCACTTGATGATACTTTTCCTGATCTTATATCAGGAGCAACGATATCTTCGCTACGAAAATATTCTCCTAAATTATGAACGAGAGCCATTTTAACAGCTTTCATGATATCTATTTTTAATTGTAGTTGTTCAGCAATATCAAAAACCATTATGGCTAAGCGCCAAGAATGATCGGCTGTACTCTCATGAAATAATCTGCTAAATTTACCAAATCGCTTAGTTTTTTAAGTCATTTATAGTCTGATAAAAACTAAAAATTTCATTATAATTCATATTTCGCCTCCTATGTTAATTGTTATAACATCCCAAGAAATATTGTCAAATGAAAAAGGAAGCATTATTTTGCTTCCTCTTGAGCTCTTGTTTCTCTAATAACTGTTATCTTAATAGTACCAGGATATTGAAGTTCATTTTCAATACGCTCTTTAATATCTCTAGCTACTTTATAACTAGCTAAATCATCTATTTTTTCTGGTTTGACAATGACCCTTAATTCTCTACCAGCTTGCATAGCAAAGGTTTTATCGACACCTTCAATATCATTAGCAATGTTTTCTAATTGTTCTAAACGTTTAATATAGTTTTCTAATGAATCACTACGAGCGCCTGGTCTAGAAGCTGATAAGGCATCAGCAATGGCTATTAATTCAGCAATGACACTAGTAGCTGGTTCATCACCATGATGTGATGAAATAGCATTAATAACTACATTATCTTCCCTATACTTTTTAGCTAAATTAATTCCTATTTGAACATGGCTACCTTCCAATTCATGGTCAACAGTTTTACCAACATCATGTAATAATCCCGCTCTTTTAGCTAAAGCGACATTTTCGCCAATTTCACCAGCAAGAATACCAGCTAATTGAGCTACCTCCCTAGAATGTTGAAGGGCATTTTGACCATAACTAGTACGATAATGTAATTTACCTAACAATTCAACTAATTCGGGCTCCATTTTAGTTATACCAAGTTCAAATAAAGCTTCCTCACCATATTCTCTAATTTTAACTTTAATTTCTTTACATGTTTTATCATATATTTCTTCAATTCGCGCTGGATGGATACGCCCATCCTTGATTAAGCTTTCTAATGTTTGTCTAGCGATTTCTCGTCTCAATGGATCAAAGCTAGATAAAACTACTGCTTCAGGAGTATCATCGATAATTAAATCAACACCAGTGATAGCTTCAATAGTTCTGATGTTTCGACCTTCTCTACCAATTATACGCCCCTTCATATCGTCATTTGGCAAACTAACAACAGTGACTGTTTGCTCACTTGCAACATCAGCAGCATATTTTTGCATACAAGTTATTAACATGTTTTTAGCTTTACGATCAATTTCAAATTGGGCTTGTATTTCCTTTTCTTTAACATAAGCTGCAATTTCTTTAGCGGTATCTTCTTCCACTCGCTTCATAATCATTTGACGAGCTTCTTCTCTAGATAATTTTGAAATTTTTTCTAATAACTCTAATTGTTCTTTTTTCTTAGTTTCAAGTTGTGAATATTCTTCTTCTAATTTTCTTTGTCTTTCAATAAGATTATTTTCTTTTTCACCAAGTAAATTCTCACGATTTTGAAGGGTCTGATCACGACGATCAATATTTTGTTCACGTTGTAATAAACGTTCTTCTATTTCTCTAATTTCATTTTTCTTTTCTTTTATCTCTTTTTCGGCTTCGAGTTTTAATTTATATGTTTCTTCTTTAGCTTCTAAAAGAGAATCTCTTTTTATTTTCTCCGCTTCTTTTCTTGCTCTATCAACAATATTATCCGCTTTTTTATTAGCGTTTAAGCCTCTGATAAAGTTAATTATTAAAATTGCCGCTATCCCAGCAATTATTCCAATTATAACAAGAAAGATGGAGAACCAGAAGTCATTCATAATTCTACCTCCATTTACCTTTCTAATTAATATTATAAAAATTATTATCTATTTATAACATTACTACTATATTGTAATATGGTATTAAAGATAAAGTCAAGAAAAGGACGAAAATTCGTCCTTATTATTTTTCTTTATTTTTTTTAGCTATCCCTATACCATAATAGTCCTTAACTTTTTGTTCTAACTCCTCCATCAATTTAGGATTTTCTTTTAAGTAGGCCTTGACATTTTCTTTACCTTGACCTAATTTTTCACCTTTATAAGTATACCATGTACCAGCCTTTTCTAAAATGGCAGCTTCAGTCGCTAAATCGATAACTTCGCCTTCACGACTTATACCCTCTCCATAAATAATATCGACATTCACAGTTTTGAATGGTGGGGCTACTTTATTCTTAACTACTTTAATGATAGCTCTATTGCCAATTACAGCATCACCAACTTTTAATTGTTCCGCTCTTCTAATGTCTAATCTGATGGTTGAATAGAATTTTAACGCTCTACCACCTGGCGTAGTTTCAGGATTACCAAACATAACACCAATTTTATCACGCAATTGATTGATAAAAATAGCCGTCGTTTTAGTTTTACCAATTGTACCTGATAATTTTCTAAGCGCTTGACTCATTAATCTGGCTTGTAATCCTATGAGGTTATCACCCATCTCCCCTTCAATTTCAGCTTGTGGTACTAAAGCAGCTACTGAGTCAATAACAATAACATTAACCACTTCACTTCTAACTAAAGCCTCACATATAGCTAAAGCTTGTTCGCCAGTATCAGGTTGTGATAACAATAGTTCATCAATATTGACACCTAACTTTTTAGCATAGGCCGGATCTAGAGCATGTTCAGCATCAATAAATGCCGCTCTACCACCTCGTTTTTGAACTTCCGCAATAGCATGTAAAGCTACTGTGGTTTTACCACTTGATTCAGGACCAAATATTTCAATAATACGTCCTTTAGGATAGCCCCCTACCCCTAATGCTATATCTAAAGCTAATGAACCACTTGGGGTTGCATCTACTTCAATATTACTTTGTTTACCCAATTTCATGATCGAACCTTTGCCAAATTGTTTTTCAATATCATTTAGCACTTGTTCTAATGTCTTATCTTTATCTGTTACTTTACCCATTTTAAACCTCCATCTTTCTAACTATTTCTATTTTATATTATTTTATCTAAAATTGCAATACTAAAACGAACATTTGTTTGCCAAAATTGTCAACTAATTTTGATTAAAAAATTTAAAACTTCTATTAGAAATAGAAGTTTTAAATAATTTATTTAAATTAAAATAATATTATTTAATTATTTTCAAAGATTAGATGTCTATTCATCCAGTAGTATTGGATACCGGAGATTAAGGAAAGAATAGTAGCAATGATTAATAAGAAGTCAGCCATTTTAATGTTGTATAATTCAAATGGTAAGTTATAGAATAGCATCAAGACAATACCAACCATCAAACAAGCCGCTTTAATTCTGCCGGTTTGAATAGCTGATACTACTTTACCTTTGCTGCCAGCTATCATCTTAATGGCATTGGTAATACTATCACGAACGATAATAACTACTGGAATGATTGGATTGATAAAACCAGCTGAACTTAGAATAATTAGTACTGAATTAGTTAATATCTTATCAGCAATTGAATCGATCATTTTACCAAAATCAGTAATTAAGTTATATTTTCGGGCAAGACGGCCATCAAAATAATCAGTTATTGAGGCGATGATAAAGATGACGCCAGCAATTATGTATTTACTATCTACTATAATCTTTTCTACTTGCCAGGTTGGAAATTCAATATTAACCATATGGAATGGGAATAATAATAAAATAATGATAACAATTGATAAAATAATACGTAACATTGTCAATTTATTTGGTAAATTCATTTTCATTTTTATACCTCCAACCAAGCAATTACATTATTACTATTAATAGTCACTTCTTTAAATTCATCAGTACCATAATAATTAATTAATAAATAAAGAATAATAATAATTAAGATAACAATAGCTGTATAAATAAATCTAGACGAAATAATTAATGGTCGCTTTCGTTCTAGAGTGTAAGGAGAAATGATCTTTTTCTTTTCTTCCGGTTTAGGTTGTTCATTAGTGGTTTTAATTACATCAACCGGAATCTTAGATGTATAATCAAATAAAAACTCGTTGAATTCGTCTACTAATTCCTCATAATTAAGACCTAAATATTTAGCATAGTCACGAATAAAATATTTTAAATAGAAAACATCTTTAAAGGCTTTAATATTGCCCGCTTCGATGTTTTCTAATTGACTGTGTCTAATATTTAAATCTTCAGCGGCTTCCTCAATACTAACCCCAATTTTTTCTCTAGCTTCCTTTAATTTTTGGCCTAATTCTTCCAAAAAAAACACCTCTTTTTATAATAAAACAAATAATAATATTTATAAGCCATGTTCTGTACTCATAACGAGCGACAAACATTTGTCTCTGAAACTAAAGTTTCAGCCCTCAATCTGTTTTCTTCCTTCATGAGAGTTCCCCTACCAATTTTGGGTTTCTCGCTCACGGGGTTTACCACGTTTCATCTATCTTATTTCTAAGATAGCTCGTCTCTGTGGCACTTTTATAGCCAATTAACCATATCCATAGGACTTAGATTAAGTAGCAGCCGTTAGCCTTTAAGCTACCCTAGGTTATTTTTTCCCTAGGCGTGAACACTACAAGCATTGCAGCTTGTGCGAGCATGGACTTTCCTCTGCATACATCAGTATACAGCGTTTGTCTAAATATTATTATTCATCTTTACCAAATACAATTTTTTCTAAATTAGATAGTCTTCGCAAGATATCAAGATTAGTAACTTCTTTTTCAGTTTGTTTAGCAATCTCTATATCAGTTTTTATATTACGAAATTCCGTCTTTAGACGGAGATTTTCTTCTAACAACTCTTTCTTTTCTAATTCTAACTTCTCTATTATATCAATAAATTGTTCATAATCTCTAATTATAATATCTAAAAACTTATCTACTTCTTTTAAGCGATAGCCCCTAGTATCCACTTTAAATTCTTTGGTCAATATATCTTGGGGAGTTAATACTATTCTGTCGTGATACACTTTATACCACCCACCCTTGTATATATTGTGCCAAAAAAATCGCATTTTGTCAATTAACTTCTACTTTACAGATGATTTATCTTCTAGTGCAATCTTAGTTTGTTTATAGGTTTGGTAATAAGTGGTAGCCAAACTTAAAGCAATGAAGCCTTCAACTAGACCACTAACTGAAAAATCGACAATTAAACTAAGTATAGTACTAACACCCATTAATATCCAAATGATTAAATAATTAGGTATCATGGGGCTACTCTTTAACGCCCTTCCTAAAATAACTAATATAATTGATAGGCCAATTATATTATTATTAATAGTTACCTGACTTAAAATATCTTCCATATTAACCTCCTTTGGTAAATTATATGAAAGATATTCTTATTTTTGTCTTTTTTTAAATTGGTAAGTAGCTAATTTAATATATTTAAGGTTTGTCATCATTTCATCAAATATCATAGCAATATGGATCATGTCGTTCATCTTATTTTCGCCCCTATTATAGAGTACCATTACTTTACTTTCTTTGCATTAGTTTCGACAAAAGTAGTTTTACATAGACAACTATTTTCAGCAGAATAAATTATAGAAATATATTAATATTTGTAGTATAATGGCAATAGGTGATTTTCATGAAGTATCCGGGTGGTGTAAAAGTAAAAGATAATAATTATATTGAATACGGTAATCGTGGAATGTCACTAGAAGAAGACATAAATAAAGCTAATGAGTATTATAGATTAATTAATAGAGCTATTATTTATAAGAAACCAACTCCTATTCAAGCAACGAAGGTAGTTTATAATAAGGGAAAAGGCAAATTGATCGCGGAAGGTTATTTTAAAACTCCTTCAACAACTGATTATAATGGATTATACCGAGGTAAATATATCGATTTTGAAGCTAAAGAAACTAAACATAAAAATTATTTTCCCTTGACCAGTATTCATACTCATCAAATTGAGCATATCAAAAAAATTATTGAACATGGTGGAATTACTTTTCTTATTATTAGATTTTCAAGCTTAGGTAAAACTTTTTTAGTTAAAGGAGAAGATTTTATAACTTATTTAACTAATAAACCGAAGTCAATACCAATATCTTTTTTTAATGAATATGCTAAAGAAATTGAAGAAAGTTATAATCCAAGATTAAAATATTTAGAGGTTATTGATAAATTATATTTTGGAGGTAAAGACCATGAAACGAATTAAACGGAAATTAAAACAATTAATTAAAAAAGCCAAAATTTTACTGCTTACTTTATCAGGTTTAATGGCGTTAACAATTGTATCTTATTTTTCATTGGGTTTACTTTATACCTTAGTTATTTTAACAATTGTCTTAATAATTATAGGTATTGTTATCATGTTTGGTAAATGGGGCAAAGGTAAAAAGGGACATTTAATAAGAAACTATTTATTGATTGGCATATCATTATTTGGCACTATAATTATTTTATTTGCTAGCGCTTTTTTGATATATGTAGTCATCAATGCTCCTAATTTTAATCCTGAAAATTTATATAAAAAAGAGGCCACTATTTTGTACGATAGTAAAAATAATATGATCGCTAAATTAGGGGCTGAAAAAAGAGAGATAGTTAGTTATGAAGACTTACCGCAAGTATTAATTGATGCTATTATTGCTACTGAAGATGCAAGATATTATCAACATATTGGCTTTGATTTACCAAGATTTCTTAAAGCTAGTTTGGGTCAATTAACTGGTAATAGAGATGCTGGTGGTGCTTCTACGCTATCAATGCAAGTAGTTAGAAATAATTTTACTTCGACTGATCAATCAATCTTAAGGAAATTTACTGATATTTATTTAGCCATCTTTAAATTAGAAAAGAAATATACAAAAGAACAAATTTTAGAGTTCTACGTCAATATTCCTTATTTAGGTAGTAATAATTCATATGGGGTCGAACAAGCATGTCAAACCTATTTTAATAAGTCTGTCCGCGATATTAATTTAGCTGAGGCTAGTCTACTTGCGGGTATGTTTCAAGCGCCAAGTGCTTATAATCCAATTATCAATCCGGAAGCGGCTAAGAAAAGACAAAGAACGGTTTTATATTTGATGAGAAAACATGGTTATATTAGTGCTAAAGAAGAACAAATCGCGGCAAGTATTCCAATTGAATCATTAATCAAGCATAGTACTGATGCCAAACGTGAAGAATTCCAAGATTATATAGATACAGTTGTCGAAGAAATTAGAAGTTTAACTGGTTATAATCCATATAATACACCAATGATTATTTATACCAATATGGATATTGAAAAACAAACTCACCTCAATGACATTATGAGTGGAAAAAAATTTAAATTTGCTAATGATGTAGTTCAAACGGGAATTGCTGTAATTGAAGTTAATACCGGAAAAATAATAGCGATTGGTGCTGGTCGTAATGAAGGGGCTCTAAAGTTTAATTTTGCCACGATGATTAAAAGACAACCAGGATCAACTGTCAAACCATTCTTCGATTATGGACCAGGAATGGAATATAATAACTGGTCAACTTATACGCCATTTTTAGATGTAAAGTATCAATATTCTGATGGTACTCCAATTAAAAACTGGGATGATAAATATATGGGACTCATGACGTTAAGAAAAGCTTTAGATGAATCTAGAAATATACCAGCTTTAAAAGCTTTCCAAAGCGTCAATAATAAGAAGGTTCTCCAATTTGCCCAAAGCGTAGGATTAAAACCGGAAATTAGTGATGGTAAAATTCATGAAGCCCATGCTATTGGTGGTTATAATGGTAGTTCACCAGTTGAAATGGCTGGAGCTTTTGCTACCTTAGCTAATGGTGGATATTATATAAAGCCACACAGCGTTAGTAAAATTGAATATCGTGAAACGGGAATGATTCAACAATTTACTCCAAAAAAAGAAAGAGTTATGAGTGACTCTACCGCCTTTATGTTAACTGATATATTACGCCAATCAGTAGCTAATGGCTTTAATAGTAGTTTAAAAATCAATAATGTCAATATTGCTGCTAAATCAGGAACTACTAATTATGACGAAAGGACAATGGAAGCATATAAATTACCTAAAACCGCGATTAATGATGCCTGGGTAATTGGATATTCACCAGATTATGTAGTTTCACTCTGGTATGGATATGAAAATATATCAAATAAATATTATAATACGACCGTCACCGCCTTTAATGCTAGAAGTGCGCTATTTAAAGCTGTGGGTAATGGTATTTTTCCTAAAGATAATAAAAAGTTTTCGGTGCCTAAAAATGTCGTAAAAGTTAAGGTGGAAAAAGAAACTATTCCAGCAATGTTAGCTAGCGAATATACACCGACTAATATGATTTTAACTGAATATTTTAAGAAAGGTACTGAACCAACTGAAGTATCACCAAGATTTAATAAAATTAGAGCTAATGTAACTAATTTAGAAGCTATTTATGATAGTAATAGCAATTCTTATATTCTTACTTGGAATCCAGTCAATACTCCAGATTTTTTAACTGATGAATATTTTATCAACAATTATAAATCAACTTTAGGTGGTTATACTAACACTTATTTAGAAAAATATAAAGCATTCAATAATAGTACCCTTGGAAAATTTGGTTATCTTATTTATAGTAAAAATAAAGCAACTGGTGATCTAACTTTCATAGAATTCACAGATAAAAATTCCTTTAGTGAAGTTGCGACTACTAGTTCTAAAACTTATGTCGTTAAAACTGGTTTCTCAATCTTTAGAAGTAATGCCAGTGATGGAGTTGAAGTAACAATTGGGGATGAAAATGTAATTGAGCAAGACTTAAATATTGAATTAAGTGACCAAACCCCTGTTTTCTTGCCAATCAGTGAGGGCACTTATATCCCACCAGGGGTAACGGTTAAGTTAGGTGAGGAAGAGATATCTACGGGTGTCTCAATTAGCTATGAGATTGTAATTGTTACTGGAGAAACACCAGGTTCTCCGGTTGATGAGATTGATACCTCATTTGAAGCTACCTATAGAGTTGATTATACTGTTACTTATAGAGGTAAAACCTATACTAAAGTAGTAATTGATGGTGAAGAAACAACCACTAATCTTGAATATATGATCATTGTCAGTAATCAATAAAAAAATGGAATAACTATTCCATTTTTTTATGTTGACAAATTATTTTAAAGTTACAATCAACACAATTAGGTTTTATGGCCTTACAATGATATCGCCCAAATAATACTAGTTGGTAGTGAATCTTTGACCAATCATTTTTATCAAATAAAGTCATCAGTTTTTGTTCAATTTGAGTTACTTTATCATTATTTTTAACTAATCCTAATCTTTTTGAAACTCTTGCCACATGCGTATCAACCGCTATACATGGCTCATTAAACAATAAACTTAACACTACATTAGCAGTTTTATGACCAACGCCCGGTAAAGATTCTAAAGCTTGTCTATCATTCGGTACTACTCCATTATATTGATTAACTAATCTAGTAGCAATCTCTTTAATATATAGAGCTTTTCGTCTAAAGGTACCAACTGGTTTAATAATTTTCTCTAATTCACTTGTATCAGCTTGTTTTAAGTCATTTAAAGTAGGATATTGTTTAAATAAAACTTTAGTAACCATATTAACTCTACGATCAGTAGATTGGTTACTAAGAACAACCGCTATTAATAATTCATAATCCTTTTGATATGCTAATTCACAAATAGGATTAGGATATAAACGATTTAATTTATTTAAAATCAAACTACTTTTTTTACTCATGATCTTCGTCATCTTCTAACCAATTATAATCAAATATTTCAACCTTTTCTTTCTTTTCACGACGGTTAATATGATGTTGTTTAATATCATTGACATTTTTAAACCCTTTTTTATGCCACTCATAGATGATTTTATCAATATACCTTAGATTAGCTACTCCATTAAAGGTAGCCTCCTTTAAAGCCTCAATAATTAATTCAGGAGCAATATTACTTTCAATCCAAGCATTGATAATTTCATATTCCATTGGTGATAAAGAACGACCAAACTCTTTTTCAAAAGTTTCAAAGATATAACTATGATCTTTATCACTCTTATGATTATTAATATAATCCATAAATACATTAGCTAACTTATCATAAAAAGGGGAGAGAATTATATATTCATTGATTACTTTCTTATCATTTTTATTAACTAAGACATTAATAATATCTTTCTCTTTTAAAGTTTGAACTAAATTTAAAATTTCTTTAGTATCCAATTCCAATTCATTAGCCATATGTTCAATATTTAAGATAATATCACCGGTAATATTCATTAAGTACCCTAAAAAGATAAGTTCATCACTTGAAAGACCTAACTGTTTATAATGTTTAATTAATAATTTTGGAATGGCAATATAACCCATTTTTATTAGATTGATCAAATTATTTTTTTTCATCTTTACCTCCCGCTATACTTATTTAAAATATATTGTTTAATAACATCAATATCATTAGTTAATTTCCCTAATACAATTAACTTCTCAATATCATCTAATATATTTCTAATTTTAATTTTATCATCAATAGATAGTATCGTTTTTATATCATTAAATTTAATAACAATATCTTTTTTATGTTTAATTGGTAAACTTTCATATTGTTTCTTTAAATCTCGATCATTTATTTCAGATACTATTTCAATAGCCACTAAATCATATTGATATAAAGTATAATTGTCAATGTGATCTAAAATTAATAACTTTTTAACATCATCAATAATTTTTCGTTCTCGTTTATTAAAATAATTAGAGTTAGCATCAAGTTGCGCCCAAATACCTAATGGATTAGTCGTAATTTTAACTTTATTTAAATTAGATAATTCTAAAACATCATCTAATTTTAAAGATAATATTAATTTAATTCCATATTTAACGTTATCACTACTAAATATTTTATCTAATTCTTCTCTTTTACGCTCATATGATAAATTTTTTAGTAGATGCTTATGCTTTATTATAGCATCTTTTAATTGTTTATCAATGTTAAAAATTAAAATCGTAGCTAAACGAATAGCTCTTAAGATACGAAGAATATCTTCATTTATCTTATCAAAAGGATTACCTACACTTCTAATTATTTTATTATCAATATCAGTTTTAGCATTAAATAGATCAATAATGTTTAGATCTTTATCCATACATAAAGTGTTGATAGTAAAATCTCTTCGTATTAAATCTTCTGCTAAAGTATCTACATATTCGATAATAGGTTTTCGGTTATTACGGTAAATAACATCTTTCCGAAAAGTCGTTATTTCACAATGAATCCCTTTATATTCGATAGTGATAGCCCCATAATTATCATCAATAGAAATTATATTATCAAATATATTTTTTATATTATCTACCCTAGCATTAGTACAGATATCAATATCATCACTAATCTTACCTAAGTAATAGTCTCTAACAAAACCACCGACGACATAAGCTTGATAACCATTATCTATAATCTTATTTAATATTTCCGTAATAACTTCTAACATAATATCACCTATTAAAATTATACTATTATTTAAATAAATAAAAAAGATTTAATAAATTATTAAATCTCATCTACTTTTTAATATTAAAGCATCAATTGCTTCTTTAGTAGGTTCATTGCCTGCCCCATACATTTCAGTAAGATTTAAAGCAAGGACATCTTTAAATCCACTAATATCTCCAGGGCTTTGAAATGTTTTAAGCATTAATAGAAGTTGATTAACATCATGACTATTAGGATTAATAAGTATACTTACATATTTAAATTCTGGACTTGTGCTATAAGCATTCCCTACGTATATCTTATAAATACCATCTTTTAATAAATCAATATAAAGACCAGCATTTTTATTATTGTTATGTTTTACATAACAACCTATATAATATTTATGGGTATTATTTATTGGAATAGTTGTATGTATAGAAAAACCATAAGTACTAGTTTCAGCAGTTAATATAACATTCTGAATGCCTAAAAGTAAAGAAAAATTAGCGCCACTGGGATTTCTATTCCATCCATCAGCAAGCCCATCACTATTAGCATCTCTTTCAAATTTACCAAGACCATTCAACAAATCAAAAGTATTTAAACTAATATAATTATCACATATCAGGCCGGCTTTATAAACATAGTTGGTACCATTCCTAGTTATATATACTTTAGAATTAATACATTCATTATTGTTATTAATATCTCTTATTGGCTCTATTAAATTACTGGTTTTCAATGTAGCATAACTAATGGTAGTACTCTCTCCATCTTGTAATGATATGCCATTTTGAGTTAAGTATGTTCTAGTTGCACTTATTAATATTTCTTCATTCTTTTTATAAGCATCTAATTTTGTTCTATTAATAATACTCATAATATTAGGTACTGCTATTACCAATATTATACCTAATATTACTATTACGGCTAATAATTCTATTAAGGTGAATCCCTTTTTCATAAAACATCACCTATTCAATAATCATTATACTATATTTAATTATTAATAAAATAAAAAAGAAGCCATATGGCTTCTT
>DBPJ01000009.1 GCA_002304855.1 Caryophanales bacterium UBA1423 | reverse complement strand
AAAAATTCCTGAATTAGATGAAAACTTCTTTAAAGATTTAGCAATGGAAGGTATTAATAGCAAAGAAGAACTAGAAAAAGAAATGAAAAATAAAATTAGTGCTAATAAAGAATATGAAAATGAAAACATTTACCTTGATAATTTATTAGAAGCAGTAAGTAAGAATGTTGAAGTTGATATTCCTAATGAAATGATCGAAGAAGAAATAGATAGGATGTTAGTTAGATATAGAGAGCAATTAAGCTTACAAGGTATTGAACTTGAGCAATATTATCAATTAACTAACACTAAAGAAGCTGATTTAAGAGGGCATATGAGTGAACAAGCTACTAAGAATGTTATGTATCGTCTAATGTTAGAAGAGATTGCAATTAAAGAAAAAATTGACATAACTGATGAAGAAGTGGCAAAGGAAGCTACAACATTAGCTAACAAATATAAGATGCCTAAAGATGAATTTCTAAAACTATTTGGTGGTTTAGACATGGTTAAATATGATTTACAAATGAGAAGAACACTTGAATTGTTAAAAGAAAACAATTAATGATTGGTGATAATATGATAGTTGATTTAACTAGATTAATGAACAATTATATTGAACGAATTGAAATAGATAATACTATTAATTTTAGTGATGAATATACAAAAAATACTGATATTAGAAGATTAAGTGATGTAAAAGTAGTAGGTAGTATTAGTAAGCCGGAAAGTGATATTTATAATTTAAACTTAAATTTAGATGGCATGATGGTATTACCTTGTGCCTTAACATTAGAAGATGTTGAATATCCTTTTTCAATTGAAATAAATGAAATATTAACTGAGAATGTCGATGATGATGAATCATATTTTAAAATAAGTGGAAATAGTATTGATATTTTACCGATTATATGGCAATATATTGTATTGGAAATCCCCGCTAGAGTAGAAAGTAAAACCGCTTACAAAGTAAATAGAGCAGGGGATGGATGGCGACTTATTACTGGAGAAGATAAAGTCGATAATGATACGATTGATCCTAGATTAGAAAAATTAACAGATTTATTGAAAGATTAGAGAGGAGATGGATCTATGGCAGTTCCATATAGGCGAATAAGTAAAACTAAAAAGCGAATGAGAAGAACTCATCAAAAATTAAAGGCAATTGGAATGACCAAATGTTCTAATTGTGGAGCCATGATTAAACCACATCATGTATGTGATGAATGTGGTTATTATAAAGGAAATAGTATCGTTGAACCTGAAAATAACGAAAATGAGTAATATTTATACTTGACAATTATATAATAACTATATATACTACTAATGTAAGAAAAGGAAAGCAGATGTATCCCATCTCACCTGATTGCAATTATTGCTTTGGGTCAAGGCCATTTATTTAAGTAATATTGGTTAATAGTGGATACATGTATCCACTTTTTATTTTATGGAGGTGTATCAATATTATAAATAATAGGGACAGTATGCCAATTAATGATCAAATCAATGCTAAAGAGGTATTAGTTATTGGTCCAAATGGCGAACAACTTGGAGTAAGAACGAAAGAGGATGCTTTAATTTTAGCTACTGCTGCTGGTTTTGATTTGGTAGCAGTCAATATCAATGCTAATCCGCCGGTCTGTAAATTGCTTGATTATAATAAATTCCGTTATGAAAGGATTAAAAAAGCGAAAGAAGCTTATAAGAAGCAACGTGAAAAAAATCTAGAAATAAAAGAATTTAGATTATCGCCCAACATTGATAAACATGACTTTGATACGAAGTTAAGAAATGTTGCTAAGTATCTTGAAAAAGGTAATAAAATCAAGACATTTATTAGATTTAAAGGCCGTGAAGCATTGCATCATGAATTAGGCAAGGAAGTATTGTTGCGTTTTGCTAATGCCCTAAAAGATATTGCTGATATTGAGCAAGAACCTAAATTAGATGGTCGTACAATGACAATGATTTTAACATCAAAAATAAAAAAATAAGGAGGAATTAATATGCCTAAACCAAAAACACATAAACAATTAGCCAAAATATTAAAAATTAGACCAGGTGGTACTATTACTCATGGTCGTGCTGGTTCAAGACATAATACTGGTAAGAAAAGTATGAATGTTAATCGTAAGAAAAGGAAAGGAACTCAAATAAGTAAAAGCTATCGTAAAAAATTCAAAAGTGTAATTTAAAGGAGGAATAAACAATGACTAGAGTTAAAGGAGGAACTACTAAACTTGCCCGTCGCAAAAAGGTTTTAAAAGCGGCTAAGGGTTATTTTGGTAGTAAACATAGATTATATAGAACGGCTAAAGAACAAGTCATGCATTCAGGCATGTATGCCTTTAGAGATAGAAAACAAAGAAAACGTGAATTTAGAAAACTATGGATTACGAGAATTAATGCTGCTTGTCGTTTAAATAATATTAGTTATTCTAAATTTATTGCTGGTTTAAATAAAGTCGGAGTAGGTATTAATCGTAAAATGTTATCAGAATTAGCTATTAATGACCCAAAAGCATTTGCTGATTTAGTTAAAGTTAGTAAAGAAGGTTCAGCCGGAATAATCAGTAAAGAGGAACCAAAAGAAGCTGAACCAGCAAAAACTAAAACAACTAAAACAACCAAAACTACTAAAAAGGTTGATCTTAACTCACTAACTGTTACTGAATTAAAAGCAATGGCTAAAGAAAAAGGTATTGAAGGATATTCTAAGTTAAAAAAAGATGAATTAATAAATCTATTAAAATAACTGTTTAACAGTTATTTTTTTGAAATTGAATTAATAAATAAATACACTATTAATAATAAATATAGAATTATTTATAATAATAACAGTAAGGATGGTTATTATTATGCAAAAAGGCTTTACTTTAGTAGAATTATTGGCTGTCATAATTATTTTTGGCATTATATTAGTAATAGCCATACCAAATATAATTAAAGTAATAGATAGAGCAAGGCTAGATGTATTTGAAAGTCAAAAACAATTGATTATTAATGCTGCTAAGCATTATGTAATGAGTGGACATCAAATAACTTGGGAAGATGATACTGCTGTTGTTTATTTGAAAGATCTAAAAGATGTCAATATACTTGAAAATCCATTAAAAGATCCTAGAGGTGGATATTTTGATAATAGGAAACCTAAAGGTACTAAAGTGATTATAACTAAAATAGGAAATAAGATGGCTTATTTATCTCATTCAAAATATGGTAAAATGGGTGAAATATATAAAAATAATAATGCATTATATATAACTGGTTGTTCAGGTGAAAATGTATCATCACCAGCATCTTCAGAATGTTCCTATCCATATGATAATATTATTGGGATGAAGGCTTCTACTACTGGTAATATTTATGGAATATATGATACCAGTGGTGGGGCTTATGAATATATTTCATTTCGAATTACTTTAATCAATAATTCTGATTAAGTATTATATTTTTATAATTTTATGAAAAAAATAGGATGAAAATATCCTATTTTTTAAGTGTAAATTACCTTGAAAATAAGTAGACAAAAGTAATCGATTATTGTATAATAACAAATTAAGATTTACCTTAAGGAGGTGCTATGGTGAAAACAACTTTACCAGTATTACTACTTAGGGGTATGGTATTACTGCCACACTCAGAGATAAAAATAGAAGTAAGTCGTGACATCGATATTAGGGCGGTTGATGCCACTGAAAAAAATAATGATAATCATATTTTAACCGTTTGCCAGTTAGACCCGTTAGAAGAAAAACCTAACATGAATGAATTATCAAAAGTAGGGGTTATTGGTCAAATAAAAATGAGAATTAATTTACCTAATGGTAAGGTAAGATTAATAATCAGAGGTATTAATAGAGCACATATTTATAATTATACTGCTGAAGAAGGAGTATTGACATCTGAGATTGGTCCTGTTACGAAGATGGAAATTGATCCTAAAGAAGAATTAGCTCATATTAGAAAATTATTTAGAACTATAGAAAAACATATCAATACTATGCCTCATGTTAGTAATGCTGTATTATCACAAATTGGTGGTGTAACGACAGCAAGTAAATTGAGTGATATTGTAGCTTTTCATATACTTACCCCATTAAAGCGAAAGATTGAATATATTGAAGCCTTAAATCCAATTACCAGAATTAAAATGATATTAGATGATATCAAAACTGAAGAAGAAATATATAAATTAGAAAATAAAATCGACGAAGAATTGAGGCAACAATTAGATGAAGCCCAAAAAGAATTCGTTTTACGTGAAAAAATTAGAATTATCAAAGAAGAATTAGGGGATATATCTAATAAGGATGCTGATATTGAAGCGATTAGAAATAAATTAAATACTTTAAAAATGCCTGATAAAGTAAAAGAAAGAGCATTAGAGGAACTAAAAAGATATGAATCAATGGCTCCTAATTCACCAGAAACAGTAGTTGTTAGAAACTACATTGATTGGTTAATTAGTCTTCCTTGGCGAGTATATACTAAGGATACTGAAGATTTAAAACGTTGTCGCCGCATCTTAGATAGTTCCCACCATGGGCTAGAACAAGTTAAAGAAAGAATTATTGAATATTTAGCAGTTAAAATGATGACCAACAATTTAAGGTCACCAATTCTTTGTTTTGTAGGGCCACCTGGAACTGGTAAAACATCATTAGCTAAAAGTATTGCGAAAAGTTTAAATCGTCGTTTTGTTAAAATATCAGTTGGTGGCATTAACGATGAAGCAGAAATTGTAGGTCATCGTCGGACCTATATTGGTTCTAGTCCAGGACGCATCATTCAAGCAATGAAAAAAGCTGGCTCATCTAATCCTGTCTTCCTAATTGATGAGATTGACAAGATGACTAGAGATATTAAAGGTGATCCAGCAAGTAGTTTATTAGAAGTATTAGATCCCGAACAAAATAAATATTTTTCAGATCATTATATTGAAGAAGAATATGATTTATCAAAAGTTATGTTTATAGCAACGGCTAACTATTTATATAATATTCCTGAACCTTTAAGAGATAGGTTAGAAGTGGTTGAATTATCAGGTTATACTGAATATGAAAAATTAGATATAGCTAAACGCCATCTATTACCTAAGCAAGCTAAAGAACATGGGATAAGAAAAAATCAAGTAGTGATAGAAAATGAAGCAATACTTACGATCGTTAGAAACTATACAAAAGAAGCTGGTGTCCGTGAATTAGAACGCTTAATGGCAACAGTATTAAGAAAAATTGTTACAAAATTAGTAAATTCAAAGAAATCTAATGAAAAGATAGTAGTTAAGGTTGATGAAATTGAAAAATATTTAGGTAAAAAGAAATATTTCTATAATCATAATGATAGCGAAGGACGCATAGGAGTAGTTAATGGTTTAGCATATACACCATTTGGTGGTGATATATTACCAATTGAAGTTACTTTCTATAAGGGTAAAGGAGAATTAGTACTTACCGGTTCACTTGGTAATACCATGAAAGAAAGTGCTAGAATTGCTTTAAGTTATATTAAAGCTCATGCTGAAGAATTTAACATAGATTATAAAATGATTGAAGAAAATGATATTCACATCCACATTCCCGAAGGAGCTATTCCAAAAGATGGACCAAGTGCGGGTATTACTTTAACTACAGCTTTAATCAGTGCCTTTACTAAAAAGCCAATTGATAATACTATTGGTATGACGGGGGAAATGACTTTAAGAGGAAATGTTTTATCAATTGGTGGCTTAAAAGAAAAGACCATTGGAGCTCATCGTGGTGGTATTAAAACAATCATTATCCCTAAAGATAATGAACGTGAATTAGATGAAATACCAAAGGAAATTATGAAAGATCTTCGTTTTATACCGGTTAATGAATATCATGAAGTATTAGATATAGTTGTAAAATCATAGTGATTATGAAATCATTAATAAAAG
>DBPJ01000017.1 GCA_002304855.1 Caryophanales bacterium UBA1423 | reverse complement strand
TTTAGATCATGGAATAATGAACGTGCGATTACTTATCGTCGTTTAAATGATATACCAAGTAGTTGGGGAACAGCTGTCAATATTCAAGAAATGGTCTATGGTAATCGTGGTAATGATTGTGGCACTGGTGTGGCCTTTACGAGAAATCCAGCTACTGGTGAAAAAAAATTATATGGTGAATATTTAATCAATGCGCAAGGTGAAGATGTAGTTGCTGGGATTAGAACCCCACAACCTATTGATACTTTAAAAGAAGTAATGCCAAATGTCTATAATGAGTTAGTTAACATTGTTGATACTTTAGAAAAGCATTATAAAGATATGCAAGATATTGAATTTACAATTGAAAATGGCAAATTATTTGTGTTACAAACTCGTAATGGTAAAAGAACCGCTATGGCTGGTTTAAAAATAGCGGTCGACTTAGTTAATGAAGGTATGATTACTAAAGAAGAAGCTTTATTAAAAGTTGAACCTAAAGCTTTAGATCAATTATTACATCCAATGTTTGATGCTGAAGTTTTAAAAAGTGCTATTCCAATTGCTAAAGGTCTAGCGGCTTCACCTGGAGCAGCTACTGGTAAGATATACTTTACGGCTGAAGATGTCGTTAAGGCAAAAAAGAATGGTGAAAAAGATATAATCTTAGTTCGCTTAGAAACTTCTCCCGAAGATATTGAAGGTATGAATGAAGCTAATGGTATTTTAACTATTCGTGGTGGTATGACTTCACATGCGGCAGTTGTTGCCCGTGGTATGGGTCGTTGCTGTATAACCGGTTGTGGTGATTTAATCATTGATGAAATTAATAAAACTTTAACTACTAAGGATGGTAGAGTATTTCATGAAGGTGATTATCTATCACTAGATGGTTCAACTGGTAATGTTTATGGTGAACAAATTAAAACCGTTGATCCCGATATTAGTGGTGATTTTGGTACCTTTATGAGTTGGGTTGATGAATATCGAACCCTAAGGGTAAGAACTAATGCTGATACTCCTAAAGATGCTTTACAAGCTTTAAAATTTGGGGCTGAAGGTATTGGTTTATGTCGTACTGAACACATGTTTTTTGAAGGTGAACGTATCTTTGCTATGCGTCAAATGATTACCGCTGAGACTTCTGAGCAACGAGAAATGGCTTTAAATAAATTACTACCTTATCAACGAAGTGATTTTGAGGGTATATTTAGAGTGATGAATGGTTTACCTGTTACTATCCGTTTTTTAGACCCACCACTTCATGAATTTTTACCTCATACTGATGATGAAATAAAAGTATTAGCTGATTCATTAGGTATGACCTTTAATGCCTTAAAAAATAGAATTACCTCATTACATGAATTCAATCCAATGATGGGTCATCGTGGCTGTCGTTTAGCTATTACTTACCCGGAAATAGTTAAAATGCAAACGAGAGCTATCATTGAAGCAGCTATCAATGTTTCGAAAGAAGGAATTAAAGTTATTCCCGAACTCATGATTCCATTAGTTGGTGAAGTAAAGGAATTAAAGTATCTAAAAAATATTATTGTTGAACAAGCTGATACCATTATTAAAGAAACTAATGTTTATTTAGCTTATAAAGTAGGTACGATGATTGAGATACCTAGAGCTGCTTTAACTGCTGATGAAATAGCTAAAGAAGCTGAATTTTTCTCATTTGGGACTAATGATTTAACCCAAATGACTTATGGCTTTAGTCGTGACGATGCTGGTAATTTCTTAAAAAACTATTATGATAAAAATATTCTTGATTTTGATCCATTTAATCGTCTTGATCAAATAGGTGTTGGGGCGTTAGTCAAAATAGCAGTAGAAAAGGGTAGATCTATTGACCATACTCTTAAATTAGGTATTTGTGGTGAACATGGCGGAGATCCTTCATCAATTGAATTTTGTCACCAAGTTGGTTTAGATTATGTATCTTGTTCACCATTTAGAGTACCAATTGCTAAATTAGCAGCTGCTCAAGCTAAATTAAAAGAAAATCAAAAATAATGAGGAAACTCATTATTTTTTTAATATTGTCAATTATGGCATAAAATGTTATCATAGTAAATAGTTATATATGGTTAGGAGAATGGATATGAAAAAAAGGAAAAATAGAAAAAGGGTACTATGTATTGGTCACTCTACCTATGATATTACTATAGTCATGGATTTTTATCCGCCAGAAGATAAAAAATATAAAGTTGATACCATTATTGAAAGTGGTGGTGGGCCAAGTAATAATGCTGCTTATTTATTAGCTAAATGGGGTACAAATACTCATTATGCTAGTACTGTTGGTTATGATTTATATGGTCGTCGCATTAAAAAAGAATTAGAAAAAATTGGTGTTAAAACTAAATTGATGGAACTACGTAAAAAATTTAGTACTTCAGTCAGTTATATCATTGTCAATTTAAGTAATGGTAGTCGAACAGTTTTAGGTTATACTGCCGCTGATATGAAACTAAATCGCAAAAAGATTAAAATGAAACCAAATGTCATCTTAGTCGATGGTTATGAATTTGATATTGCCATGAGAACCCTAACCGAAAATCCTAAAGCGATTAAAGTAATTGATGCTGGTAGAGCTTCTAAAGAAACAATTGAATTAAGTAAAAAGGTCGATTATTTAGTTTGTTCTAGAGACTTTGCTGAACAATATACTAATCAAAAAATAGATATTAAAGACATAAAAGGATTAACAAGCATATATAATACATTAGTTAGTGAATTTAATAATATCGTTGTCATTACTTTAGGAGAAGATGGTGTCTTATATAAAGTTGATGACACCATTAAAATTATGCCCCCATATAAAGTTGAACCTAAAGATACAACTGGGGCAGGTGATATCTTCCATGGAGCCTTTGTTTATGGTTTATGTCAAAACTATAATCTTGAAAAGACAATTAAAATTGCTAGTATTGCCGCTGCTCTTTCAGTTACTAAAATTGGTAGCAAACAATCAATGCCTGAATTAGAAGATGTAATGAAGGTATATAATCGCGATGCTAAATAATAAAATACCGACTTTAGATCTTCATGGAGAAGTATCACCAATGGTTGATTTATTAGTCAAAGATTTTATTTTAGAAAATTATATTAGTGGTCATAAAAAAGTAATCATTATTCATGGGGTTGGGACCGGTGCTTTAAGAAAAGCTGTTCATCAAAGTTTAAATAATAATAAATTAGTTTCAAATTTTAAAATTGATATGTTCAATGCTGGTAGTACAATAATTGAAATAAAAGATTGACAACAATTAACATTTGTGCTATCATATGACACGTATCTTTCGAAAAGGGGGTAAATTTTTATGTACACCGAAGAAAGAAATGAATTTCCAATTAAGGATTTATTAGTCAAAATTTTAATTTTAGCATTGTTTGTTTTTGCATTACTATGGTTTTTCCCAATTGGTAGAAACAAAGAAACTCTTAAAAACTATGACAATCGAACATTTATTGACAATATTGCTAGTATGAAAGACGCTGCTAAAAATTATTACACTAGCAAGCGTGTTCCTAAAAAAGTTAGTGAAAAAGCTAGCATGACTTTACAAGAAATGCTTGATAAAAAGTTACTTATTGGTTTTACTGATGGTAATAATAAAGAATGTAATACCAAAAATTCATATGTTGAAATTACTCATTTAGGAGACGAATATGCTTTAAAAGTTTATCTTTCTTGTGAAAATCAATCAGATTATATTATTGAATTAATTGATCCTAATAAGCTAGCTCCTGAAAAAGTAGTCGAGCAACCACCAAAAGAAGAAGAAAAGCCAAGTAAACCAGAGAAACCAAGCACACCAAGTACACCAACAAAAAAGACTAAAACAGTTACTGAATATGAATATGTAAAACAAGTATCTTCTTGGTCACCATATTCAGCATGGACTACCGAATTTAAAGCAACAAATGGGAATCTTCAACGAAAAGAAAAGACTCAATATATTGGTGTGAAAATCGGTTCATGGAGTAATTGGATCGCTTCTGATAGTTATGTTGGTGATAAATATGATGTTAATAATTATTATAAGGTAAGAGAAGCGACAGCTGAAGAAGATTGTTATTATACTGGTTGGAGATATGAAGGAGTACTTCCTCCATCACTCTATCCAAAATATGATACCGATACCACTGCTTATACGTTTGTTGACTATTATAACGATGGTATTAATCTCTACTATATTTATGAAAAACGTACTAGATCAAAAAAATGTAGTACAACTTATAAATATAAGACTAGAGAAGTAACGTATACTGATTGGGTAGATGCTATTCCTACCGGTTATGAGAAATTTAAGACTAAAACAGTCTATTCATATAGTACTAAAACTATTAAAACCGAAACTACTTGGTCAACCAAAACATCTTTACAAGGTTGGACTAAAACTGGTAAAACTAGAACTAAAACAGTTGTCATATAATTAGACGCCAAAGGCGTCTTTTTTCTTTACAAAACTTGACAAGCATAGATATTTATGTTATAATTACATCGCTCTAAAGGTAGAAGTGTATTCTACTATTATTATTGTTTAGGGGGTTGTTGAATATGAAAAAGGGGTATGTTTTAGAATACCAAAATGAAAATGAATTTAGGAAGTTAGAACGCTCAGTTAAAAAGTATAATATGTTGGCTTATAAGAAATTAGTGTTCGACTATTATGCGCAATTAAGAGATGGTAATTTTCTTGGTGAATTAGTATCTGTCTCTAAAAAAGAGGGTATTAGAAAATATGAATTAAAATTACCTACTGACGATCTATTTACTAAAATTCATGGTGAGTTAAGGTTACATTATACAGTTTATAAAAATAAGAATGTTGTCTTGTTAACTGATATAACTCCACGTGATATTTTAGTTGAAGGTCATATGGCAGAATTATCAACATATAAAGGCGTTATGATTTCAAGAAAAAATGCTGACAAAGACATCTTTAAAATCAATTTATTGAATATGTTACAAAGATAAAAAATAACTATGCAAAATAGTTATTTTTTCATAAAATATTATTATTAATATTGCCATTATTTATGTAATATGATATTATATAATGGCATGTGGACCCTTAGCTCAGTCGGTTAGAGCATCCGGCTCATAACCGGGCGGTCGTAGGTTCGAGTCCTACAGGGTCCACCAATATATAATTGGATTACAGTGATGTAATCTTTTTTGATGGAGGATGTATGAAAAAAATTGATATTTTAAATAGTATTAAAAGAACAATTGAAGAAAGTAAAAGTATTACCATTGATAAGAAAAGATTAGCTGAAGTAGCAGCTGAATTTGCTGAACAACCTTTATCTATGCCTCACTATGAAGTGCCTAATTTATTAACATCAATTGACGATATAGTTTAATATTGTTTTGTCATTGATGCTATTAATTTTAAATTTTGGCATGATGATGAAGCAAGAACTAGATATGAATTAAATGGTCAAAAAGGTAGTTTAGCTATGTTAGAAGCTNNTTAATTTAGATGAAAAAGAAACTAGAAAAGTATTTGGTAATATTCCAATGTTTAAAGAAAGACTCCAATTATTACGTGAAAATGGTTTTATTCTTCTTAAACAGTATGGGGGAAAGGTTATTAATATACTAGAGGTTGGACAATATGAAATACCGAAAATATTAGATTTATTATATGAATTAGACCCATGGTGTGATGCTTACCAAGGGCATATTTTTATGAAAAGAGCCCAACTATTTTTAGCAACTATTCACGGTCATTTTCAAAAACAAAGTCCATTGAAGGGTGAGGACCAATTTACTTTATATGCTGATTATCAAATCCCAAGAGCTCTAGAACATTTAGGTATCCTAAAATATAGTAATAAATTAGAACAAAAAATAAATAATGCTGAATTAATTAAATTAGGTAGTGAAGAAGAATTAGCCTTACATTCCTTTACTATTTATGCTGGAGAATTACTTGCTGAAAAGGTAGGTTGTTCAGCTGCTTATCTTGATTATTCACTATGGAAAAGTGGCCGTCAAGCAGTGAAAAAATATTACTATACTAGAACAATTTGGTATTAATTTCATTACATAGTATTAAAATATTTAATAAAAAATTATATGTAAATCTTGCAAAAATTACATATAACGTATATAATATACTCTGTAATTTATGAGTTATGCGGGTATGGCGGAACTGGTAGACGCACTAGACTTAGGATCTAGCGAAGCAATTCGTGGAGGTTCAAATCCTCTTACCCGTACCAAATTGTTAATTAATGAGCAGGGGGAAAGAACTAATATTATATTAGTTCTTTTTTATTGATAAAAAACTTAGTAAATATTTTACTAAGTTTTAAAATTTTAAATAGGCTTTTTTACTAATGGTTTTTCAAAAATAATTGTCAACCAGCTATTCTTTTGAAAATACTCTGCATCATCAAGTTTCATTTTCAATCTTTGAATTCTATCATATGATGCCTCCAGTTCTCTAGAATTATTTTTATATTCTTCATCATCTATTATTTTTTCAATTTGTTGTTTTATTTTCTGTTCTTCGGTGGTTAGTGCTTCTAATTCCTTATGTAAATGTTCTTTCTTTTCCAAATTTTAGTTGTTATCCTATCATATAATAACTTGCTTGTCATTCCATTATTATTTGACTATTATTTAATAAAATGATATTCTCAATTCGGAGGGATTTACCATGCATTTTGTCGATTTAATTAAAGAAGAATGTAGTAAGAATTCAATAAAAAGATTTGCCATGTTTGTCGATATGGATGGCGTGTTAGCTGATTTAAAAGTTGGCGATGGTCGTGCTATTAGAAATAAAATTAAAGGGATGTTTTTAGCTCAACGACCAGTCATGTATACCATTAATATCTTTAAAGAATTAAAAAATGTTCCTAATTTAGATTTATTTATTTTAAGTGCTTGTTATGATATTGAACAATCTAAAAATAAAAGTAGATGGTTAGATCAACATGCTCCTTTTTTTGACCATAATAAACGTTATTTTGTTATTAGAGAAGTAGATAATTATCCTGAAGAGGATAAAATGGATGTGAAGGGTAAATATATTAAACGCATTATTGAAGAACAAAATTATGATTTTGCTTATTTTATTGATGATACTTATCAAATGTTACAGTCAGCTCAAGACTTGTTACAAGATAAAATAAAGTGTTTTTATATTAGTTCAATTATTGACTAACTTTTACATCTTTTTAACATTGTCAACTCAATTACTATTATCATCGACAATAAAAAATGTTATAATCAAATTGGTGAATAACATGTTCATTAAGATTAAGGATATAAATATCAATTATGTTCAATATGGTAAAGGTAAAGATGTTATTCTTTTACATGGTTGGGGTCAAAACATTGACATGATGACGCCAATTGGTAATAGATTAAAGAATAAATATAGAATCACAATTATCGATCTACCTGGTTTTGGTCAAAGTGAAGAACCAACATTTAGCTGGACTATTTACGATTATTATGATATGCTATGTGAATTAATTGAGCATTTAAAAATTAAACGTCCAACTATCGTTGGTCATTCTTTTGGAGGACGCATTGGTATTATCTATGCTGCTTATAAAGATATTGACAAGTTAGTTTTATTAGCAGCTCCTTTTGAAAAGACAGTTGTCAATATGTCAATTTTAGTTAGAATGTTTAGATGGTTGAAAAAAGTACCAATTATTAATAAGCTTGAACATGTTGTTAAAAAATACATAGGGTCAAAAGACTATAGACTTGCATCTAATATTATGAGACAAATATTAGTTAATACTATCAATGAAGATTTAACGGAATGTGTTAAAAAAATTGAGTGTCCAACCCTTTTGATATGGGGCAGTAACGATACAGTAGTATCGTTAGAAAGTGCTAAACGATTAGAGGCTTTAATTAAAGATAGTGGTTTAATTGTTTATGAAGGTTTAAGTCATTATGCTTATTTAGAGAATATAGATCAAACTGTTGCTATTTTAAATAATTTTTTAAGTAATAAGAAGGAGTAGTGCTATGTATTGGTTTTTTGGATCATTTATTCCGTGGTCAGCGTTCTTATTTTTAAAATTTAAGAAAGTTCTACATATGTATCAACAAAATCTCTATAATGATAATCATCGTTATACTAAATGGTTAATTAAGAACTATAAGAAGGTACTATTTGATATCGATTTTTTAGCTTTTATCTTATTTTCTATCATCAGTATTTTTATTGGTGGCTATCCATTAATGATTATCTTTGTAGTTATGTATATAATGCTATCATATTTTTATTATCAAAGATTAGCTAATGAGAAAGCTAAAAAACCATTAGTAATAACTGCTAGAGCTAGACGATTAATTATAACTACTTTTATAATTAATATAGTTCCTATTGCTTCTATTAGTTTAGTCTTTACCATGTCACAACTTGATTATTATTACCTATATACTAATCTATTGACATATTTATTATATTTAACTATCTATTTAGTTAATGGGATCAATTTTCCAATTGAAAGAGGTTATTACTTTTATTTTAAATATCAAGCGAAAAAGAAATTAAAAAGTATGCCTAATCTAAAAGTAATTGGCATTACTGGTAGTTATGGTAAAACCAGTAGTAAAAATATATTAAGTGATATTTTAAGTATTAAGTATAATCCCTTACCATCACCTAAGAGTTTAAATACGCCTAATGGATTGATGATTACTGTCAATAATCATTTAGATAAATTCCATGATATTTTAATTGCTGAAATGGGAGCTTATCGTCTTGGTGAAATAAAACAATTATGTCGTTTAGTTGGACCTAAATATGGGATTTTAACTAAGATTGGTGATGCACATTTAGAAACTTTTGGTTCACAAACTAATATTCAAAAAACTAAATTTGAATTGATTGAATATTTACCAACTGATGGTACTGGGGTACTAAATAGAGATGATGAATTGCAAGTTAATTACTCATTAAAAAATAAGTGTAAGATTTTATGGATTGGCATTGAACGTAAAGATGTTGATGTTCATGCTTCAAATATTAAGATGTCAAATGAAGGTACTACTTTTGAGGTAACTTTTAAAGGTGATAAACAAAAATATCCATTTATTACTAAATTATTAGGGTATGCTAATATATATAATATTTTGACTGCCATTGCTTTAGGTAGAGAATTTGGCATTACTATTGACCAATTACAAAATAGTGTTAAGAAAGTAAAACCGGTAGAACATCGTTTAGAACTTAAGAAGAGCGGAGATATAAATATAATAGATGATGCCTATAATTCTAATCCTATTGGGGCTAAAATGGCTTTAGAAGTACTTTCTATAATGCCTGGTAAGAAAATAATTGTTACCCCAGGAATGGTTGAATTAGGTGAAAAACAATATGAATTGAATAAATTATTTGGTCAACAAATAGCGGATGTTTGTGATGAGGTTATCTTAGTGGGTGAAAAACAAACTAAACCTATTCAAGATGGTCTTAATGATAAAAAATATAATCAAAAGAAAATTCATATTGTCAATGATGTCAAGTTGGCATTTGACATTATTAATAAAATAAAAACTAAAGAAACTTATGTATTATTAC
>DBPJ01000006.1:32012-33364 GCA_002304855.1 Caryophanales bacterium UBA1423 | reverse complement strand
GCTCAAATATGGGAACCTAACGATACTAAGCATGTGGCAGCAGCTATTAGTTGGTATCAAACTTCTTGTCGTCCAAGAAAGATAGATGGTACTGATGTTACTAAAGAGGAATCATTTGATTTAGAAGGAACATGTGGTGGGGTTGTAGATGGGACAGCTTATCCAACTTATGCGGTAAGTACTGCTATAACTTCAGACGATAATATTGATATCTACGATGGAGTAGAATATAATGGATATACTGGAAGTAGTAAGTTAGTTTCTTATTCATACTTTACTGATACGATGAAAAATTTAACCGGAGTACAACGTCCACAATTTATGACCTTAGCACCAAATAGTATTACTAAAGTTAGAATATATATATTTATTGAAGGTCAAGATATAGATAACTACGATTTTGCTCAAATAGGTAAGAAAATAACAGTTAAGTTTGGATTCACTAAAGAAAGATTTACTGAAGATGATATTGATTATCAAGGTCCTCCACTCAATCCAGAAGAAATTTAAAAAAGATAGCAAAGAGTAATCAATTGATTACTCTTTTGTTTTAGTGAAGAAATAGTATTAAAATTAAGGTTGAATGTTGAAAAATGTTGACTTTTTGTCGAATTATGTTACAATAAAATTGTATATTAATATAGTAGGGATATCGCAATTTGTCTATAGGTATACGGATTATTAATAAAATGAAGGAGAGCGGTGTTATGCCAGAAAGAAATGTAAGTAGATTTAGAAGATCACAAAGATTAATTATTATTTGTATTTTGATTGCCATTATTTTTACGGTTTCAACTTATGCATGGTTTATTGGTATGAGAAGTGTCCATGTAACTCCATTTGATATTGAAATTGCTGTAACTGATAGTTTGATGCTATCATTGGAGGGTGCTACATGGAGTCCTTCAGTTACCATTTCAAAAGAGGATTTAGATGAGGATCCAGACTTCCCATACGAAGGACACAGTAATAGTTGGGGTGGTGTTGGATTGATACCTATGTCAACAGTAGGTGAAATGGATGAAACGGTTTCACGCATGATGTTATATGAAAAAGCTAGTTTCACTCCTACACCTGGTGGTTATAGACTTATGGCTAGTAGGGTTCTTAATTATGAACAAGATGCTGATGAACAAGAAGGGTATGTCGTATTTGATTTATTTATTAAAAACTTCTCTGGTACTCAATACATTTCTGATTTAGAACCATTAGATGAAGAAGCAATATATTTGACAATTGATTCTGAAGTAACAGTTTCATCAACCGGTGGTGTACCTGGTACTGGTATTGAGAATTCAGTTAGAGTAGCATTTGCGCAAATTGGTCGTGTTGCAGGTACTACTACTGAGCAA
>DBPJ01000006.1:25018-31992 GCA_002304855.1 Caryophanales bacterium UBA1423 | reverse complement strand
CCAAGAAAGGACGAGGGTGATGATGTTACCGATCCTACCTCTTTTGAGTTAGAACAAAATTGTGGTACCGTTATCGATGGGCTTGCATATCCAACATACGCAGTAAAAACTGACATAGCTTCATCTGATAATATCGATATTTACGATGGCTCAGCATATAATGGTTATCAATTAGATTTAGAGACTTCTAAATTATATCCATACTCATACTTTACTGATTCAATGAAATTTTTAAGAGGTGTACAACGTCCACCATTCATGACTTTAGCACCAAATAGTATTACTAAAGTTAGAGTATATGTTTATATTGAAGGTCAAGATATAGATAACTATGATTTTGCTCAAATTGGTAAGAGAATAACAGTTAAATTTGGGTTTACTAAAGAAAGATTTACTGAGGATGATATCGAATATGGTGGCCCAGACCTTAATCAAGGTCAAGGACCAGAAGCTGAAGATAAGACCCCACCAGTCGTCATATTGAATGGTGATCAATATGTAGAACTTACTGTTGGTGAAACGTATGAAGAATTAGGAGCAACTGCTGCTGACAATATAGATGGTGTCATAGAAGTTGACGATATAGTAACCGATGGGACTGTAAATACTGATGTTCCAGGTATTTATGAAGTATATTATATAGCACATGATGTTGCTGGCAATAGAGGACATGTAGTCAGATATGTAACTGTTAGTGAACCAGCAGGTGGCGGGGATTAATTTCTAAATTAATAACACTAACTAGTGGTTATGTTAATAATTATTAGGAGTAATAGAGAGTAATCAGGGTTGGTTACTCTTTGCTTATTCATAGATGAGGTGCCTTATGATAAAGAATAATAAGAAGACTAAAAAGAAGACGTCAATTCATAAAAAAACCTTAAGGCGTTATCATAAGTGTAAGAGAAAAGGCAAAAATGGAGAGATTAGAGAAACTAATGTTAAGTTATTACTACTAGTTGCCTTTTTTACTGCCGTATTATTGATATTTTCGACATATGCATGGCTTTCAGCTTCATTGAATGTTCAAATAAAGTTCTTTGATTTAGTTGTTTCTAGTGATAGTGGACTATTTATTTCACTTGATGGTATTACTTTTTCTGATTCAGTAGAAGTATCATTGCAGAGTGTTATTACTGATTTAAGAGCTACTTATCCTAATCATGTTAATCAATGGGCTGCTGGTGGTTTATGGCCGGTATCGTCTAATGGTATTAGAAATGCTAATAGTGATAAGTTTGATATATTTATCGGTGAAGTAAGACGTTATAAGGGGAAAGATAGACCTAAGAAGAAATATTTAAGTACCATTTTAGTTGAAGAGAGAAATTCTAATGCTGCTAATATTTTTATTGCTTTTGATTTATTTCTAAAAAATGTTACGGCTTCACCATATACCGATAATGTCTATCTAACGGAAGATACCTATATTGAATTTGAAGAAGGAATTTCTGATGATGATAGAGAAGCAATGAGTGGCATTATGAATTCAATGCGTTTTGGAATTTTAAAAATGAGTAGTACTTCAGCTAAATCAGATATTAGAACTATTCAGAATTTAAAATGTAATAATCAATGTAAGGCATTTATTTATGAACCATATCATTTATTACATTCAGATTTTTCAATTGCTAAAGCGCTGGAAGAGTATAACATTACCTTGATTGATGGTGTTTATTCTCCTACTTATGCGGTCATTGCTGAAGGAGAATTTCTTGAACATGCTAATGGACATGAGGAAACTGGCATCCCATTAGATACAGAACATTTTGCGTTTCAACAAACAATCAATAATGATGATTTTTATAAACCTCTTTTTGCTATACCAGCAGGGATTACTAAATTGCGTGTTTATCTTTGGATAGAAGGTCAAGATATTGATAGTTTGGAGACCAATTCTCGAGGGGCAGCTATCTATATTTCACTTAACTTTGAAAAGGATTTGGCAAGTTATGAATAAGAATAAGGGTGGTATTATGAAGAAAAAGAATGAAAAAAATAAAGTTGACTTCGATTTATCAACTCATAGTTTAAGTGAATTAATTAAGGTGTATGAAAACATTGTTGAATTTTTGCAATTCTTAGAAGATAAAAGAATTGAAGAAGAACAAAAGGGGGCGACACCAAATGAGTAATTTTTTAAAGTTTATTGAAGATGATATTCAAGCTAAAAGGACATTATTTTCAACAATGCCTACCAAGACTAAGAGAGATATTAAAAAATATAATGAAAAAATTGATCAAACGATGAATATCTATGAAGGTTATAGAGCCAATGTTAAAAAATATTTAGAGGCCAAAAGTAGATCATTTAATATTAAGTGTCGGGATGTAAATTTGGAAAAATTAAAAAAGCATGTTAGTGCTTTAGAGCGCGTCCGTTTTCTTCTTAATCCCTTAAATACTTATTTTGAAAAGATGGGTTTTGATAATTTAATATATCAAATAAGTAACTATGCTGATTTTGATTTTAAGTCTTTAAATGATATTATTAATAGTTTTTTAGATAAATTTGAACAAGCGGGTATTAAACTTACTGGAACTGATTTTGATTATACCTGTTATGTACATGAATATATGGTTTCTTTTTTGAAAATTAAAAATAATAAAGATGATAATTATGATCAACTTTCAGCGATATTTGAAAAAATATATTGGGTTAATCCGGAGATTATTGAACATATTGAATTAAATTTTAGGAAGTTAATAAAAAAATATGAGCGCAAATTTACTAATTATATCCATAAACATCAAAAAGATACTATGTTAGAAAATAAAATTAATAATTATGAAGAATGTATGGAAGGTATAAAAATAGCGCATGCGGAATTAAATAAAACTGATAAGGAAAATATATGTGATATCATCAATTTAGCTAAAACAGGAGTTATTGATATCAATAATTATTTTGAAGATAGTAAAACTAGAAATTCAAATTATAGTGCTTTGATGATTGATTCATTACATTTAGATAATAAAGAAGCAATGACTAAATTTTATGAGAATTTGACTAAATTAAAAACCAATATCGAAGAATATAGTAATTATTTAAAATTTGAACCATTATTTGAAGATTTCAAAAAAGAATATGAGAAGTTAGTTCCCGCTGAAGGTACTAAAGCTAATGTTAATAATACAGCTTTAAAAAATATTGAATCACAAATTAAAGACAAGGAAGCTAAATTAGATAAATTTAATAAGCGCATATTTAATGATCATGATGATGCTGGTTTCCTTGAATATAGAAGTGATAAAGTATCAAAACATCTAATTGATGCTTCACTTAAGCAAGCTAAAGATTTATATGATTTATATAAATCATATGATCAAGAATATTTTAAAAATAAGGTATTATCTATTCTCCATAGTGCTTTTAAGGTAAACGAATTATTACATTTGTATTATAGTTTTGATTATTTTAAGAAAATGGCAATTAAAAAAGTATTTAATCTTACGACTTATGCTGATGTAGTTAGATATAGTGATGACTTTGATTTATTTGCTATGAATCCTAACAATATAGTTATTAATAGTATTCCATTATTTGAAGAATATAATATTGCTAAAATTATTATAAATAGATATAGACTTGATAATATTAATTTAACTGAGGAAAATTTAAATCCTAATGATTTAAAGACGGTATTAGATAAAATTCAATTTCTATTAAGAATTAATGAGATTGAAAAAAGCCCTACTTCAGTTGAAAAAATTTGGTTTATGGCTCAGGTTGAAAAAATCAATATAATGGAAAGTAAAAAAGAATAAAAAGACTTCTCTTTTGAGAAGTCTTTTATTATTTATAATTATTGAACAATTTGTCGAATTGTGTTAAAATTGTAAACGTATACTAGGTGGTCTAGTATATGATAAAAATCTTAAAAAGAAAATGGGTAAAAGCGATGAACGGAGAAATTTTAATAAGTGCTGATAAAGTTAAGCGTAAAAAGAAAATCATTAAAATTGCTAGAATATTGTTACTTATCCTTATGTTGATTTTACTTATTTCATATATTGTAGTCGGCGTAGTTTATAGTAGTGGTAGTTTTACTATCTCGCTAGACCAAAACTTATATTTTGAAAGAGGCATCATCATATATGATGATCCAGACTATAAGGTTTATCGATCAGAACTATATGCTAGGACAGTTGATAGTTTCGATAATATTACCTATAGATGGTTACCTAATGATTTGCATGAACATAGAGGAGGATCACATAATGGCGATAATTATGTTGCTTATACCTTTTTTGTTGAAAATACTGGCGATAAAGTAGCTGATTATTGGGTAGAAGTAGTTATTGATGATGCAATAAATAATGTTGATGAAGCAGTGCGAATTAGAATTTATCGAAATAGTGAATATGTTACTTATGCTAAATTGGGTAGAAATGGTCGCCCCGAAATAGATACAACACCATTTTTATCTGATACTTTAATAGCATTGGATCATGTTGAAAATTTTAAACCAGGGGATATAGATAAATATACCGTAGTAATATGGTTAGAGGGTAAAGATCCAGAATGTAATGATAATATTTTGGGTGGCGAAATTAAAATCCATATGGCCTTCAACTCAGAATATGTTGAAAAATAAGGGGGGATGTATTTATGAATATTCAAAATCAAAAACGAATGAAACGAATTAGAAGTCTAATTATTATCTGTACGCTATCAGCCTTAGTTTTTTCAGTTTCAACTTATGCATGGTTTATTGGGATGAGAAGCGTCCAAGTAACTAGTTTTGATGTTGAAATTGCGGTAACTGATAGTTTGATATTATCGCTAAATGGTAGAGATTGGTCTGAAACAGTAAGTATTGCTGAAGATGATTTAACTGATACTTATCCATATGAAGGACATACTAGTAGTTGGGGGGGAGCTGGATTAATTCCAATGTCAACGGTTGGCGATATAGATTCTACGGTTTCACGTTTAATATTGTTTGAAAAAGCTAGTTTTACTCCTACCCCTGGTGGTTATAGAGTTATGGCTAGCCGTGTTCCTAATAATGTAGTTGGGGAACCTGAACGCGACGGATATGCCGTATTTGATTTATTTATTAAAAACTTCACTGGTAATGAATATTATACTGAATTAGATGAGAGAAATGAAGAAGCAATATATTTAACCATTGATTCAGAAGTAGCAGTTTCAGCGGCTGGTGTGGCAGGAACTGGTATTGAAAATTCAGTTAGAGTAGCCTTTGCCCAAATTGGTCGTGTGATTGGTACAACTACTAATCAAGAAATAATTACTGGTATTACATGTACTTCTGATGAAAATGTAACTGGTATATGTAGAAAAGCACAAATATGGGAACCTAACGATACTAAGCATGTGGCTGCAGCTATTAGTTGGTATCAAACTTCATGTCGCCCAAGAATTGGTGAAGATGTTACTAAATCTACATCTTATAGTCTAGATGGAACATGTGGTGAGGTTGTAGATGGTGAGGCTTATCCAACTTATGCAGTAAAAGCCCCAATTGCATCTTCAGATAATGCCGATGTCTATGATGGAACTGAATATAATGGTTATGAAGATACTACTTTATTAGAAGCATTTCCATACTTTACTGATACGATGAAGGTACAAACGGGAGTTAATCGTCCACCATTTATGACTTTAGCACCAAATAGTATTACTAAANNTTAGAATATATGTTTATATTGAAGGTCAAGATATAGATAACTATGATTTTGCTTCGATTGGCAAACGAATATCAGTTAAATTTGGATTTACTAAAGAAAGACTTACTGAGGATGATATTAATTATCAAGGTCCGCCACTTAATCCAAATGAAATTTAATAATTAATGATAAAAAGTAATCAATTGATTACTTTTTATTTATCTTAGATGAGTTATGGTGAAGTATATCGAATTATGTTATAATATGTAATATAGAGTAGACCATAGAGGAATGATAATATGACGAGGAAAAAGAAATTTAAAAAATTATCTAGTTCCCAAAAAGTCAATTTCCTAATTTTATTATTAGGAGTCGTATTATTATTGTCTATCGGGATACCAACAATAGCTAGATTTAAAAATAGAAGTACGCTTATTACCAATCCTGTTTGGGATGGTAGTATAGCTAGTAGTTATCGTAGTGGTAGTGGAACTGAAATTGATCCATATATTATATCTACTGGTGCTGAATTAGCTTATTTTTATACACAATTATTAGAACATGATTATGAAAATACTTATTTTGCTTTAAAAAACGATGTTGTATTAAATGGTGGTATATTTAAATACGATATAGATAATGGCATTCAATATATTTTAAATGATCAAACATATTATGTCGATCATTATACAAATAAATATTATGATAATGTTGAGCGAACTGGAACAGAAGTAGGAACAATTAATATTTTTAATCCTTTAAATGGCTTTAAAGGTCATTTTGATGGTCGTTCATTTAGAATATATGGTTTATATATGACTACTGAAGATAATACTGAATTAGCTTTATTTACGGATTTAAAGGGCAATATTTATGACTTATATGTTGAGAATTCAATTATTTATGGTGGTACTATTACTGGTGGCGTTGCTGGTACTGCTAGTAATGCGTCATTAACTAATATTTTATATAATGGCTATGTAATTGGTAAGAATAGTGAATTAACTAAAAATATTAGTATTACGCCAACTGCTCCGGTAATTGAGATGGAAGATATTGAGACTACTAATTATATTGATTTAACTAATAATATTCCTTTTACCGGTAGTGAAATTATTTCAACGTCAATTAGTGGAAATTATGTAATTGATGGTCCAACTGGGGTTGAAACATTAGTTAAAATTAATGGAGTTACAGTTACTGGTGGTAGTTTTGATATTAATTTAGGTAGTAGCATTTTAGAAAGTATACCGGTAGTAACATATATCAATTCAGAAGAAGGAGCAACTTTAACCTTCTCTAATTTAAGTTACAATATTGTCTACAATCATGGTATAGCT
>DBPJ01000006.1:18891-24996 GCA_002304855.1 Caryophanales bacterium UBA1423 | reverse complement strand
GGCATAGTTGGTGTAGCTACTAATTTAACTAATATTAATCAATCATATAATGTTGGTGATATCAATAGTGAATATGTTAGTGGTGGTTTAATTAGTGTCGTTGAAAAGAGTCCTAATAATATTGTTATTGATAAAAGTTATAATGCTGGCAATATAAATGCTTCAAATATTGGTGGTTTTATCGGTATTATTGATAATAATTTAGGTTCAGTTTCAATCAATAATGCTTTTAATGCGTCACCGATCTATTCACTTGGAACAATTCGCGATACTAGTGTTAATATCAACAATACGTATGCTATTTATGAAGTAGATATAATTTATAGTGGTTATATTAGTGGTTTCTTTTATCTTACTTATATTGAAAATTTTAAAAATAAAGAATATGTTATCAACCATATCTTGTTTAGCGAATTTATTGATTTTGATGATTTAGCTATTAATAGCCAAAATGTATGGGTTTTTGAGCAGGATTCATTACCAATTTTATTTATTGATGATCTCAATAAACCATTAGCCAATATTCATGTTAGTGTCTATTCATGGAATAATTTAAGTTATGATTTAAGCCCCGTTAAATTAGAAGATAATATTACTTTTAGTATTGAAGAAGCAGATGATATTGTACCATTTAGAGAAGCATATTACTATATTAGTAATCGGGCTACGGCTTTAACCAAGGATGAAATATTACAAATAGATTCATGGAATTTATATAGTGAAGTTGTCCAAATAACTGAAGAAGGTACATATGTTATTTATGCTAAGGTGATAGATTATAACGATAATATTATTTATATCAATACTGATTTATTAATATTAGATTTATATGGAGCTTCAGTTGATATTAGTATTGATAATTATAGTTGGCCTGATTTAAGAGATAGTTTAGATTACATATATATTGATCGACCAAAACAGGTAGCGATTGAAGCTAATGATGCAGTATCTGGCGTAGCAAGTATCAAATATTATATTACTGATCAAATATTAGGAATTAGTGATTTAGAACAGTTAAATGATGATAATTGGACAACCTATAGTAATCCAATATTGATTAATCAAATAGGAACATCAGTTATATATGCTAAAGTAGTAGATAATTATGATCATGTTACTTATGCAAATACTGATTATCTTGTGTTTGATGGTTATACCATCACCAATTTAATTATTGGTCGCAATGCTAATAGTTATTTAGATGCTGATCCTTATATTACTAATAAATCAACTATTACTTTAAATATTAGATACAATAGACCAGGGATTGAATTAAATGATCATACTCATAATCTAATTTCAACTATATTGTTACCTGTAAACACTAAAATAACTTTAATTGATCATATTATGGAAAAAGTTTATCAATATCAAATTTCAACTGCTGAAGACTTATATAATTATCATAATAGTTGTGAAGGACAAGGACCAGAATGTATAAAGGTAGCTACCTATCCCTTTACTTTATTTAGGGAAGTTGGAGCCATTAATAAATCTTTTGTTGAAAGTACTTATTATCAAGCTGGTCAAATTGATGAGTATTTTACTATCATATTAGATTTATCAAAAACTAATTTAACCACTAATTATAGTAATGTTACTTTATTTATGGAATTACATGATGAAAATGGCAATAAAGTAAGACCAACTTTATATGAAACTATAGAGCCATTCCATGTTTATGCTGATGTAGGTGGTCAAAGTGCAGCCGCTAATTTATTCTTAACGACTGATTATAGTGGTGATACTATTATCTTTAATAGTGATTCAATTAGTAATATTAATATAACTAGTGGCCTTAATTATCAATATATAGATGGTATTAAGATTATTGATACTACTTATGAAGATAAAAATATTGGCTTAGCAATTAAATTGGTTGATAGTGCTGGAGTAACTATCGATAAAGAATATTTAAGGAGTGTTATTTTTAAAGTCGGTGATAATGAATATTATCCAGGAAATGATAGTATAGTTCGTATCAATTTAAATAGTGGCATTGCGACTGTTACTAAGACGCTTTCAATTGCTACTTTTGAACATAATTGTAAGTTAAAAGATGGTACTTACTATTTTAAAATTACTAATTATGCAGCAGTTGATGGCTATTATTATGAAAGTTTAGGTAGTAATGAATTAACTATTCCGGTTTCTATATCAAATGACCAGATTAATATTGACTATCGTTTTGATGTTATGATGGATGATAATGCTCGTATTATCAATAAAGCAAGTGGTTTAGTTAATGTGACGTTTAATATTCTACAAGAAGCTGAATTAGATAATCCAAATATAAGAGTTTCATTATATCAAAAAGATCAATTGACGGCCTATAATCAAACTTATTCAATTGTCGATTTGGCTGATTATGTTAATACGCCACTTATTGAATATGTCGAAAACATATACTATGTAACTACTGATCCAGCTTTATATAATGAGTTTAGTTTAACTTTAATCACTAATAATTTTGATTATACTGGTTATAAATTAGTATTTGATTTGTGTGATGGTATTAAAAAAGTTGGTACCATTGAAAAATACTTTATTGTGAAATAGGGGGCAATAAGATGAAGCGTAGAATTTATATAATATTGTTAATAGTAGGATCATTAATATTTTGTTCGGGGATAACGTATTCTATTTTTCATTCAAATGTTATTTTGAATGCTAATGATCAAAATATTGCTAAATTTATTTTTAATGCTGAAAATTTAGACCAATTAGAGTTATCTTTAGTTGATTTAAATCCAGGTGATATTAAAGATTATTTCTTTGCGGTCAGTAACAGTAATACGGGTAGTTTAAGTGATGTTTTAGTTGAGTATCAAATGACGCTTACGACTTATCATTTAGTACCATTAAGTATTGAACTTTATAAATTAAATGGTGAAGATAGAGAATGGATATTGACTTGTGATGAAAGTTATACCCGCAATGAACAAAATGAATTGATATGTAATACTCCTATTCAGATGATGGGCTATACAGCTGAAGAACTTGATAATTATGTGCTTCGTCTTGAATTTCCTAATGAATATAATGATGAAATGTATGCGAATTTAGTAGATTTTATTAATATTGAAATAAAGAGTTGGCAGAAGGTAGAGGAGGGGGATTAGATGATAAAAAAATTGCGAAAAAATATATTTTTACTATTAATCGTAGTAATTATTAGTGTTATCCTAATCTATTATACTTTTACCTTAGCTAGGTATGTTGCTAATACGATTTGGGATTATTATTTAGTATCTAAAGGCTTTTATTTTAGTAGTGATTATTTAGGAACAAATGTTGTTAAAAATGTCGATAATGTATGGGATGGTAGTAGTGTTCACTTTAATATTAAAAATAGTCTCAATCAAGCAGTAGTAACTACTTATGATATAAATTATAGAGTAGTTTGTACTATTGAAGGGGAAGCTTCATCGTATGCCGAATGTCAACTTAATGGTACTAGTTCAAATGAATTAGAGGGTGTTTTATCAAACTTTGAGGCTTGTGTCAATGATACTGGTGATGGTGTTGAGGTCAGTTCGTTTAATAAAACTGAATGTGAACTACGAGGTTATAAATGGGAGCATCAGGAAGCAATACAGGACCTTTATTTTGATATAATTGTTACTGATGAAGAATATGAATTATTAGATGTAGTAGTTAGAATTAGTGTTATTAGTACTGCTCCTTATCGTAAAACTTTAGCTGGTACTTTTTCGCTTCATAAAGGGGAAGTAGATGGTGGTAAAATTGCCATGGAATATAAGAATTATCAAAATTATGATCGTCTGATTATTACTAATTCACATAGTACTAACAAATGTTTAAAAATTAGTTGGGATGCTAGTAAATTATTAATTAATGCTAATGGTGATGAATTTAGCGATTATTCAATTGATAGTAATGGCTATATTAATGAGATTAGATTTAATCTCAATGCTAAAAATAGTTTAAGTTATATTTTTTATAAACGAGATTTTGAGCAAATTTTTGATGTAACTGAGTTTTCAGTTGACGAAGATGATGGTTGTTAACAAAAGTAGCTGTCAATTTTATTGCTATGAAAATATTTTTATGTTATCATATAGGTAGGTGGTATAATGAAGAAGATAATAGGAATTATTAGAAATATTTTGATAGGTATCCTAGGAGCGATTTTCTTTAGCTTTGCTATAGCCATGTCATTGTTATTATTAAATTATAATAATTATGGGGTCCCGCAATTTGATAACACTTCCTTGATTTTAATTAAACGTGATATTGCTTCTGAGAAATATAAAAAAGGTGACTTAGTTATAATTGAAGGAAAAGATATAAGGGATATTAAGGTCGGCGATGAAATATTTGTTTATCAAGTAACCGATCGAAAAGTTGTCAATATTGATTTAGGGGTTGTTGGCGATGTTGATCTTGAAACTAAGGAAGTTTCGTTTGAAAATGGTGCCACTTATTCAATACAATATGTAATTGGTCAAGCTACTAAAGTTTATAATAAAATAGGTACTTATTTGGCAATCATATTATCTAAATGGGGTTTCTTGTTTATCATTCTGGTTCCATGCTTCCTAATATTTATTTATGAGTTATATGCTTTAATTATTGAAATTAAGTATGGTAAAGAAGATGATGAAATTGCTAGTGCACCTAGTGTGACAGGATAAAATAAGCAAAACAAAAGGACACATAAATGCGTCCTTTTTATTTGGGCAATAAAATGTTATTCAGTAACAATCCAAGCGTTTGGTAATGGTCGTTGACCCATAAAGGGTTTATTTACTAATACTTCATTCACTACTAAACTAGTAGAAGCTCCACCATCTAAATTAGCAGCATTAATTGCTTTATAATTAGTCATGATACGTGTCATTTCAACCATGTCAGCCCCTATACTGTGACCTGTTTGACGGCCATCGATAATTAAAAATAAGACGATGCCATCACTTCGTTGACCAATAGCGGTACGTGGGGCAAGGCCCCATCCGCCATTACCTTTAATAAAAGATGGTTTGCCATTGACAATTAGGAATGGTCCAAATTCAACGGCATCTCTTAAATTATATTTAGTTAAAGCAGTACGCATATTTTCTTTGGTTAAAATTAAATTATTATTATAGTCAAAGCCAATAACGCCGCCTTGTATTTCGCGTCTATTATCTTCATAAATTAATTTTCCCTCTTTAACTATTGAACCGGCTGGTGTGCCACCATTTCCGTAGCCATCTGAATCATTAAAACCACTAGCATTGATAGCTACTTTAGTCTTATTAGCTTTAGCAAATTCAGTGAGTAATTCGCCTTTTATACCATGATATTTAGTTAGAGCTAAACTAATTTTTGATGGATCATAGATAGCTACTAGATGCCCTTTATAACCACTACCTTCAATATTGATAACTTTATATAAATCATTTCCTTTATCTTTGTCAAGGATTCGTCGTTCATATCGATCAAGTACTTTAATAGGTTCTTTTTTATTGATTAATGAAGTGTTAGGTGCTTCGTTGACTTCAATGATCGTATTATTAGCCATGACTTCTCTAATCGTTTTATCATCATATAGGATATATGCCAAATATTGATGACTACGGGTAGTCATCGCTGAGGTAATCCAAAAATCACGAAAGAAGGGAAAAGGACCATATAAAATAAACATACTTAGGCCCATTAAAATATTAAAAATAAGTAATATGGTCGTTAGTTTATCTAATTTTTTCATGAACATCTTCCCCTACGATACTTAAATGATATCATAAATGGGTAATTTTATCAATTTGAAGCGTTAAAATCCCTTTTTCCTACTTTTGGTAAAAGGGTTTATTAATATTTTTATTTTCTTAAAAAGGGAAGGCCTTATTATTGTAAATAATTGTCGAATATGATAAAATCTTATATGTATAGACTATAATCTCAACAAGTATAGAATACGGGAAGGATAACTATGAAGTCAAAGAAAAAGAAGATTGAAAAATATATAAATATTATGCTGGATGTGTTGATTTTCATATGTGGCTTTATTTTGTTGGTTTCAGTATATACTGGAGTCCAAAGTAAGATTCTCGGTAATGACTATACTGATTTTTTTGGTTATTCAATGTTTGAGGTTCAAAC
>DBPJ01000006.1:0-18860 GCA_002304855.1 Caryophanales bacterium UBA1423 | reverse complement strand
GTAGTGAATATGTTACCCATCGAATTGTTGAAGTATATAATGGTACTTATATTACTAAGGGCGATGCTAATAGTGCTAAAGATGATCAACCGGTTGATCAAAGTCAAATTGTTGGTAAAGTAGTTAGGATCTTACCTAACTTTGGTATTATTAAAAAAACTTTATTCAATATAAGTGTTTTAATTGCCTTGATTATCACGCTATTACTATTTAATTTGGCCTTTAAAAAAGATAAAATTAAAACTAAAAAGATGAAGGAAACAACTTATCATCCTTTATTAGTAACTATTACTAACAAATTTAAGCTAGTGGTTGAAAAAATTAAAGTCTTTATTAATCAAAAACAAAATAAAGAAGATAATACTTTAAATGAAGAACCAAAAGTCAAAACTTATGAACCAACGTTCAATTATAATCAATTTAAACATGAATATAAAGAAAATCCTGATTTAGAAAAAACCGCTTTGTATCGCGTTGTTTCAGTTGATACTGATCCGCAAAAAGAAATAGCCGAAACTAATAATGAACAAGCTAAAGAAGATGACTTAGAGAAAACGGCTTTATATCGTGTTGTGTCAGTAGATAAAGATACTGCTAATGAAACAAATGAAAGTAATACCGATAGTGAGGATCAAGTGATAATTGAGCCAGCTACTGAGGAAGAATTAGAAAAAACTGCTTTGTATCGCGTTATTTCAGTTGATGCTGAAGAAATAGATAATACGCTTTTAGAAATTGCTCAAACTGAACTTAAAGAAGCAGAACAAAAGGATAAAAAAGAGGAAGAAATTGAAGTAGAACCAGTTCAAACTGAAAATGATGATGAAGATGATGATTCAATAACTAGAATTGAATTAGATTTAGTTAAAAATAAACGAGGTAAAAATATTATTGATACGGTCATGAATATAAAAAAAGAAGAGCTAAATGAATTAATTGATGCAATGATTAAGCATGACAAAACATACAGTAAGGAAACAAGAATTAAAGAGGTATTTATAACTACTTATGTTGATGCTAAATATTATAATTACTATGGCGATAAGGAAATTAATTATAGTGGTAAAAGTTTAACTTTAAAAATCCAAAAAATTATTAAGGAAACAGCTAATGAATTAATAAAAGATTACCGCGGTAAAGATATGAAACATGATGATATTGTCGATGCTTATACTAATGTATTCTTAATAATTGCCAGTTTAGAACAAGGACGCGATTCAATCACTGAATTGAAAGTTAGAAATGAATTTTATAAAAAAGAAATTATGAAATATTTTGATGAACTTGATGATAAACAAGTAGAGTTATTAGTTGATGAAATAAGGGAAATTCAAAAACATTATGCTGATATTATCGATTATTTTATAAAAAAATTAGAAACTGATATGTTTAATCTAATTTTAAATAAATTGACTACTCGTAATAATATGTATGGTTTAGTCCTTGAACATAATATTGCTTTTAGTAAGGTTTATAGTGAATATATCATTGATAAAATTTATACTGAAGGTATTATTGCTGAAGACAAGATGTCAGTACTATTGACTTTACTCTCAGTTCAATTGATTAAAGATATGTTGATGGCTAAATTTGATCAAAAATATATTTTATATCTACCTGAAACTTTATATACCAAAGAAAGAAAGTTTAAGGGTTTGTTACGCATGATTGATGATGAATATGCTAAAAACAATGTTATTATCTTAATAGCATTTGCTGATTTATTGAAAAATAAGGCAATTGTGAAAGAGATTAGAAGAATGGGATATAGATTTGCTATTGTCTTTGATAAAACAGTTGAGATTGCTGATAAAGATCGTGGCAATATATATATTGCTGATTATGTCTTCATTAATAAGAAAGTTATTGATATAGCTAAAATACTTCCATCAATACCTGAGGAATTATTGGATAGCGTTATTTATGAAGATATAATTGAAAAAGTTGGTTACTTAGGGAGTGAGTAGGTTATGAACACATTTTTGCGGTTTTTCTATGAGTTCATTTCAATATTTTTTGAAGGCCTAGTAACGGTAATTAAAGGTATTATCAATGGGTTAATACAGATGTTTAATTATCATAATTATCGTAAGATAATTAATAGTTATAAAGGCGATTTTGAAGGTTTTGAATGGTTATTTGTCGTTATAGCTGTAGGTGCGATTGTCATTATAGCAGCTTTAATTGGATTGTTAATTTACTTTAGTATTAGAAGGTTACTTCAATTTAGAAAACAAAGATTAAATCAAGAAGATTTATTAGACGAAATAGCTTCTTTAAATAATCAAGTCAAGAAATTGATGAAAGAGAAAAATGAAATAATGGCGATGAAAGTTTCACAATTAGGATTAAAACCAGAAGAAGAGGAAGGAATATCTGAGGAAACAGAAGAAGGAACTGAAGAAGAAGAATTTGATGAAGCTGATATTAGATTTTCTAAACTGCATAGGATTGATCAAGAATATAAAGATTATCAAGTTAAAAAATATGATACTAATATGACATTAGAAGAGTTAGTTGATAATTTTAGATGTTATAATGCTAGTCAATTGCGTTTATATTATGATAATTACTTATTAAGAGCATTTATTGCTGGATTGGCTTGTAGCCGTTTGATTATTTTACAGGGAATATCTGGTACTGGTAAAACCTCTCTGGCTTATGCATGGGGGAAATTTGTTAAAAATGATTCTTGTATTGCTTCAGTTCAACCGTCTTGGCGTGATAAAACTGAATTATTAGGTTATTTTAACGAATTTACGAAGAAATTTAATGAATCTGATGTTTTAGCCAAATTATATCGAGCAACATTTGATGATGATGTTCATACGATTGTTCTTGATGAGATGAACATTGCGCGAGTTGAGTACTATTTTGCAGAAATGTTATCTATTCTTGAAATGCCATCTAGAGATGAATGGATTATTGAATTAGTTCCTAACTCATGGGATAGTGACCCTAAAAAGATTATCAATGGTAAGCTTAAATTACCAGTAAACATATGGTATATTGGCACCATTAATAATGACGATTCAACCTTTATGGTGGCTGATAAAGTTTATGACCGGGCAATGCCAATTGATATTAATACTAAAGTTCCACCATTTAAATGTCGCGATCAAGAAGCAATTGAAATTAATGCTAGTTATCTTGAATCATTATTTGAAGCAGCTGTTGAAGAACATCCAATTTCTGATAAGAGTTTACAAAGAATAAGGGAAATGGATGATTTTGTAATTAAACACTTTAGAATAGCATTTGGTAATCGGATTATGAAACAATTAGGTATTTTTGTCCCCGTCTATATTGCTAGTGGTGGTAAGGAAATTGAAGCTATTGATTATTTTATTGCGAAGAAAATTTTGCGTAAATTTGATCAGTTAAATATATCATTGATTCGTGATGAAATTGATCCATTTATTGCTTATTTAAATAAAGAATTTGGTAATGGAGCAATGAAGGAGTGTATTGACTATCTAGAAAGGTTGAAGAAAACTGTATAGGAGGTAATGATGTAAGATGGCCAAAGGGAAAACAGATAGTACGAATGTTAAACAATCAGCTAGAGTAACCCGTTTACAAGCAAAAGCCGAAACGGAAAAGAAACAAGCCGAAGTATTTATGAAAAAAATGGATTCTCACATGCGTTTTAAGTCGGAAATGGCTAGTGGAACAATGGCCATCGATTGGTTAGCTGAAATTGAGTTTGCTTGTCCATATGTCGATAATATAATTAGAAATCCTAGATTGTTGCTCATTAATGAAGAAGATATTGTCGAAATTGAAAAAGCTAAAAAGGTTTCAGTAGAAAGTGTTAAGGATTTAGCTAAGCATACTCATTATATTGAAAAAGTAGACGAGGTAACTAATGAAGTACAACCATCTAAGATCTTAATTATGCGTCGTGAAGAAACTTATAATACTTATGAAAATAGATTTATTTATACGCTAATACTTAACTTATCAAGATTTTTAATGACTAAGGAAAAGTTATTAGAAGAATATGAATCTAAGAGTGATAAAACATTAGAATATATTGCTACAACTAACACTAATGATGAAAAAATAAATATTGAACTAAAGATTAGTGCGAAAGAATTACCGAAAGATCAGGATGGGAAAGATTTTGAAGATGAAATCGCCCAAATTAAAGCTAGAGTAAAAAGAGTTAGAGATTATATAAATAGTTGGCGTCGCAGTGAACTTATGACCTCATTAGATAGATTGCGTGTTTCTTTAGTAATTCCACCAATTAAGAAGACTAATATGATTTTAAAGAATCCAAACTTTCAAATAGCGATGAAATTGTGGACTTTTTTACAAACTTATGAAGAAGGCAATATAGGGTCTAAAGGAGGCCTCGATACTACTGGTGATGATATATTAAAAGGTATTATGGATGATGCCTTCTTATTAAATTATTATGTCTTAGATGCTATTAACGCCTCAAAAAAACAACAAAGAGAAAAATTAACTAAATATGCTGTCGTAATGATTAATCAACAAGTAAAAAGAGTTATTTCATTGTTATTGAATAGTGGTATTGATATCTCAACTGATGAGATACTCAATATGGTATCAATTGAATTGAAAAGCGAACAAAGTAGGAGTTTGGTTGGTAGTCATGATGTTAAGAGGAAATTTAGAAATGTCATGAAAGAATATTTAGAGAGGATGCGAGAGTTTAGATGATTAATTTAAAAAAGATAAAAGATATTAAAGAAGATAAAAAATTTAAGACTGTAATGACAGTAATACGAATATTAGTTATTATAATTCTTATTTGTTTTATAATTGTTGTTTGTTTACAACGTTTCAGTGACAATAAGATATCATTTTTTAATTATCGTCTATTTACGGTTGTTTCAGGTAGTATGAAACCAAAATATGATATTGGTGATGTCTTAATTGCTAAAGATGTCGAACCTTCAACTATTAAAGTAGGTGACACCATTAGTTATCAGGGCATAAGAGGAGGCTTTAAAGGTAAAGTTATTACTCACCAAGTAATTGGGATTAAAATGAATGAAAATGGTGAATATATTTTTCGGGCTAAAGGATTAGCAAATTTAATTGAAGATCCAGCCGTACATGAAAATCAATTATATGGGGTAGTTATTTATAAATCAATTTTACTTTCAATCATTTATCGAATAGTTGCTACTGATGTTGGCTTCTTATTATTCATCTTTATTCCAATGTTATATATTATCGGATCGGAGATAATTACGACTTTATTAGAAAAGGAAGAAGCAAAAAGAAAAAAAATAACAAGTAATGGATAAAAATAAAGTTAAGGCAGGTGATATAAATGAAACCTCGATTTAAACTATATTGGCAGATTAATTTAGTGTCATTACTTTTCATATTTGTTTCTTTTATATCAGTAACCTTAGCTTGGTTTGCTTATAGTGGATTATCAAATGTAGCTACTGAAATAGATGTCAAGGCATGGCATATTGAAATAGAACGAAATGGACAGACGGTGTCTAATAACATTGTCATTTCTTTATCTGAAATATATCCAGGAATGGATACTGTTACTGAAACGATTAATATCAAAAATTTTGGTGACTCTGATGCTCAAGTTAAATATTCAATCGTTTCAGCTAGAATTTTAGATAATCCTGAAGATAATTATGAAGTTGATGATGTAACTACTTCTTCTTATGTTGAAGATTTATTATCACATGAATATCCATTCCACATTAATATTAATCTAACTAGAGGTTATGTATTATCACAGGGAGAAGGATGTGCTTTTGAAGTATCATTATCGTGGCCATTAGATTCAGGTGACGATGCGTTAGATAGTTTATGGGGGAAGAAAGCTTATGATTTTCAACAAAATGAAGAACAATTGAAGCTTAGCGATCCTGAATATCAAATTAGACCAGCTATTCAAGTAGTAATTAGTATTATTGCTGAACAATATGTTGAGGAAGAAATGGCCAGTGATATGCGTTTTAGTTTAGGGGATGAAATTTTATTTGATGTCGTAAATAATGAAATATGTACTGAAGTTGGTCCGACTTGTCTTCAAACTTATGTCATAGATGTCAATAATAAAATAGGTGATGAAGTTGTTACTTTGTTACCTAATCCTAATAATGTTTATTTGACAGGTGTTTATAATGATTATGATTCATTATTTGCTTCGATAACTAACAATTGGACAGTTACCTCTAGGCCATTAGTAGTTAGCGATATTTTAAAAATAATTACCACTGATATTGTCAATTCATTTTCAGTGGTTGATGGTATTTCAGATCAAATTATTGGTAATTTAAATTATGGCAATCGGATAAATACCGAGATTAATAAAATGCTTAGTAGTAATGGTCACTATCGTTTCATTAATGATAAGTTTAGTTATCTAGCAACTAATAATTGTTATTGGACTAATACTGAATATAGTGGAAATTATGGTATAGCAATCAAGAAAAGTGATGAAGATGTTTCAATAATCTATGGTGAAGCTAAGACTTCAAGTTGTAATGTAGTTCCAGTTATTTTAGTTAATAAATCAGATCTATAAATAAAAAAAGAAGTAGGATTTCCTACTTCTTTTTTATTTTTATTCAAATACTTGTTCAAATAAGATATCAGCATTGAGTTTAAAGGTTACACCTTCAGTAGCAGCTTGATGGCCAATAGCAGTATCATCTTCATCAGCCATCAATTCGCCAGCACCTTCATACCATTCAAAGTATACTCTAATGGTAAATGGTTCAAATTGAAAATCAGTAGTAGTTTTATCATAGATTAAAGTATTGGTTATAAAATTGTCGTGCAAATCGATAACTTCAAGAGGATCTTCCGGATTATGAGAGGTAGGAATGATAACATATTTAGTAATCATTAAATCTGGGACATTCTCATTTTCTATTGATAAACTAATAGTATAGTTAAATGATACATCGACATTAGTAGGATCAATATCAATATCAAAATATCCTTTGGAAGAAGGAGCAATAACATTATCAGCTGTATATTCATTTTCCTCAATTACCGGGGTAAAGGTTATGCTAGAGCCTGAGCCGCTAGTAATATCATTGGTATTTACAAGAATCTGCCACTTAGCAAATAAGGTTTCGATATTACCAGTTGCATCAGCAACATATCGTGAGTAAGTGGTACTCATCAAGCAAAGACATATTGATAACGATATAAAAGCAATGATAAATCGTACCTTTTTAAGCACAGTAACCCCTCCTTCCCCTTCTAAATTCATTATAGCATTTTTATTTAGCGTCAAGATTTTTCTAACTCATTTTTATTGTAAATGTGTAAAGAGTAAATTGTAGGCACAAATCTTTTAGCCCTCATATAATATAGTGAATATTAGAAAGGAAAGAGGAGGATGGAAAGATATATTACTTTATCAATTGACCTTCATTTATTTTTTGCTCGTATAATGAAGGAACATGCTTTATTCTTAAAAGCGGGATTTCCACTTAAAGACAAAAGTTGGATCGATGAAGCAGAATGGTATAAAAGTCAATTTGAAGAATTGTTATTTAATATTGTAAGAGCAAGTAATGGCGTAGTAAGTCCAAATGTATTAAATGCTGGTGAAATAGTTACTGAATTTACTGCTAATGCAGAGAAGCAGACTGCCTTTTTGTCAGGCATTAATATAAATGGGCAGATTACTGAATTAGAAAGAAATTTACAACCAAGATCAACTTTAATGCCACCAACTGTTACTGTTAATGATGTTCAAAGATTTAATAATCAATCATTAAAATTAGTTGATGGCTTGATAACCTTCAAAGAGCGACTTTTAGATGAGATTTTAAGATGTAAAATATTTAATGCTAATTATCCATTGTTAATTGATCATATCTTAAGAGAAGCAAGGTTATATCGTTCATATATAATTGAATTAGAACAAACCCATAATATTGCACCAAAAAGCATCAAAGAAACTGAGCTATTTTGGAATCGCATTATGATGGAACATGCTTTATTTATTAGAGGATTACTTGATCCAACGGAAGTTGATTTAATTAATACTGCTAATAATTTTGCTCAAGAATATCAACAATTATTGACGACTGCGCAAAGTGCAACTGATGCTACTATTCAACAAGCTACCAATATAACCTTACAAGAAACAATAAAATATAGAGATTTTAAAGTAGCCGGAGCGCAAGGCTTACTTGAATGTAAGATTAGATCAATTATATTACCACTTTTAGCTGATCACGTCTTGAGAGAGGCTAATCACTACCTTAGAATTTTAAGAGAAATAAGTAACCAATAAAAACTAATTTTATAATTAGTTTTTTTATTATATAATGAAGTTAGGTGATAAAGTGAAAAGATATACTAAAAAAGTAAATAATATATATGTTGTTAGTAGTGAGGTAATTAAAAAGAAAGGTGATAATTATACTGGTGATGCAATTGAAAGGTTAGCAATTTTTGAGAATATGGTCGATGATATTTTATTAAAACAAGAAGAAATAACTAGAGCATTAGCAGAATTACGAAATAAAAAAGAAACAAAAATTTTTAGATTTAAAGAATTATTGGGTAATAAATTNNAATAGTGCTATAATAAATGTATTTAAAAATTATCATTTGATTTAACTGCCTGACGTGTCTATGAAAGTAGAGGTAAAGTTATGGAATTAGTAGCTAATAATGGGGTTATTCAGAAAACAATTTCATTACATGCTTGGAAATTAATGATGATATCTAAAAGAGATTGTTTTACAAATGATGGTAAAGAATATAAAAGAGGTATTAATGGGATTCAAGCTTATTTACGTGATTATTTAGGTAATACTAGTGAATTATCATACAAGGATTTATATTATATTTTATTACAGCATGCTATCTTTGAAATTTGCGATGAGGATAAAATAAAGACAATTCTATTATATGATATACCAAATCATATAAAGCATATAGGACTATTTTTCAATGAAAATAATGTGTATTTATCCTATAAAGATTTTTCTTTTATCTTGATAGAAAAATTGTCAATGATTGAACTAAGAGGCAAAAAAGATAACGAATACATTGATAAATTTGTTATTGAAGATGAAGATCATACTTTAATTACTTTGGATGAAGCCACCAAAAGATGGCTTGTATCTTCAACCGAAGTAACTAGATTTTATCAGAAAAAATTAAGTATCATTAATATAACAGGTGATAAGGATGAAGGTATATGAATTTGAAGCTATCATAAAAAGGGCTGAAGATATGGATGCTGCTTATATTGAAATACCATTTGATGTTGAAGCTGAATTTGGTAAAAAGAAAGTAGCCGTGACCGCTACATTTGATGATTATAAATATGATGGAATATTAGTTAGAATGAAAACAAAGTGTCATATTATTGGGATTAGAAAAGATATAAGGGCGGCTATTAAAAAACAACCAGGTGATAAAATTAAAGTTACGATTAGAGAACGGATTTAACTTTTGGGGGCATTAATATGGATGGAAGATTATTAAATAGAATAAAAAGAGTGACCAATAAATATCGAAATAAATCTGATGATAAGATTTTATATGCACTAGGTGATATTAAACAAAAAATTGAAGAATTGGCTAACCAGTTATTTAAATTAAAAGTTGAAAAGATAACGGGAGCTATTACTTATCAACATCAATATGATTTAATTAAATCAATTAAAGCATTGGCTCATATTGTTTTATTACTGATGAATGAACAAGATAGAAAAATCAGAGCTACTAGAGGAGCTTTAAAAACAGGTAATGACAGTATATACTTTACCCCTCAGGATGAAAAAGAAGGAAATAGAATAGATATTATTGAAAATGAGGTTTTAAATAGTGAAATAGATGACATTATTATGAGGAGGAAAAATGTCTATATTAATTCTTTTGGTTATTTTAAATCTGAGGAGCAAGCCTCAGTCATTATTAAAAAAGAATTTAATGATGTTTGTAGTTATTTAGATGTATTATTAAAAATAAATGAAATAGAATATAATAACTTTGATAATTATGATCCATTAATTAATGGTTGTCAGACTTTAATGTATGAATTAGCCCAACTAGCTATTGCTTTGATGAAGGCCGAAGAGTCAAGAATAGTGAGAACTATTAATAATCCTAATATTGAAGGGCTAGAAGGTTATTTTATCATCATGGATTTTATCAATTCAAGAGCATTAAGTCCCGACCAATTAGAGGAATTAATTGATAATATTAATAGAATAAATATCACTTTTGATAGATTAGAAAATATTGGATTACTATGTAAGATGCGCATAATCAGACAAGATGAAGTACAGGGTATCTTTATTGGTAATATGGATAGATTTATTACTATTTTAGAAACTGAACTTATTCATGATGTTAGATTAGCCTATAGTAAATTTGATATTAATGATTGTCAGCAAGGTATCATTAATATTAATAAGGCGGTATTTGATAATCCTTTTGTCTTAGTTGGTAGAGCTCCTTGCTCGGCTAGAGATATGATGGATAGGGGTCCTATCTTAGTTAGAAGTAGAAAATTAAAAAGCCACCAGTTGTAACTGATGGCCTTTTTATTGTTGAGGGTCAATTTTATTAACAAAATATAGGACAGCGGTATCTAAAATAGCAACAATAAATTTAAATACATATTTAGCAATAAATAATTCAATCATTATACTTAGGGGATAAGTACCGATGAAGGCTATAATTATAAATAACATCGTATCAATTAATTGACTAATAATCGTACTTACATCGCCACTTACTATGTAGGATTTACGATAGTCGTTTTTAATTTTTTCATAAATAATAATTTTATACCAATGACTAATGAAGAAAGCTATTACAGTAGCAATAAAGATTCTAATGTTGATAAAGAAAATTAAATTGAAACTGTAAGTAGTAATGTCATTAATACTTGGATTAGTATAGGTAGTTAAATGCATCAGAAGGGTTGTAATAATCATAGAAATGGTAGCTACTACCACAGCATTTTGGGCTTCTTTTTTACCATGTTTTTCGAGTAAAATGTCGATAATGGTAAATGTGGTACTATAAAAAATAATACCTAAAGCGATTTCAAAACTAAATAAATTAATAATTCTGATAGTCTGAATATTAGACATCATTAGCGCTAGTACTAACCAGACATATAATCCTACTTTACCAAAATAGCGATAAAGGCTGATAATACTAATAAAACATAGAGTTAAAAGTGCAAGCCAAAGTAATTCATTCATATTTCAATTCCCTTCCATTCTATATTAATTATATCTCAAAAAACAAATATAGACAATTATTTACTTATTTTTAGAGCATTTTCAATCGCTTTTAAGATTGTTTTACTACTAGAGGTTACGCCAGCAATAGTATCTACTTGTAAGGTTTGTTGGTTGATTACTTCTTCAATAATAGCTTCAGCTTTTTTACCTCTTCCTTGTTGATGTTCAATAAGGTCAATCTTTGTTATGCTATGGTCTTTAATAGTTACGGCTACTTCTACGTAATTAAGGAAAAATTTATAACTACCAGCATAAGTGCCATCTTCAATAGTAGTTAAATCAATATCTTCAATGGTTATGCTAGCTAATCTATCCTTAAGATCATTGTACCAATAGATAGCATAGTTAATAGCAAAACAAAGTAATGTAATTGTGATTATAGCAATTATTAATTTTTTATGTTTCATATATCCTCCTAAAGAATAGAACTAAATGAAGAGGCTAATTGTTCAATCATTTGCTCTCTTTTTTTATTTGACCAATTGATAACTTCTGTTCTTAAAATAATAGCTCCTTTTGTTTTAGTTATTTTTAACATTTTTTGGATAGCATTGTTACCACCCAACCATGAATATGGCAAATGTTGGGTTACATAACAGGCTATTTTTTTATATTTTAATGATTCAATTTGATCTAAATATATTTTAAAAGCCGGAGCTAAAGTAAAAGCATGGACAGGGGAACCAAAAATTACAACATCATATTGTTCAATTTTAGGTGCCTTTTTTAAAATAATATCCTTTTTCTTAGGTAGAGAATTTTTCTTTAGCTCAATTTGTTCAATGGTAACATTATGTCCTTTTTTAGTAAGTTTATTTTTAATTTCAGTAGCTACTGAATAAGTATTACCTGTTTCTGAATAAACAATAATGCCAATACTCATATGTACCTCCATCATTATCATTATATCATAATTTTAGATAATAAATGACACGGTTACTTTAAAAAACATAAAATATATAGAGGTGAAAATATGAATCCAAGACAGACCCACACCCATGAATTTACTGGTAATACAATGCTAGCAGGAAGACATCTTCATAGTCATCGGATGGCGGGTATCAGTAGTGAAGTTATCCCAGTACCTGGTGGCCATGTCCATGAGCTCATTTCTTATACCAGTTTTGATGATAATCATTTCCATACTGTTAAAGTTAGAACTAGTTTACCAATACCAGTTGCCCCTAATATGCATGTTCATTTTGTAAGAGGCCATACAAGCTTTGATGATGGGCATAATCATGGTTTTGAATTTAGTACTTTAGTATAAGTTGCATAATTTTAATTAATATGATATAGTATATCCCGCTATATAGGGGGGTATATTGTGCCGGATATAAGAAATATAAAGGGATATGTACCATTTAAAGAAATATTAAAGGATCCAGAAGGATATGCTAGAAAATTTAGTGAAGGCAATCGGGATTTATATAATCTTTTATTAGAGTGTTGGAAGATGGGATTAGAAACATTTAGTTGTGCTAGTGGAATAGAAGGCGAAGACTGGCGAGAATTTTTTTATCCACATATAATGATTGGTATCCCACATGATAAAAAGGATATTATTTATAATTTATTAAAAATAGTATATGTAGAATATAATTCAGTAATTGTGATTGAAAAAGATTTTAAATATCCCGATCTTCTTTGCATTAAGATTGAATCGCGGCAAGATAATAGTATATTTAGAGTTATTGATGAAGTGCTAATGGGAAGTGTTAACAATAAAGATGAAAGAACAGCTATTACTAATGCTACTGAAGTAGATACAGAAGAAATAAAAAAAATAGTTGAATTAGTTATTAACTCTTATCGTGATATGTGGCGCATAAAAGTTGGATTGATAAATAATAATATGCGATTATTGGATGACCAATTCCCAGATACGGGACTAGTATATAAAGCAGAAGCCCAGTATGCTTTATCGAAAGATGGGGGGCATCCTGAATTGTATAATTATTTAGAAGTTAGTAAGCGATTAAGTCGCGATGAAATAAAAGGAATGGATAGATTATTTAATGATGAGGATTTTATTGAAATAGAGACAAAGGTTAAGAGAAAACCCAAACAATTAATCAGATAATATAAAAAGGAAAGAAAACTTTCCTTTTTATTTTTTATTTATATATTAATACCAGCATCTGCCTCCGTATACGATTGCTAAAAGAATGAATAGTACTAAGATAATGGCAAATCCTGATCCAAAACCGCCGGTGGTCATATTTTTCCCCCTTTCATATAAAGTAAGTTATTAGTCATTTATACGATAAAACGTGATCCAATTATGATGACTAAAAGAATAAATAATACTAAAATAATAGCATTATTATATCCAAAACCAAAGCATGGATTGAAGCATGGTTTAAAACATTGATTAAAGCATCCGCCAAAGCCACCATATCCGTAACCTAACATATTTCTCCCTCCTTTTATTGTTTCTACCATAGTTTATTAAAAAGGTTTAAAAGTGGTTATATTACCAACCTAAATATTAAAAAAAATATATTGCATTTAAATAAATTGTGATATAATTTATGCTAATGGGCTAATGGAAGTGATAAATATGAATAAAATTAATTATATATATAACCTTCATTATCTATTTATCAATTCTATTATTTTAAATTTTAAATAAAGAAGACGGAAGTCTTCTTTTATTATGTCTAAATGTGAGGTGATGAGTGCAAATAGAAAAATATAATAAAAAGTTGTAGTTTAAAAAATAGAAAGGGAAAATATGAAAAAAGAAGTATTAACTACAATTAAACATTGTCTTAAAGCCCAACAATTTGATTTGGCTACTTTATATCGTATATGTGAACTAACGGATAAAGTAAAAGAAATAGGGGCTACTAAAGAGGGTTTAAATTGGATGGCCACTTTATTAAATGATAAACGAGCATTATTATTTTTTACTCAGCCATCGACACGAACTTTTTTATCGTTTAAAAATGCTTGTGATATTTTAGGGATTAAAAGCACTGAAATAAGAGATATTGCAACCTCATCGTTTGCTAAAGACGAAACATTAATTGATAGTGCTAAGACGTTTGCTCAATATGTTGATTTAATTATTATGCGCCTTCATCCTGCTCATGAGTCTTTAATTGAAGAAGCACCCAAAAAATTAAATGATAGGATCAGAATAATCAATGCTGGCTCAGGTAGTGATCAACATCCGACTCAAGCATTATTAGATTTTTATACTATCTACAAATATGGTTTTGCAGGTAAAAACATTGGTTTTGTTGGAGATTTACAAAGAGGAAGAACCGTAAGATCATTAGCATTATTACTAACTAAACTTGATAATTTAAAGTTATATTTTATCGCCCCGCCTGCTTATCAGATAAAAGATGATATACTTAAACAATTGACTGTAAGTTATGAATTGGTTTATGACTTTGACCAAATTATACCGGAACTTAATGTAGTTTATATGACTAGACTACAGAAAGAATATGGTGGCAATGATGTACCATATAATCAAATAGATTATAGTATTCATGAAGGTAATTTAAATAAATTTAAAAAAGATGCGATTATTATGCATCCTTTACCAAGAGGTAGTGAAATTGCTCCTTCTGTTGATGATGATTGTAGAGCTAAGTATTGGGAGCAAGTACATAATGGTTTATGGGTTAGAGTAGCTTTAATTGCGTTAATGTATGGCATGGATTATGACATTATAGCTAAATCTAGTGAGAGGATGGTAAAAACTTTAGGAACAATTAATTAAGGAAAGGGAGGCTTTTGCCTCCCTTTTTTATTGGTACGTTTCTGTTAAAAGTTCCTATTAGCTATTTCAATTGCTTTTTTAATCATGTTGCCACAGTTTCTTGAGGAGACAGCTCCCCAACCTTCATTTTGAACGGTGCGGTAGACACCTAATTCTTGAGCAATTTTTTCTTTTAAATTTTCTGACATAATTGATCTATTATTACCCATATAGTAACCTCCCTATCAGAAACGTCCATTATTATTTTGGATAATATTCATAAAACTATTCATGATATTAATTGCAACCAAAACAAATTAATATTATAATAATTAACAGAGGTGGAAATAATGACTATTAAAGAGATTAAAAACATATTTATTGATTATTTTAAAGAAAAAAATCATCAAGTGATAAAAAGCGCCTCATTAATTCCCGAAAATGATCCTAGCGTTTTATTTACTACGGCTGGTATGCATCCATTAGTACCATATTTATTAGGCGAAAAACATCCAGCTGGGAAGCGTTTAGTTAATGTGCAAAAATGCCTACGTACGGCTGATATAGATGAAGTTGGGGATGAATCCCATTTAACTTTTTTTGAAATGTTAGGCAACTGGTCATTAGGTGATTATTTTAAAAATGAAGCGATTGAAATGAGTTATGATCTATTAGTTAATCATTTACATATTAATCCCCAACGATTAGTAGTTACTGTTTTTGCTGGTGATGATGCAGTTCCAAGTGATAATGAAACTTATGAAATATGGAAAAAAATAGGGTTGACCGATGACAAAATATTTTTCTGTGATCGCGAACATAATTGGTGGGGTCCAGTTGGTTTAACTGGTCCATGTGGACCTGACACCGAAATATTTTATGATACCTTAAAATCTAAATGTAGTGATCAATGTGGGCCAACTTGTAATTGTGGAAAATATATTGAAATTTGGAATAATGTCTTTATGGAATATAATAAATTAGCTGATGGTACTTATGCGTTATTAAAGCAAAAAAATGTTGATACTGGTATGGGGGTTGAAAGAATATTACTAGCGGTTAATGATTGCCATAGTGTTTATAATACTGAAGCTTTTAAAAGTATTATTGAAAAGATTGAGGCATTAGCTAATAAGAAATATGGTGGAACTTATGATCGAGCTTTTAGAATTGTAGCTGATCATATTAAAGCTGCGACCTTTATTTTAGGGGATGAAAGAGCTATCACACCATCTAATACTGATCAAGGATATATTTTAAGAAGATTGATAAGAAGAGCCTGTCGTTATTTAATGCAATTAGAAATAACCCAGGAAGCAATTGGTGATATAGCATTAATTATTATCAATCAATATGGAGAATATTATCCGGAATTAATTAATCAAAAGGATTTTATTATCGATGAATTGATAAAAGAAGCCAGAGCTTTTAATAAAACTTTATCAAGAGGGTTAAAAGAATTTAATAAGATTATTGAAAATAATAAAAATATTGAAACACTAACTGGTGATATAGCTTTTAGGTTATATGATACATATGGCTTTCCATTAGAGATGACGATAGAATTATGTAAAGAGAAAAACATTAAAGTTGATATTGAGGGCTTTCATGCTAGATTTAAACAACACCAAGAATTATCAAGAGTAGGAGCAGAAAAGAAATTTAGAGGTGGTTTAGCCGATAATAGTGAAGAAACCACTAAACTACATACTGCTACTCACTTGTTACACGCTACGTTAAGAAAAGTATTAGGTAATACTGTATATCAACGAGGTAGCAATATCAATAGTGAACGCTTGCGCTTTGATTTTAGTTTTGATCGAAAGCTTACTCCTGAAGAAATAGCGGAAGTAGAAACATTAGTGAATAGAGCTATTGAGCAAAAACTTGATGTAATTGTGGAAGAAAAAAGTTTAACTGAAGCGAAGCAAGATGAAAGCTTAATAGGATTATTTGCTGAGCGCTATGGTGAAGTTGTTAAAATATATAGAATTGGTGATTTTTCAGCTGAAATATGTGGTGGACCACATGTTAAAAATACTAGTGAGTTAGGTAAATTTAAAATTATTAAGGAAGAGAGTAGTTCAGCGGGAGTCAGAAGAATTAAAGCTATTTTAGAATAAAAAAACAAACCACAAATAATTGTGGTTTTTTTGTGCTGTAATGTTTAAGTAATTAGATAAATATAATAGAAGCAGAGAGGGTTATAGTGATGAATATGATAGTTAAAGATTATACACTTATTCAATTGATTATAGCTGAACTAGATGATTTTATTGCTAAAGTAGCTATTAAAGGTAGTTTTAGTAATGAAAGATTAAAGACTTATTTAACTTTGCATCTTTTTAAATATGATTGGGATGATATATATGATATTGATAATAGAGAAATAAATAAAAAGATAATAGTTGATGAATTAGTTTTATTAATTGATTATCTTAAGGAAAATGAACAACTATATAGTCTTTTAAAAAGAATGGCTAAATGTATCAATAAAGCATCATATTTGAAAAGAGTTAAAGGTGAAATCATAGAAATTGATAAAGACACTAAACAAAGATTAGGTAAAATATATTTTAAACCAGTTATTAAAGAAATTGGTGAGTTAATTGATCAGAAAATTGATTACATGAAATATCAAGAAAAAGTATCATTTAGATTTGGCCTATTTAGAGAACTCGCTTATGTTCCATTTGCTTATTTATCATTTACTGAATTAAATAAATCTTGGCTGAAAGATAAAGTTAGAGAGAAAACATTAATTAATAATAGAGCACTCAGTTTTAATGATGTGCCAGAAAATGCGATGTCGATGTTATATGATCTATGCATGAAGTATTTTAAAGAGCAAGGTGATTATGATAGTTGTTTAATTAGTGTTGATCCTAATGTCAAAGATAATAAGCAATTGTTTTTAAGTGATGCGATGATATCTATTCCGGTTGATTATGGGTATATAGATGGCTTTTATTATGGACGAAAAGGTTATGACTTTTTTGACGATAAGATAACTATTTCAAAAATAAAACCCCAGCCGCTACATTTATTTGTAAAAGATATTAATAATAAATAAAAAACAGTACAATTTCAGTACTATTTTTTACTTTTGTGACCAATATATTTTAGCCTCTTGCTCTAATTTAGTTAATCTAGTGTAATAATCAGGAAATTCCCGTAAATGAGCCAAGGCTATTTTAGCTGTCATCATTGGGTCATCATTGGTTACATTGGTTGCTGGTGAGATGAGTCCATGTTCTAATTCAGTATTTAAGCCTATTCTAAACTGATTAATATCAAATAATTCTTTGCTAAAGTCAATGCCTAGTATATTGGCAATTTGCTGGGTTTCTTCAATTGTAAAAGTTTTCATAATACCTCCCTAACAATATTATATTATTGTTAGCGATAAAATGTTTTTGATATGTATTATTAAATCATTATTATTAACAATAAAATCTTGATAAATAATTTGATAACTTATATAATGGTAATGAAAGAATAAGAATTTATTATTTGAAATAATAAGTAGTGATGCTACTTATTTTATATATAAGGGTGATTAGATGAAAAACTATTGGATTATTGTTTTATTAATAATTGGGATATTTACGGTATATGAAATGAAAAGTGAACAAAAGAAGATGATGCAAGGATTATTAGAGGATTATAGTAATAACAATTTACCATCAATTATTAATTTTGGTTCTGAATGTCCTCATTGTATGGAATTGATTCCAGTTTTAAATAAAATTAAAGCAGAATATAAAAATATAATTAATGTTCACTATGTAAATATTGATAATAATGAAGAATTAGTTGATAAATTTAAGGTTATTACGGTACCAACATTAATCTTTTTAGATAAGGAAGGAAATGAATTAGCACGTTATACT
>DBPJ01000010.1 GCA_002304855.1 Caryophanales bacterium UBA1423 | reverse complement strand
TTAAGAAATAGCCAAATTGAAGAAAAAGCTATTAAATATGATCTTAGACCAGGTATGGGATTAGCTGCTTGTCAATTAGGAATTATGAAAAGATATTTTGTCATTGTTCATGAACAAGAGGACCATAGTTTTAAAGAATATGTGATTGTCAATCCAAAGTTAATTAGCCATTCTGAAGAAATGATTTATGCTTCAGGTGGTGAAGGCTGTCTAAGTGTCAATCGTGAAATTGAAGGTATTATTCCACGCTATGCTAGAGTAACAATAAAAGGTTATGATCAACATGGCCAAGAAATAGAAGTTAGAGCAAGAGAAGAATTAGCCATTGCTTTTCAACATGAAATGGATCATTTAGAAGGTATATTATTCATTGATAAAATAGATAAAGAGGATCCATTTAAAGATACTGATACATTAAGAGCAATATAAAAAGATTAGATTTTTATCTAATCTTTTTTTAGGTGTTAATTGGTTACATAATGGTCAATATTTTCTAATTTGACACTAACTAATTTACTGACACCTGATTCTTGCATTGTTATACCATATAAAATATCAGCATATTCCATTGTCTTCTTTTTGTGAGTAATAATAATAAATTGCGTCTTATCTTTATAGGTCTTTAAATATTCACCAAAAGTTTCAACATTCACTTCATCTAAAGCAGCTTCTATTTCATCAAAGAGACAGAATGGAACTGGTCGCGTATTTAAGATGGCAAATAATAAAGCAATAGCCGTTAAAGCTTTTTCGCCACCGGATAATAATGATAAATGCTGTAGTTTTTTACCTGGTGGTGAAGCAATAATATCAATGCCAGTTTCTAATATATTGTCCGGATTAGTTAGCTTTAATTCCGCATGACCACCACTAAATAACTTTTTAAAGACCGTTTTAAATTCAGTTTGAATTTGTCTAAAGGTCGTAATGAAATTTTCTTCCATTACTGTATCCATTTCTTTAATAATATCTAATAGTGTTTGTTCAGCTTTAATTAAATCTTCTTTTTGAGTCGTTAAGAAAGTATATCGTTTGTTAATCCGCTCATATTCTTCAATAGCTCCTAAGTTGATAAGTCCAAAGCTCTTAATTTTAGTTCTATTAGTATTAACTTTAATGCGGGCTTCATCAACATCAATCTCTAACTTATAATTTTCTTTAGCTTTTTCATAAGTCAATGAATATTCTTCATTAAGACTATTTAATAAAGTATCTAATTTGACATCCATTCGATTTACTTTAATTTCTAAATTTTTTAATTCTTCTTGTTTTTTATTATAAGCACTATTATTACTACGAATTAAAGCTTCTAATTCTTCAATTTTACTTATTAGAATATTGCGTTTATGGCTTAGTCTATCTATTTTTTTTGCCGTTGCTTCCTTTTCTTTAAGTATTTTATAGTAAGCATCTACTACCTTAGCCTCTTCTTTATCAATAGCATCATTGATGATACTATCTAAATCATTTAATTCATTATCAATAGCTTCTAACTCTGCTTTATATTGATTTAATAAATTAAGCTTACTATTGTTACTTTCTTCACAACTTACTCTTTTACTATTTAGGTTAAAAATACTATCTTCTTGTTCTTTTATTTGTTTATCCAAATCTTTAATTTTTAGTTCTATTTTTTGATAGTTATTGACAATACTAGTAACTTGTCTTAGCATACCTTCTAATTCATATTTTTCTCTAATCATACCATTAGAACGCTTATAAGCACCACCAGTAATTGAACCACCAACATGGACTAATTCACCATCTAAAGTGACTATTTTATATTGATAGTTAATCAATTTACTTATTTTATTGGCAGCATCAATATCAGTTGCTAATAAGACATTACCTAATTGATTTAAAATGATGTTACGATATTTTTGATCATATTTAACAAAATCAGCAGCACAACCAAGATAATCAGGATGATCAAATATTTTTTCAAGCGTATGATTATCAATTCCTCTAGGAGTTATGACATTTAAAGGAAAGAAAGTAGCTCTACCTAAATTGTTATTTTTTAAATAATTGATACACTCTTTAGCCTTAGTTTCATTATCAACCACAATAAATTGCATACTTGGTCCTAAACTAGTTTCAATCGCTAAAGCATATTTTTCCTTAACATCAATTAATTTTCCAATAACACCATGAATACCATCCAATTTAGGATTGTTAATAACATGACGAACAGCACTATTAAGACCAGTATCATTTTCAATTGCATTTCTTAGTAATTCAATTTTATGATTCAATTCTCGTTCTTGATGTTTTTGGTTATCTAATTCATTAATAAGTTCAATTCTTTCTTTTCTTAAATCATTTAATGCTAAAGTTAAAAGATTGATATTTTTATCATATTCATCAATTGTTTCTTTATTACTACTGATATCATTTTCAAGGCTATATATGTCATTAGTTAACTTTAATTTTTCTTCTGTTAATTTAATAACATTATCATGAATTTTAGCATCTTTTTTATCATATTTTTTACGTTCAGTTATCATTTGTCTTTGGGCATTTAATTTTTCAGCTTTACTGCTTAATTCCACTAACTCTTGTTGGGCTTCATAAAGCTCACGATCAATTTGTTGTAGTTCACCTTTTTCTTTTTCAATATCAGTTCCTTCAGTAGTAGTCTTAGCACTTAAGGTTATAAGTTCTTCAGTTAACTTTTCAATTTGCTTTTTAGTCTCTTGATACTCATAATTAAGATTATCAATATCATGAACAATCAATGCTATTTCAATTGATTCTAATTCTTTTTTGATATCTAAATATTCTTTGGCTTTTTCACTCTGTTCTTTTAATGGTATTAAATTAGGTTCTAATTCTTGAATAATGTCATTTACTCTATTTAAATTTTCATTAGTTCTTTCTATCTTTCTAATAGCTTCTTCTTTACGTCTTTTATATTTTAATACACCGGCTGCTTCTTCAAAAATAACCCTACGTTCTTCAGGACGACTGTTGATAATATGGCTGATTTCACCTTGAGAAATAATATTAAATGAGGCTTTACCCATACCACTATCAGCCAATAAATCGATAATATCTTTTAAGCGACACTGCTCACCATTTAAAAAATATTCATTCTCACCAGTCACATATACTTTTCGCTTAACTGATACTAAAGTATAATCAACCGGTAAATATTTATCATAATTATCAAAGATTAATTCAACTGAGGCAACATTTAAATGATCACGACTTTTACTACCAGAAAAAATGACATCACTCATAGCTCCTTCACCGCGAAGTGATTTAACTGATTGCTCACCTAATACCCAACGAACTGCATCAACAATATTACTTTTACCAGCCCCATTAGGTCCAACAATACAACTAATGCCTTTATCAAAAGTAATGTCAGTTTTATCGGCAAACGATTTAAATCCTAACAATTTTATTTCCTTCAAGTACATGCTATCACCCTTGTCATCAAACTATTTAGATTATACTATATTTTAATTTTGAAAACAATAAAACTCCTCATTATGAGGAGTTTATTTTTATATTATTTAGCTAGTTTAGCCATCGCATTTTTAGCTGCTTCTTGTTCAGCTTCTTTCTTACTACTAGCTGTCCCAGTACCATAAATAATATTATCCACTTTTGCTGCTACGGTAAAGATACGATTGTGAGATGGACCCTTTTCTTCTAATATTTCATATTCAACTGATTTTTGCGTAGTTTGCACTAATTCTTGTAGAATTGATTTATAGTCATTTAGAAAGTTAGTATCGCCTCTTTCAATATAGGGAATAACCGTTTGATAAATAATTTCTTTAACTTTATCATAACCCTGATCGACATAAACAGCACCAATAAAAGCTTCAAAGATATCAGCTAAAATAGTTTTACGATATTTACCACCACTTAATTCTTCACCATGTCCTAATTTAATATAGTTAGATAGACCTAATTTAATAGCATATTCATATAGAGCATTCTCACAAACATATGATGCTCTAAGTTTAGTCATCTGCCCTTCTTCATAATCAGTACTATTATAAAAATAATCACTGATAACTAAATCTAAAACAGCATCACCTAAAAATTCTAATCGTTCATAATTAGCGGTAGCACCAGTTTCATTAACATATGATGAATGTGAAAAAGCTGTTTCATATAGTTCTTTATTGTTAGATTTGATATTAAATTGATTTAATATCATCATATAAATCACCTATTATAATTATAGCAAATAAATATCTATTGGATATATTTAAATTTACAAATTTAGTAAAATATCGTATACTTATATAGGTGGTTAAATGCGTTATATATTAGTTTATTTAATAAGGTTATATAAAATTATTCCAGGACCATGGCATGATAACTGCCGACATCTTCCTAGTTGTTCTGATTATGGTATAATAGCAATTCAAAAGCACGGAGTAATTAAAGGATGTTATCTAACCTTAAGAAGAATACTTAGATGTCATCCATGGGGTACTTGGGGTTATGATCCAGTACCAGAAGGGAGAAAATTATGAAAAAATTAGGTTTATTGTTGATCGTCCTTTCTTTATCATTAAACCTTAATGGTTGTATCAAAACTGATACAATGGATGGTATTTCAATATATACCAGTAGCTATCCATTTGAATATATTATCACTACCTTATATAAAGATCATGCTACAATCACTAGTATATATCCAGATGGCATTAATCCTAACGATTATTTTTTAACTGAAAAACAAGTTAATGATTATAGTAAGAGTGATCTATTTATTTATAATGGACTTAGTCATGAAACTGATTATGCCATTGATATGATTAATCAAAATAAAAAGATTAAAATTATTGATGCTACAATGGGAATGGAATATAATAGTTCAAGCGAAGAATTGTGGCTAAATCCTTCTAATTTATTGATGATATCTCAAAATATTAGAAATGGCTTTCATGAATATATTTCTAATCCATACTTAAAAAAAGAAATTGATGATAATTATAATCAATTAAAAATAAATATATCAGAATTAGATGCTGAAATAAAATTAGCGGTTGAAAATGCTCCATTTAAAACGATTGTGGTAGCCGACGATATATTTAAATATCTTGAAAAATATAACTTAACAATCATTTCATTAGAAGATAATGAGAACTTAAATGATAAAACGATTGCTGATGTTAAAGAGTTAATCAATACTAATAAGATAAAATATATATATATAAAACAAGGTGAAGAACCAAACGATATTATAAAAGATATATTAGCAACTAATTCTAATGTGTCATTAATTCATTTAAATGCAATTAACAATATTACTGAAGAAGAACGCAATAATAAGGAAGATTATATTACTTTAACTAAAAAGAATTTAGAATTATTAAAACAAGAATTATATAAATAAAAAAGCCCAACAACTGTTAGGCTTTTTTTAATGCTTTTTTAAATATACTATGATAATCTAATTCGTCAGGATACATAACATAAATATCATGAGGAACTATTTGAGGATTAAACATTTCTTTATCTTTGATAAAGCGACGTTTAGCATCTTCAGGATCATCGCCCCGATTTTTAAAGCGCTCTAAAATGACTTCATCTGGAGCATCCAGTAATACAGTAATAATTTCAAAACGATTACTTAAATTCTTTCTTAATTGTTCAATTCCCTCAGGATCAACAATCGCAATATTATCTTTATTAAAATCAAAACTATATTCACTCAAGCCATAACGATTACCATGATATTCAATCGATTCAAGTAATTTGTTTTGGCGTTCTAATTCAAAAAAATCATCAAAGGTAATAAACATATAGTCTTTACCCTGCTCTTCACCAGGTCTCATGGGTCTAGTAGTAAATGATAAGGCTTTATGAACATCATAATGTTGTTTTATTCTGTTAGCCAAGGTGTTTTTGCCACTACAACTTTTACCAGTAATAATTAATAGTTTATTTTTATTCATACTCCCTACCTCACTATTGATAATATCATATCATAATAATTCAATTTTGAAAATAAAAAAAAACTGATTATCTCAGTTAAAAATTGATGGCGGAGCAGGAGAGATTTGAACTCTCGCACCGGTTACCCGATCTACGTCCTTAGCAGGGACGCCTCTTCAGCCTCTTGAGTACTGCTCCAAAGTGGTGACCCGTACGGGATTTGAACCCATGAATGCATGCGTGAAAGGCATGTGTGTTAAACCACTTCACCAACGGGCCATTTATAATGGCGCCCCCACCAGGACTCGAACCTGGGACCCTTTGATTAACAGTCAAATGCTCTAACCAACTGAGCTATGGAGGCAGAATGCTCTTTAATATTAAATTATAAAGAGCAATTTGTCAATAGTTAATCTTGGAAATGGTCAACGATTTTATCTTTGCCTTTCACGACTGAAATATTTTTCTTATTTTTAACTTTAATTAAAGTATAGTTGGCAACTTTAAGTTTATTTATATCACTGGTATTAGTATTAGCATTATCTTCATCATAAATACTTGTATTAAAATGATTATTTAAATTTACTTTATATATTTTAAGACTATCATCTTTTTGGCTATATTTATTTATAGCTGTATCAATGACACGGGCATATACATCATCATATTCATAAAAAATGACGTAGTATTCAGTTTCTGGTCTATTAAAGGTTTCACCAGCCAATATTTCATCATATTGGATTGAGACTGGAATAGGATCCTCACTTTCCTTCTTGTGATTTAATTTAATTTCACCAGTAATAAGAGCTGTAACAATATACATAAATAAAAAGAAACCTATAGTTACTAATACTACCTTAGTCATATTTTGGGTTTCAATTGTTTTAATCATTTTTTTCTGCTTCTTTTTCATTATACCACCTGTTAAGATTATAACATAAATATAAAAAAAATAGATACATTTTTGTATCTATTTTCCAACTGGGATTGTTCCCATCGATTTAGCTATCTCTAACAATTCATTAGGATCTAATACTGATGATACTAAATAATATTCAATGCCATTACTAATCCAATTGACTGATGAATCAGATAAAGCTCCTATAGTATCATGTAATAATATTGGTTCACCAAAGGTCGGAATGATTTCAAGTTCTTCGGCATAACTGACCGTTTCTTCTATTAATAAGAAGGGGCTTTCACCATCGAAGGTTAATATAATCATTTCACCTTTATCTTTAGCTACTTTATCTTGACTAGCCAGATGGGTATTATTAGGTATATATAATGGATAGATAATATCAGCAATCGAAGTTACTTCTTTTTCACCACTTGCCTGCTTATTACCTTTCATATTTTCATTTAATGAGAAATAATTCTTATCAAAAGTAGCTTTCATATCAACATTATCAAATTTCATTTTTATTTGTGGATTATTATTATCATCTAAAACATGGACTTCCTTAAAGTTCAATTTTTTATCTAAATAAATTACTTGACTTACTAAATTGCGATTATTAGGATAATTTACTTTAGTTCTTAGAATATAGTACTTATCTTTATCTTCAAATTTTCGTTCTTTATCATTTTCCATATCTTTAACAATTGATTGTAATAAATATACTTGCGAATTATTATACGGCCATTCACTTTGAAACTTAAAACTCTTATTTAATGATGGTGTTAAAACATAGACGCCATCTTTATTTTTTAAGATAATTTGTTCGTGATTATTAACCACATTTTTTAAACTGACACGAAATTGATTTTTAGCTTCAAAGGAAACAGTTACATCATATTTAAAGATGTCATCATTGCTCATTATCTCCATTTGCCCCTCGAGATAATATCCCTTAGTGTTATTAACTTTTTTACTCAAATCTCGGACTATATCTTTATCATCATATTTACCACACCCAACTAAAAAAAGAAATGCTAATACCGAAAAGAGCAAAACTATTTTTTTCATAAATCCACCCCTTATAATTACTTTCAATTAATTATATGGTCAGATTTTTTTATTATTCATGAATAAAAAATTTTTTTTTGTGTAAGATAAATATTGAAAAGGAGGATAAAATGGAAACTTTGCAAAGAATAGCCTTGGCTCTCACCATTATTGGCGCTTTAAACTGGGGACTTATAGGCATTTTTGATTTTGATTTGGTGGCAGCATTATTCGGAGGGATGGACGCTACTTTATCACGTATTATATATTCATTAATTGGTATTGCTGGCATAATAAATATTGGATTATTATTTGTTGATGAGCATGATAGGAGATAAAAAGATGTGCAAACGCACATCTTTTTATTATTGATTTACTATTTTGACTCTAATTCGTTTTACTTTAGGGACATAAGTAATTCTGACATCATCACCATAGACCACTACATCTACTTCATGTTCACCGACAGTATAATTACCTAGATCCACATAAGCGTGTATTGCCTCAGTATCAAATTCATTTATTACTCTTTCAGAACCTTTAAGAATGACTGCGATTTCAGTATCAGCTTGTGAGACAGCATGAACTACTAAATTTTTACCTAAGTTACGATATTCAATTTTAATGCCACTTACTTCTTTATTAATTTCACTATCTAATAAAACACTAACTTTAACATTAGTAATTGAAAGATAACGAATGCCAGTTGGCTTTTTAATTGCTATATTGAAATCTTTATTAGTCTTTAACCCATCAACATCAATTTCAATTGGAATATAATTGATTTCATCTAGTAATGCCTCATCACCATAAATAGTTACCTCAGTTTTATCAATATTAATTGATTCAATTGCTTTACCAAAGGTTACGTTACCGACTGGAATAACCTTAATTGGAACGGTTTTATTAGGTGAAGCAATTGCCATTGTTGCATTAATTTTTGATGGTACTATTTCAACATCGATTCTATTACCAGCTTCATCATAAGCAATTAATGGAATATCTTTTAACAATGTTTCCCCAACTTCTTTATTAACTAATTTTTCAATATCAACTAAAGCTTTAACTGATGCTACCTTATCTAATTTATATTGAGCACCTTTAATGATAACTTCTGATTTTTCAGCTTCCATTTTCTCAATATATAATCTTGGATCTAATTTATCGATATGAAGAATATCGATCGTCAAATCTTTAACAACTGATATTTTGGGATAAATAACTACCGTCGTAAAAGAAGGATCTAATTTATAATCAATTGAAGTTAAAGGTTGTTTATATTTTATATTAACTTTATGAGTACCAGGTTTTAAATCGGATAAATCAACACTAACTTCTTGAATCGGTAATTGTTTAGCTAAATACAAATCAGATCTACGACCAATTAGAGTAATATCAACTGTTTCTGGTAAACCTTCAACTACATAAGCTTCTTCATTATATATAGCTTTAACTGGTTGTTGATATAAAACTTCAGCTGAACTTTCAATGAAGAGATTAGCTCTCTTATCAACCACAAAAAATAAAATTAAAGCTAATATTAATGATACAAATACCAAGGTATTCTTTTTAGAAAGAATATGTTCAAAGCGACGTTTATTATCCTTAAATAAATCGGTAATCATCAATATACCTTTGGTAATTGGAATAATTATTTTTTTATCAAATTGGTACCAAGATTTATTAATAGCACTAAGTAAAGGATTAACTATATTTTTAACTGTCCTTTTCATATTCATCTTCCTCTTCTTCAGTTATCTCCTCTTCTTCAATAACTTCAGGTTTTGGTCTTAGTTCATCAATAAGCATCATTCTGACATCTTCAAGTGATAAATTATAATGTAATTCGCCATTAACCGCAATTGATAAACGACCAGTTTCTTCAGATACAACTAAAGCAATAGCATCAGTTTCTTCACTGATACCCAAAGCAGCACGATGTCTAGTACCTAAACGTTTGCTAATTTTAGCATCATTACTAGTTGGTAAAACTGCACCAGATGAGGTAATTCTATTACCTTGAATAATAGTGGCGCCATCATGAAGTGGGTTTTTAGGAAAGAAAATGGCAATTAATAATTCACTTGAAATATCAGCATATAATTTTTTAGATTTTTCGATATATTCTTGTAAACTAACATCACGCTCAATGACAATTAAAGCACCAATTCTTGTTTTCCTTAAATAATCAATTGCTTGAACAATTTCATATACTAATCTTTCGCGTTCATCAACAGTAAGAATTTTATGTCTACCTAACAATTGACTTCTTCCTAATTGTTCTAATACATTTCTAATTTCTGGTTGGAAAATAATAATTAGGGCAAGTGGTCCCCACATAATAATATAATCAAGGAATAAGCCAATCGTAATCAAGGAGAAAAGATCAGCAATTATTTTTAAAAAGATAATAATTACAATCCCCTTAATTAAGAGGGTCATTTTTAAATTATTTCTGACACTTTTCAATATATAATAAATTACAAGCCATACTAATGAAATATCGATTACTTTTTTAACAATATTCCATAAAGTATCTAAGGTCATAAAATCACTCCATATCCACTTAATTATAACATGGATTAAAATAAAAATCATTACAAAATATTGGTAATGATTTCTAGAGATAGTTGTTTTTTTTGTTTTGAACAATTAACCACATACCAACTATTATGGCTATAGCCAAAATGACAATTACTACATAGACACCTTTATTGCTTAGTATATTACTTAAAAAATTATTATTTCCCTGATAATTAGCAACTGCCGCATAAGTAATATTTATATCCCGTATCGGTTTATCATCTAATTGCCAAGTATAAATATTATTTTGCTCATCAACAGTATCAGCATTATGATTAATCACTTGGTATGGAATTTTAATATTAACACCGTTAATCGCCATGGTGCCATCAGGTGTAGTTTGTTTTGTATTTCGAGTAGTCGCTTTAATAATAATTGTATCTGACTTCCTGTTTATATTAATACTATTAAATACTTTACTTCTTAAATACGATTTAGATAAATAATCATCAATATTAACAAAATCTTGGGTAATATTTACGCCAGAGGTTAATGTACCATTTATTGGTTGCTTAGTATATTGTAATAATTCGCCAATTTGATCTAAAGTATTAACAATATAATCAACACTAATATTTTTATTATTCATAACACTATTATATTCAGTTCCAATAATTGTTTCGTTAACATTCATATATTCATCAAATGTTAGATTATAACTTACATTACAGCCAGATAGAAGAAATAATACAATAACTAAAACACTCAATTTAATTATCTTATTCACATGCATCCCTCCAATAATATTTTATTTTTTCTTATAATTAATTGATGCCTGCACAAATGATAAAAATAATGGATGGGCTTTAATCGGTCTACTTTTAAATTCAGGATGAAATTGTACGGCAATAAAATATGGGTGATTTTTCAACTCAATCATTTCAACTAAATTAGTAGTTGGATTAATACCTGAGAAGACAATACCATTTTCTTCAAATATGGAGCGATAGTCATTATTGAATTCATAGCGGTGGCGATGTCTTTCTTTAATTTGTTTCTTTTTATATATTTTATACGCTAAGGTGCCGGTTCTAATCTGGCAATCATAAGTACCAATACGCATAGTACCACCAATATTAATGCCTTTATATTGATTAGGTAAATAATCAATTACTGGATTAGTAGTATCAGGATTAAATTCAGTAGAATCAGCATCTTTTATTCCCAATACATTGCGGGCATATTCAATTAAAGCCAATTGCATTCCTAAACAGATACCTAAAAAAGGTATTTTATGTTTTCTGGCATATTTGATGGCCTTAATTTTACCGTTAACACCACGACTACCAAAACCGCCTGGAATTAAAATACCATCAACCCCTTTTAATTCTTTACTACCATTTAAATTTTCAGAGTTAAGCCATAAAATATTAATTTTAGTTAATAAATGGATGCCAGCATGTTTCAAAGCTTCTCTAAGTGAAAAATAAGCATCTTCTAATTCAACATATTTACCAACAATAGCAATATTAACTTCTTTATCAGCTTTATAATATTTACTTATCAAATCTTCCCACTTATTAATATTAACCTTACGCTTAATACGAAACATTTTGCAAATATTTTCGTCCATATATTGTTTATGCAAAGAGAGAGGAACTTCATATATGGTATTTAAGTCAGGTAAAGCAATAACTTTTTCTTGGGGAACAGTACACATCTTAGATATTTTTTCTTTTATACTAACAGGAATATCACGATCAGCTCGCAAAACAACAAAATCAGGATTTATACCTAAACCCATTAACATATTAATACTATGTTGTGTTGGTTTAGTTTTTAATTCGTGAGAGGTATTTAAATATGGTAGTAAAGTGGTATGAATAAAAATAACATTATTGAAGCCAGCTTCTAATTTTAATTGTCTAACTGCTTCTAAAAATGGTAATGATTCAATATCACCAACAGTACCACCAATTTCAATAATTTGAATATCGGGTTTAACTTCTTTAGTAGCTTTATATATATGTTGTTTAATTTCATTGGTAACATGAGGAACAACTTGGACAGTTTGTCCTAAATAGTCACCTTTACGTTCAGCATTTAATATTCTTGAATAAATGATACCAGTAGTTAATGATGATAAACGCGTAACGTTTTCATCAATAAACCTTTCATAATTACCTAAATCTAAATCAGTTTCGGTACCATCATCAGTAACGAATACTTCACCATGTTGATAGGGACTCATAGTTCCAGGATCGATATTTAAATATGGATCAAACTTTTGGACAAATACTTTTAATCCCCTAGCTTTTAATAGTGCCCCCAAAGATGAAGCGGTGATTCCCTTTCCTAAACCTGATACCACTCCTCCTGTAACACAAATATATTTTGTCATACGACACCCCTCTCACAAAATATATCTATTATATAAATAAAGAGTTCTCCATTAACGGGAGAACTCTTATAGGCTCTCTATCAGTATAACAAATATTTTTTCGTAATTCAATAAAAATTATTACAATTCCTAAGATAATATTTCAATGTCATCATTTGGCTTAGTCTCGGTGGTTGGTTCTGTCATATTCATATTTATTGGTTCTTCCTCTGGAGCAACGCTTGACTCGACAGGCTGCTCCATTGGAGTTGGAGCCACATTTATTGGTTCTTGAACTGGTGGATGATTTATTGGTTCCATATTTACTGGCTCTTGAATTG
>DBPJ01000001.1 GCA_002304855.1 Caryophanales bacterium UBA1423 | reverse complement strand
ATGACAATTATGAAATAAGTGATGGGGGATTAATGGCCCATTATACCTTTGATGATTTTCAAGAACCTACTGAGAATTTACTAGCTACTGTAGGCGTTAATGCTACCACTGATCCTACCAAATGGTCACACTGGTATAGTGGTTATTGGGGTGTTTATGAACAATATACTGATCCTACATTAGGGGTAGTACAAAAATTAACTAAAAATGGTGCAACAATAACCAGTACATATATTTATGATTATTATCCATATACTTTTTATGTGAATGAGGTATATACCTTTTCAGCAATGGTACGAACCAATATCAATTTTACTAAAGCTATTTCACTTTATTTAGTCGATAGTAATGGTGGACAACATACTATTTCAGTTTCTTATGATGGTTCACATACCAAAACTATCAATTTTATTGCTAATGAATGGCAATATGTTACTTTTACAGTAAAAGTTGGTGAAGATGCTATTAGTACAGGTGGTTTTGGTCTCTATATGGGTAGTGGATGGGAAAATATTATATTTGAGGTAGCTCAACCACAGTTTGAGAAAAAAACATATGCTACACCTTTTGTTAATGGTATTCGAACAGGAGTAGTAGAGGATGTATCGGGTAATGATCATGATGCCCCTCTAACCTTAGATACCACTCCAAGATGGATAAATAATAGTCCAATTGGTGGGGGCGCATATGAGTTTAATGGTACTAATAATATCAATCTTGATTTTCCACTTACTGGAAATAACAATTATAGTATGAGTTTATGGATCTATCGTTTTAATACTTTTCCTAGTGGTGATTATAATCGTTTTATTGGAACTCAAAATTGGGGTGTTGGTCGAAATGGTGTTATGATAAACAATGCCGGGCTTTTAGCAGTCAATACTTATTTTGGTTCAGGTTATGATTATTGGTTTATAACAACTATCACTCCACCTTTTAATGAATGGTTTAATGTTGTAGTAACATATGATAGACAAGGTTATCAAAAAATATATTATAATGGTGAATTAGCGGGAAGCATTGATATGTCGCCAGCTGCCTCAATTAATTGGGCTAGTGATAATATATATATAGCATGTGGAGCTACAACCGGTGTTTATAAAATTCATCAAGGACGAATTGATGATGTGCGTATATATAATCGTATATTAGAAGATTGGGAGATTGAATTTAACTATGACATAGGAAGACCAAGATAGGTTGGAGTTGGTAATATGAAAAAAGGATTTACCCTAATCGAACTATTAGCGGTGATTGTCATTATTGGATTAGTATTCACTATTACTGTTCCAATTGTCAACCATTTTATTGATGAAGCGGCGTTGAAAACTTTTAATGCTAATGCTGAAGCAATGAGAGAAGCAGCTGAAAATTATTTTGTCGAAAATGCATTTCAGTTGCCAACTGATATAGGGCAGAAGAAAAGTTTGAATTTAAATACTTTGGTAAGTGAAGGTTATATTAAAGAACTAAAAAATCCAAGAGATGAATCAATTGAATGTCAAGGTTATGTATTAGTGACTAGAACCCACCTTACGACTGTTTCATATGAACCTTTTTTAAACTGTGGAGCTAGTTTTCAGACAGTAGGATATTATGACAATTATGAAATAAGTGATGAGGGTTTAATAACCCATTATACTTTTGATGATTTTCAAGAACCAACAGAGAATTTAGCAAATAATCCATCAGGAAGCAATATTACTAATCCTGTACCTGGAGCATATCAACCAGGATGGGATGTCAATCTTCACACTGATGCTATAACTGTTAGCAACTGGGGTAGTGGTTATAATGGTGGTGTTGCTTCGCCAACCATAGGATATCATGCTAAGTGGGTATATAAAAACCCTGATAATACTGATCCAGTCATGTTATTTATTGATGAAAATGATCAATTTGGACTTGGTCATAGATGGCTAGGTATATCACAAACTGTTGGTAATTCTGCAGCTTTAGGGCTTGAATTAAATATGCCAATAACTGTATCGTGGATTCAAAAAGCAAATGTTTTAGGTAAAGGAGCTAATGTGGGATTATATCATTATCAAATTTCAACAGGGATAAGGGGATTCGAAAGCAATATAGCAACTGTTAATATAAGTGAAATTGATACTTATGAGAGAGCCTCATTTACTAGTACGGTTGGTTCAAATTGGGACCTAACTAAAGATTTTTCAATCTATGTGTACGGTCATGCTGGTGCTTACGGTAGATTATGGGTTGATGATGTACAAATAGAATTAAAACCATATGCTACTCCATTTGTTAATGGGTCTCGCAATGGAATTGTAACTGATTATGCTGGTAATTATGATGCTACTCTGGATATTGCTACCACTCCTAGATGGATAAGTACTGGCATAAATAACACTGGTGCCTATCAATTTGATGGTGTAGATAAACATATATTGGTTAATTTTCCAAAATTATCATCACCATTTACTATTTCATTCTGGGCTAAACGAACGGGAGAACTTAATCCTTCTATTTCGTTTGCAGGCCTTTTTGGATGGCGTTATATAACTGAATTATTACAAGGTATTAGACTTGATCAGGCTAATAAAATTTACTTTCATGATTATTTAGGTTCTAATTACAGTATAAATAGTAATGTAACAATGGAATTAGATAAATGGTATAACATTGTTTATTCTTATGATGGTTCAAATGTTAAGGTATATATAAATGGAAATAAGGCCATTGATACTCCACATACTCTCTCAGCATGTACTTCTAATGAATTACAGATAGGTGCTATTAAATATCAAACTGGTCAAAATAGAGCTTTTAATGGTATTATTGATAATATTCGTATATATGATCGCATATTAGAGGAATATGAAATTGAATTCAATTATGATATTGAAAGACCAAAATAGTTGGAGTTGTTATTATGAATAAAATAAAAATAATGAGTGAGCATCTTGCTAATAAGATTGCTGCTGGTGAAGTGGTGGAAAGATGTGCATCAGTAGTTAAAGAACTAGTTGAAAATAGTATTGATGCTAATAGTAGTGAAATTAAAATAGAATTAATTGATGCTGGTACTCGTGAAATTAAAGTAACTGATAATGGTAGTGGTATGAATCATGATGATGCTTTACTAGCTTTTTCACGCCATGCTACTAGCAAATTATTAACTGAAGAGGATTTGTTTAATATTAGTTCATTAGGGTTTAGAGGTGAAGCTCTACCTTCGATTGCGTCAGTAAGTGAGATTACTTTAAAGACTAGCACTGGTGATATTGGTACCTTAATTAATAGCAAAGCTGGTAAGATTATTAGTGAAGAAAAAACCGATGCTAGAGTAGGGACAACTATAACCGTTAAAAATTTATTTTATAATACCCCAGCAAGACTAAAGCATTTAAAAAGTTTACATGCTGAATTAGCAGCTATTACTGATTATGTCAATAAAATAGCATTATCACATCCTAATATTAAATTTAGTTTGTATAACAATCACAAATTATTATTTAATACTGATGGTAGTAATAATCTATTAAAAGTAATTAAAGATGTCTATGGTATTGAAGTAGCAAAAAAGATGATTGAGATAAAAAATAGTAACAATGACTATTCAATTTATGGCTACATTTCATATCCTGAAGTAACAAGATCAACAAGAAATAGTATTGTCACCATCGTTAATGGTCGTATTGTTAAAAATATGGAATTAAATAAAGTTATTAATGATGCTTATCATACTTACAAACCAGAAGATAGATATCCAATTGTGGTTTTAAAGATTGAGGTTGATTCATCGCTAATTGATGTTAATATTCATCCTACTAAACAAGATATTAAATTTAGCAAAATGGATACTATAAAGGAATTGATTACTAATACTATTGAACAACAATTAAAGAGTATTAGTTTAATTCCTAATGTTGAAAGTAAAACTATCAAGCCAGCTATTAAATATGAAATACCAACTTTAGATTTAGAAAGAGAAGTAAAAACTGAACATAATCTTATTCAAGAAGAGATAGTTGAATATGAGCCAAAAGTTAAAGAACGATTACCAGAATTATATCCGGTTGGTTTAATCCATGGTACCTATATTGTCTGTCAAAATGATTTAGGAATGTATTTAATTGATCAACATGCCGCTCAAGAACGAATTAATTATGAAAAATATCTATATGAATTAGGTCGTCCAACTAATAATAAAATAGATATGTTAATACCACTTACTATTGAAATGCCTAATAATGAATATATTATTCTAAAAGAAAATCTTCATATTTTAACTTCGCTTAATTTTGAGGTTGAAGAAATGGGAATAAATACTATTGTGGTAAAGGCTCATCCAATATGGTTACCTAAAGGTTATGAAGATCAAGCTATTAGAAAAATTATTGACATTGTTATTGATAAAGAACATTTTGAGACTGAAAAATTTAACGAGAAAGTATCGATTACATTAAGTTGTAAATTATCAATTAAAGCTAATGAAAATATTACGATTGAAGAAATGGAACATTTAATAAATAATTTACGTCAATGTGCAAATCCTTTTACCTGTCCTCATGGCAGACCAACGATTGTCTTTTATTCTAATTATGAATTAGAAAGAATGTTTAAAAGAGTTATTTAATTGACAAATCTTGGAAAATGTGTATAATATTAACTTACTTTTTAAAAAAAGGGGGATTAAAATGGCTGATAAACCAATGGGTTTTGGTATACCAACGTATAAAGAGTCTGATAGAATATTTGGAGGACCATTTGGATTTGGAGTGCCTGAATTTACAGTAAATAACCCAGTATTTGGTGTTGAGATGGGATTTGGTGTAAAACCGGAAAGATTAAACGATAAAATGTATGGTAAACCATTTGAGGGGCAAAGTACTTCAGTTGAATCATCAGTGAATGGTAATAATACTCAAAACAGTGAAATTATAGATGGTATTGCTAGACTAATTCTTGAATTAGGTACTGGAATAATAAAAGTAATAGGATTTGCCAAAAATGAAATTGAAACTTATCGTTTAGCCCAAAATGAACAACCTGCTGGAATGGCTAAAATCCCACAAACAATATGTAGAGAAGAACAGCCAGCAGTAGCTCGCAATATTGTAGAGCTAAGAGAAACATTTGTTAAAAAACCTTCATTTGCATATAGTCGAAGAGGGGCATAACAAAAAGATTTATAGTTTGACTATAAATCTTTTTTTATATACAATTAAGTAGGTGATAGCATGTCTAAAATCATTGTCATCGTTGGACCTACTGGTGTAGGAAAAACTAAACTATCTATAGCTTTAGCTAAAGAATTTAATGGTGAAATTATAAATGGTGATAGTATGCAAATCTATAAAGGATTAGATATTGGTACTGCCAAAATAAAAGAAAGTGAAAAAGAGAATATTCCTCACCATCTATTTGATATAAAAAATGTTACTGAGCATTATTCCGTTTTTAATTATCAACAAGAAGGTAGAGCTAAGATAGAAGAAATAAGAAAGAAAAATAAAGTACCTATTATTGTTGGGGGTACTGGGTTATATATTAAAGCTTTATTATATGATTATCGTTTTGGGGCTAACAATACTTTGGGTGATATTCTATTATATGACTGTATCTTTATTGGTTTAACTATACCAAGAGATAAGTTGTATCAAATCATCAATAATCGAGTTGATAAGATGATTGCTGATGGTCTTATTGATGAAGTAGCATCATTATATAAACAAAATATTAGAAGTAAAGCGATTAAGACTGGTATTGGTTATAAAGAATTATATCAATATTTTGATAACATCATTACTTTAGAGGAAGCTATTAACTTAATTAAAAAGCATTCTAGAAACTATGCTAAACGTCAATATACTTGGTTTAATAACAAGATGAAAATAAAATGGTTTAATGTCGATCTTAATAATTTTGATAAAACGGTTAAGGAAATAATTAATTATATAAAAAAAGAACACTTCAGTTGAAGTGTTTTATTGTGCTTCTAAATAAATCATTTTATCATATTTATGTTCGGCAATATCTAAACTTTCTAATTTTTTAGTATCTATTAAAAAGTAAGTATGATCTAATATATCTTCCTTAGCATTTATGGGGTCATCCCATACTACATCAAGATGTAGCCAATTATCATTTAAATATAAAAAATTCCAGACATGTTTATCACTTGCAATTTTATAATTATTAATATTTAGTCGACTTAAAAAAATTGCCATTGTATCAGCATAGCCACTACAAATACCATAACCTTGAAATAATACGCCATAACTATTATCAGATTGATATTGAAAATTGTTTTCATCTATTCGTTTAGAATCATATTTAGTATTATTGACAATATAATCATGAATATGTCTTATTTTTTCTTCAGTAGTCATTTCATCATTGGTATGGTTATTCAATATTTCAGTTACTTTCGTATTAATATTTTTAATCATATTTTCAGTATAAGTTTTTTCAATGCTAATGGTAACAGCTCCTAATGCGTCATAACTGGTCCTAATTTTTCTATATGAATTAAATGGGTGGACGAAATTATTAATATGCGATAATAATATTTGATCATCAGCAATATGGCGAAGATCACTTAAACAATTAGTATATTTATCTGAACAATAAAAAGTAAATTCATTCCATCCGGAGTTAATAATTGTGTAGTAAATATTAATTAAATCACTTTTATTGATAGGTTCGAAATTATTAGTATTTTTAACTAATAAATAAGAAGCCTCTTTTTTATATTCATTAGCTTTTGGGATAACAATTTCCTGTTTATAGGTAAAAAAGTTAGTTGTAAAATCGATAATTTCCGCCTTATATTTATCAACTAATAGAAACGTCCCGACAATAATAATTAACCATAATGTCAAATTCTTCATTGTATCACCAATTATATTCTACCATAAAAAATAAAGTAATATAAATATTACTTTATTTGGTTTACTTTCTTTGTTAAGCGAGATTTTAATCTAGCAGCTTTATTTTTATGAATTAGTCCTTTAGCTAAAACTTCATCAATTATTTTTAAAGCATTAGCTAAAGCTTTTTTTGCTTCTGCTACTTTAGTGTCAGGATTAAGTTTATCTACTTTTTTAACAGCTGTACGCATACTAGCCATATAAAAATTATTATGTTCTTTGGTTTTAGCGGTTGTTTTTACTCTTTTTTTAGCACTTTTAATGTTTGGCATTACTTTCACCTCCATGTTTATGACAAACTAATTTTAACAAATATCATGTGAAAAAGCAATAAAAAACATATTTTTGGAGAAATTATTAAAAGGTGATGATATGGCTCATGAGATAGATTTAGATAAATATCAGATAAGAACTGATTTATTAATTGAAACGATTGAAAGTGCAAAAGAAAAAGCAGTTGATTTACCAGTAACTAAAGAAACGCATGATGATATAACAGTTACCATTGTTGATATTGAAAAAAAACATGAATCAATCTTAAATAAAAAGTTAGGACGTTATATTACGATTGAATATGATGATATTAGTGATCATCATAATAAAGAAAAAGTGGCTAACGTTTTTAAGCAACAATTACAAAGTTTATTATCGTATATTAACATTGGCGAAAAAGCTACCTGTATGGTCATTGGTTTAGGTAATGAAAAATCCACTCCGGATGCTCTTGGACCTACGGCAATTCAAAATATATTAGTTACTAAACATTTATTTGATTTAGAAGGTAATGTTGAATCGGGTTTTAGAGAAGTTAGTGCTTTTTCACCTGGCGTAATGGGTAGTACTGGTCTTGAAACCAGTAAAATTGTAGTTGGCGTTGTTAAGGAAATAAAACCGGATTTTTTGCTTATCATCGATGCTTTAGCAGCACAATCGATTGCCCGAGTCAATAAAACTATTCAAATGACTAATACCGGTATCAATCCAGGTAGTGGCATTGGTAATAAAAGAGAAGAAATTAGTCTTGATACAGTTGGTATTCCTGTCATTGCTATTGGTATCCCTACGGTCGTTGATGCCGTAACAATTGTTAGTGAAACGATCAATTTTATGTTTAAACACATTTCATATCAAAAACGTAATCTTGATCGTCCAATTAATAAATTAATTGCCCCTGGAACTGAAAATTATTTAGCAAAAAACAATAATGAAGATTTAGATAAAGTTGAAAAAACTAATCTTTTAGGTATTGTTGGTAATTTAACTGATGAGGAAATTAAACAATTGATATATGAAGTATTGACCCCTATTGGCTATAATCTCATGGTAACCCCTAAAGAAATTGACTTTGTCATTGCCAACTTAAGTGAAGTTTTAGCTGAGGGGATTAATGGTGCTTTGCACCAAAAAATATCGTAGGTCTATATCGTTATAATTATTCATACATTGTTATAAAGGTGATACTATGGGCAAAAAGTTCGTATCTCGTAAGATGAATTATGATCGCATCAATTATTTCATTAACTTCATCATAATTTATGCTATTTTTAATATTTTTGTTTATATCCTATTCAATAATATTACTTTGCCTAATAAATTAATTATAAAGATGATAATGCCAAATGATGAACATCACGCTATTCATCTTCCTAGAACTTCAAATATAATTAACGGCATAGTATCTTCAATCTCTAATATTTCAATTAATAATCCTACAACCTTATTAGCTAGTAGTCTTGTTTCAGTTGTCGATATAAGCCATGTTAATAAAGATATAATTACTAATATTGCCTTTGAAGATGATTATAGTAATATGAGTGAGTTAGAAAAAGAAGGGGGTTATATAGCTGATCCTAATCCCTCTAAAGTAGAAAATCCAAGAGTTTACATTTATAACACTCATCAATTAGAAAACTATCAAATGAATAATATGGCCATTTATAATATAAGGCCAAATGTGATGTTAGCTTCTTATATGATGAAAGAACAACTTAATAAATTAGGGCTTCCCACTATTGTTGAAGAAACCAATTTAACTGAATTTTTAAGGCTTAATTCATGGACTTATAAAGACAGTTATAAAGCATCACGTATTCCCTTGATGGATGCTATTTCCAAATATAAAAGTTTAGAATACTTCATCGATATTCATCGTGATTCTCCTTCTCGCGAAACTACTACCTTAGTCATTGACAATAAAACTTATGCCCGAATATTATTTGTCGTTGGATTAGAAAATCCTAATTATCAAAAGAATTTAGCTTTCGCTAGAGGGCTTAATGCGGCCATTGAAGCTAAATATCCTAAACTTAGTAGGGGAATTTTAACTAAAAAAGGACCAGGTGTGAATGGTCTATATAATCAAGACATTTCTCCCAATATGATTTTACTTGAAATAGGGGGAGTAGATAATACTATTGAAGAAGTAGCAAATACGACAGAAATTATGGCCCCAATTATATATAACTATATTGAGGGTGATTAAGATGGCTTATAAATGTTTTAAATTTACCATTATTTCATTATTAATTATTTTTTTAGTGCTCTATATTTCACAATCAACTGGTTATTATGAATTTGAACAACATCGCCGAGTAGCTTTAACTGAATCAAAAATTAAACAATTTGAACAGGACATAAAAGAAGGTAAAAATATTGATGTCAGTCATTATTTAGATGATGTCTATCGTAATTATAATAACAAAGTATCTACTTCAGGCTTAAAATTTTCTAAAAATATAGCTGATAGTTTTAATAAAGTTATGGGTGGAATATTTAAAATAATTGAAAAGTTGTTTATTAGTTAATAAATAATTTTTAAGATTGATGGGCAACCATCTATCTTCTGGTTTTATTATTTATGTTTTATTATAATGTATACGGGAGATAAAAAATGGATAATAGTTTTAATGATATTGAATATGCAATTTTTATCCGTTACAATATCGATTAAGCAAATTAGAAAGATTATTAAATAGTATAAAAGAATTGATAGAGGAAGAAGGGGCAATGGTTACTTTGAGTGAAAGCGTAGAAATTTTAAAACGACGCATCCAAAAAGTTAATGCCGAAATTGCCTTTCAACAAAAATGTGAACATCCTTTATGGGTATTGCTTGATGATGGAAGTGATGATTATGAACAAAGGCCATTTTGGACTTGTCGTTGTGTAGTTTGCAAAAAATATGCCCGTTCAATAAGTAGAGCAGAATTTCAAGATAAAAAAGTTATTATCGGACCTTATAGTTTTGAAACAATTCATCAAACTTATTTAAAAAATCCATCAATCGATTACATTTATGAGCAATATACTCAAAAACTAAAACAACCATTAGAAATACCATTACCTATTTATAATCAAAGTAGCCAACAACACACTCATAAACCAGATAATCATTCAAATATACCAATTGATGGTAGTTCCATTGATGACCGCTACTTATAAACCTGCGGGGTCTACTAGCGAACCATCTATGGTAAAACAATAGGCAACCCTTTTTAAAGAGATAATAATATCTCTTTTTTATTGTTTAACTAAATATAAATTGATATAATTATCATAGGTGGAAATATGGAACAAATTAAGATAAGAAATTTCTCAATTATTGCACATATTGATCACGGTAAAAGTACGTTAGCTGATCGTATTTTAGAATTGACGCAAGCAATTAGTGAACGTGAAAAAAAAGAGCAATTATTAGATGACATGGACATTGAACGTGAACGGGGTATTACTATTAAATTAAATGCGGTGCAATTGAAATATAAGGATTATGTTTTAAATCTTATTGATACTCCAGGGCATGTCGATTTTACTTATGAAGTATCAAGAAGTTTAGCTGCTTGTGAAGGAGCAATTTTATTAGTTGATGCAGCCCAAGGAGTAGAAGCCCAAACCTTAGCAAATGTCTATTTAGCATTAGATCATAATTTAACGATTATTCCAGTCATCAATAAAATTGATTTACCTAATGCTAATGTTGAAAAAGTAAAACAAGAACTAATTACATTATTAGGTTTTAAAGAAGAAGAAATTCTTTTAACTAGTGCTAAAACTGGTGAAGGAGTAGAAAAATTAATTGAAGCTATTATTGAGCGTATACCTGCACCAAATGGTAAAATAAATAATGAATTACAAGCTCTAATATTTGATAGTATTTTTGATCCTTATCGTGGCGTTATTGTCTTAGTTAGAGTAGTAAATGGCCAAATTAAAGTAGGCGATAGAATCAAAATGATGGCTACTAATGCTACTTATGAAGTTGAGGAAGTTGGTGTATATACGCCGAAAGAACTAAAAAAACAAGAGTTAGTTACTGGTGAAGTTGGTTTTATTACAGCAAGTATCAAAAGTATTAGTGATATTAAGATAGGTGATACTATTACTCATGAAGAATGTTCCGCTAAAGTTTCATTACCAGGGTATAAACAAATGAAACCGATGGTTTTCTGTGGCCTATATCCGATTGAAACATCAAAATATATCGATCTTAGAGAAGCTTTAGTTAAACTTAAATTAAATGATGCCTCATTTCAATATGAGCCAGAAACTTCTAAAGCCTTAGGGTTTGGTTTTAGATGTGGTTTCTTAGGTTTATTACATATGGAAATTATTCAAGAGCGAATTGAACGAGAATATAATATTGATTTAATTGCTACTAGTCCTAATGTTATTTATGATGTAACGCTTACTGATGGTAGTGAAATATTGATCGATAGTCCGTCTAAATTACCAGATAGACAAAAAATTGCTAATATTAAAGAACCATATATTAGAACTAATATTTTAGTACCTAATGAATATATTGGACCGATTATGGAATTGTGTCAAAGTAAAAGAGGCAATTACCTTAATATGGAATACTTAGGTAGCAATCGTGTCAATATTCATTATGAGATACCACTTTCAGAAATAGTATACGATTTTTTTGATAAATTAAAATCATATACTAAAGGTTATGCTTCCTTTGATTATGATTTAATTGGTTACAAAGAAAATGATTTAGTTAAAATGGATATTTTAATCAATGGTGAATTAGTCGATGCTTTAAGTACTATCGTCCATCGTGATTTTGCTTATCAACGGGGACGAGCAGTAGTTGAAAAATTAAAAGAATTGATTCCAAGACAACAATTTGAAGTACCTATTCAAGCTGCTATTAGTAATAAAGTAATTGCTAGAGCTGATTTAAGTGCTTTACGTAAAAATGTTTTAGCTAAATGTTATGGCGGCGACGTTTCTAGAAAGAAAAAACTATTAGAAAAACAAAAAGAAGGTAAAAAACGAATGAAAAGAATAGGAAGTGTTGAAATACCACAAGAAGCCTTCTTATCAGTCCTAAGTTTAGATGAATAATAAGAGGTGATAAATTGAAGGCGGTATATATTCATATCCCTTTCTGTACTAATATTTGCTCATATTGTGATTTTTGTAAAGTATATTATGATGAACAATTAGTTGACAGATATTTAACTTGGCTAGCTAAAGAAATAGATCTTAATTATAAAAACGAGTTAATTGAGACTATCTATATTGGTGGTGGCACCCCAACTTCATTAACTATTGACCAACTAAAAGAATTATTTATAATAATTAATAAATTTAACTTGACTAATAATATAGAATTTACTATTGAGTGTAATCCTGAAAATACTACCATTGAAAAATTAACAATGTTTAAAAATAATAGAGTAAATCGATTAAGTATCGGAGTACAAACCTTTAATGAAAAATATTTACGCCTATTAAATAGAAATCATAATAATAAACAGGTAATTGAATTGATTAATGATGCCCGTGATTTAGGTTTTAATAATATCAATGTTGATTTAATATATGGCATACCCAATCAAACATTTGATGAATTAAAAGAAGATATCGATCAACTATTATCTTTAAATGTTCCCCATATATCAACATATTCATTCATCTTAGAAGAACACACTAAATTATATATTGATAAATATGAAAATATTGATCCTGAATTAGAATATCGAATGTATGAATATATCCGCAACACTTTTAAAAAACGTCAGTATGTTCATTATGAAATAAGTAACTTTGCTAAAGAAAATTACGAATCAAAACATAATTTAAATTATTGGCATAACAATCATTACTATGGGTTTGGTCTTGGAGCACATGGTTATATTGATAACATCAGATATGAAAATACTAGAAGCATCAATAAATATTGTAATGGTCAATTTTTATATAAGATGGATGTTTTAAGTTTAGAAGACAAAATGGAATATGAAACGATTTTAGGCCTCAGAAAAATAAAGGGTGTCAACAAGAAAACATTCAAACAAAAATATAAAAAAGATATATATGATGTATTTGATATTGTACCATTAATTGACCGTCATGATATAATAGATGATAATGAATATATTTATATTCCAATTGAAAAATTATATATATCTAACGATATATTAATTAATTTTATTAAATAGGAGGATTTATGAGAGGTAAGTTAATAGTTATTGAAGGTACTGATTGTTCGGGTAAGGAAACACAAACAAATAAGTTGATGGAAAGATTAAAAAGAGACGGTCACAAAGTATTTAAATTTAGTTTTCCTAGCTATGATTCTCCAACTGGTAGAATAATAGGAGGACCATATCTAGGGAAGGATTATATATGTGAAAGTTGGTTTGAAGAAGGAGCTATTAATGTTAATCCTAAAGTAGCATCATTATATTATGCTGCTGATCGTTTATATAATATGCCAAAAATTATTGAAAAATATGAACAAGGCTACATCGTTTTTTTAGATCGTTACACTTACTCTAATATGGCCCATCAAGGTGCTAAAGAAAAAGATGGAATAAAACGTTATGAGTTTTATAAATGGGTTGAAAATTTAGAATTTAAAGACTTAGAATTACCAATTCCCGATCTTTCGTTCTTACTTTATATGCCATATCAATATGCTCAAATATTAAGACAAAATAGAACCAATGAAAAACCCGATCAACATGAGGCATCAGTTGAGCATTTAAAAAGTGCTGAAAGGGCATATCTTGAGATAGCTGATATGTATAATTGGGCTATTATTAATTGTGTTAAAGATAATCAAATTAGAACCATTGATGATATTAATGATGAAGTATATAATACTATAGTTAGTAGATTAGATTTAATGAATAATAATGGCAGAGGTAAAAAAAAGATTTAGTATTCTAAATCTTTTTTTATGTTATGTTTTTATTTTTAATAAATTCTTTTAATATTTTAGTTAAAGCTCTTTTTTCAATTCTAGACACATAACTTCTAGATATATTTAATCTTTTAGCTATTTCTTTTTGGGTTAGTTCTTTTTGATTGTTTAATCCATATCTATTTATGATGATATTTTTTTCGCGCTCATTTAAAATGTTAATATATTTTTTTAATAGATTAACATTATTTTTAATATGTATTTCTTCATTAAAGTCAGGATTAGGAGTTTTAATAATATCAATAAATGATATCTCATTACCATCTTTATCATAACCAATTGGTTCATTAATACTGACATTTTTACTATTCTTTNNACTATTTTTTTTATTACTTCTAAAATACATTAGGATTTCATTTTCAATACATCGAGCACAATAAGTAGTAATTCTAGTTCCTCGTTTTTCCGAAAAAGAATCAACTCCTTTAATTAAACCAATGGTCCCAATACTAATTAAATCATCAACATCATCTTTATGTTTGTCAAATTTTTTAACAATATGAGCTACTAATCTAAGATTATGTTCAATTAATTTATTGCGGGCTTCTTTATCGCCCATACGCATTTTCGTAATTAACTCTTTTTCCTCTTCTTTACTAAGGGGTTCAGGAAATAAAGTATTACTATAAGAAGCAGTAAACAAGGATAGTGATTTTAAAAAATTAAGGATAGTAGTAAGCATAAATAACACCCTAATTATTTATATGAGAGAAAGTTAAAATAATATCCTATTTTGTCGCTAATAAAATTAATAACTGGTATAATAAAAGTGGTGATAGTCGATGGAGCCAATAATTTTGCATATTGATGTTAATAGTGCCTTTTTATCATGGACCGCTATTGATTTATTAAATAATGGTTTTGGTAAAGACATTAGAGAAGAATATGCTGTCATTAGTGGTGATGAATCAAAGCGTCATGGGATTGTTTTAGCAAAAAGTGATAAAGCTAAACAAAAAGGGATTATTACTGGTGAAAGTTTATATAATGCCAGAAGAAAATGTCCTAATTTAAATGTTTATGCTCCAGATTATCACTTATATGAAGAAATGTCTGATTGTTTATTTAAATTACTTAGTACTTATACCCCAGATATAGAAATTTTATCGATTGATGAATGTTTTATTGATTATACTAAAATTAAAAAATTATATGGTGATGAAATTGCTTTTGCTCATAAATTAAAAGATAAAATCAAACAAGAATTAGGTTTTACCGTTAATATTGGGATAGGTAATAACAAACTATGTGCTAAAATGGCTTCAGATTTTCAAAAACCCGATAAAGTTCATACTCTTTATCAACATGAAGTTAAAGCAAAATTGTGGCCTTTACCAATTAATGAATTGTATGGTATTGGTAAAAAAACTAGTGAAAAGTTAATAACTTTAAACATTAAAACTATTGGTGATTTAGCTAATATTGATTATAATTTCTTATATAAATACTTTAAAAATCAAGCGGCTTCAATGATAGAAAGCGCTAATGGTATTGACCATTCATTGGTCATCTCAAATAGTTTGCCACCTAAAGGTATTAGTCATTCGATTACCTTAGAACGTGATCTTACTACTAAAGAAGAAATATATGAAGTTCTACAAATGATTGTTGAAAGAGTTGCTATTAGTTTAAGAAAACAACATAAATATGCTTATGTCGTGGTAGTCAATTTAAAGAATCAATTTTTTAAAAGTTATTCTCATCAAGTAAAATTAAAAAATGCTACGAATATAACTAATGAAATATTTGAAACAACTAAACGGTTATTAGATGAGATGTGGAAAAATGAACCGATTAGATTAGTTGGCATTAGATTAGATTCATTAGTTGATAGTGATCATTATCAACAATCATTGTTTGAAGATGTAGTTGATCGTGAAAAACAAAAAAAATTAGAAGAAGTAATTGATAATTTAAAATCAAAATATGGTCATCATATTATAAAGCCAGCTGCTTTAAGTAAAAATAAGAAAAAAATGAATTAATATTTGTTTAATAATAAAAAACAAGGTATAATGTAGATAATAAATATAGGGGTGGTACAACATGGAATATTTTGTTCCTGATATATATCAGAAAAGTATTTATACCATTGATTATAAAAAATTAAAAAAAGATGGTATTAAATGTCTATTAATTGATTTAGATAATACCCTAGTACCGGTTGAAGTAAGAAAACCTACCCTTAAAAATAAGCGTTTAATCAATCAACTAAAAGAAATGGGCTTTAAAGTTATTCTTTTTTCAAATAGTAATCGAAAAAGGTTAATTCCTTTTAAAGAAGAATTAGAAGTAGATTGTAGTTATTTTTCATGTAAGCCACTTAGGTTTAAATATGTAAAGATAATTAAAAGTTTAAATTTTGATGAATCAGAAATTGCCTGTATTGGAGATCAATTCATAACCGATATTTTAGGAGGTAATCGCATAGGCATAAAAACGATTCTGGTTAATCCAATTAGTAGAAGAGGTAAAGCAAATATGTTTAGTTTGTGGCTTAATGGGATAATTCAAAAAAGGTTAGTTAAAAAGCGATTATTTACCGTTGGAAAATATTACGATTAAAGTGTTAAATGAAAAGAAAATATGCAGTTATTTTCTTTTCTTTTGGTTTGAAAATGATATAATAATAAGTAAAGACAGGTGAAAATATATGGTTGGTATTAAACTTTTACTTAATAAAAAAATGTCCATTAAAAATAAAATACCATCATTTGATAAACCCAATTATGTCTATATACCTTTAGTCAATCATACCAATTTGGCATGCGAATGCTGTGTGAAAAAGGGTGATAAGGTATATAAAGGAAGTGTTATTGGAAGACGTAATGATCATTTTCAATTGCCTATTCATGCTAGTGTTAGTGGTACAGTAGTAGGTATTGAAGAACGACCATATTTAAATGGTGCTTTAGTAAAATGTGTGGTCATTGAAAATGATTTTAAAGAAAAAGTCGTTGATAATTTTCCCCCTAAAAAGGATATTACTGATTATACGGCAAGAGAATTTGTCAATATTTTAAGAGACTGTGGTATTGTCGGGATGGGTGGTAGTGGTTTTCCTACTTATGTTAAATATGACACAAAAATGCCAATCAATACTATTTTAGTAAATGGAGTTGAATGTGAACCATATATAACGGCTGATTATGTATTGATGCGCGATCATGCCGAAGAAATATTAGAATGCATCGATGCTATTTTAGAAATAACTGGTGCTACTAAAGGTATTATTGCTATTAAAGTTCATCAACCAGAGATTAAAAAAGAATTTAAAAAATATATGGGTACTTATCCTAATATTGAATTAATTGAAGTGGCTGATTTATATCCAAGTGGTTGGGAAAAAAGTTTAATTAAGCAAGTACTAAACATCGATTATGATAAATTGCCAATTGAAAAGGGTGTAGTTGTCAATAATGTGTCAACTATATATGCCATTTATGAAGCTTTAAAATATCATAAACCAGTGATGGAAAAAATAATTACCATTACTGGTGATAAAATAGAAAAACCACAAAATGTAGTGGTTAAGATTGGTACGCAAGTTAAAGATTTAATTGACTATATTGGTGGCATAAAACCTGGTAATAAAATTAAATTGATTGCTGGTGGTCCAATGATGGGAGTAGCTATCCTCACCGATGATTTAGTGGTCAGTAATAATTTAAACTGTCTTCTCATTATGGAAAATCAAAATGAACATCCTTATATTGAATGTATGCGTTGTGGTAAATGTGTAAATATTTGTCCAGCTAAATTATCGCCCGTTTTAATTAAAAATAATGTTAACAATGTTGAATATTTAAAATACTTACAACCGGAAAAATGTATTGAATGTGGTCTTTGTTCATATATATGTCCATCAAAAGTAGATGTTAGAGAATATGTTAAGAAAGCTAAATTAAAACGAGGTGAAAAAAATGAATAAATTTTATCATGATAATGGTCCTCATATTAAAAGTCCATATAATACTTCTAAGATGATGAAACATCTGATAATAGCATTATTCCCAATTATCATCTTTAGTGTCTATAAGAATGGTATTTTACCATATAGTAGGGGATATGGTACTTTATTATCCGCTTTTAGACCACTTATCATGATTTTATTAGGGATGTTAACTTCATTAATTAGTGAGACCTTATTTATCTATTTTGTTTTAAAAATAAAAGATAAAGAAAAATTAATTACTCACTTAAAATACTCATATGCTATATTTCCAGGTTTATTTTTGGCATTAACTATCCCAATTAATACCCCATATTCTATCTTAATAGTAGGAGCCATGGTAGCTACTATTATTGGTAAAATGTTATTTGGTGGCTTTGGATTTAATATCTTTAATCCCGCTTTAGTTGGTAACTTATTTATCATTAGTGCTTATTATAGTAACATAGCTATTCAAGGTGGTTATTTAAATAAGTTAGAATTAGATACTATTACTCAAGCGACGCCACTTACAAATTTACAAAATTTAAATTATATTGATACCTATCAAAATATTGTAACTCCATTTGGTAATCTTTGGAATTTTTTAACTGGTATGATTCCTGGTACCATTGGTGAAACTAGTGCTATTCTATGTCTTTTAGGACTCATATACTTATTATTTACTAAAGTAATTACCTGGCATATTCCTATTATATATCTTGCTACCGTCTTTATTTTAACTAGTTTTATTGGTTACTATCATGATTTAGGAATATGGTATCCATTATTTCATTTATTGAGTGGAGGACTAATATTTGGAGCCATCTTTATGGCTACAGATCCGGTTACTAGTCCAACTACTCCTATTGGACAAGCTATATATGCTTTGGGATTAGGTTTTCTAACTGTTATCTTTAGATTTTTAACCAGTTATCCTGAAGGTGTACTAACTGCTATTTTAACGATGAATATGTTTGTCTTCATCATTGATAAATTAGGAGTTAAAGTAAGATTTAATCTAAAGAAACTTTCTATTCCACTAGCTATTTTAATATTAATAATTGGTACAACTACTTATTATGTAGCTACTAATATTAATAAAAAAGTTACTGATCAAAATTTTAATGTTATTGATGTTACTGAAATCGACAATCAAGTTATATATACTGTTACTCATAAAGCTTATCATGGTTTGATTAAGGCTAAGATTGAAATAGATGATAATACTGGTAAAATAACAACTATTGATATTTTAGAACAAAATGAATATGTTTGGAATCAAATAGAAGAACATAATTACATTGATAAGCTCATTCAACAACAACACAATCTAGATGACTTAGATACAATTAGTGGTGCTACATATACTGCTAACTATCTAAAACAAATGGTCATCAAGACACTAAAAGAATATTCTCAAAATAGATAGGGTGAAAATATGAAAAGGGAAATGATTAAACCAATATTCGTATTAACTATAGTTGGCTTTATATGTTCAGTCGTCCTATATTTTGTATACGAATTAACAGATCCTTTAATTGAATTTATAATAAAGGGGTAATAAGATGAAAGATTTAGTAAAGGGTATAATTAATGAAAATCCGGTCTTTGTCCTAATGCTTGGCATCTGTCCAACTTTAGCAGTTACTACTACCGTTGAAAATGCCATCGTTATGGGCCTTTCATTAATGTTTGTACTTATTTTTTCTAACTTTTTAGTGTCCTTAATTAAAAACTTTGTTCCAGAACAAATTAAAATTCCTACTTATATTTTAATTATCGCTACTTTTGTAACGATGGTTGAATTATTATTGAAGGCCTATGTCAAAGACTTATATGATACCTTAGGTATATATATTCCATTGATTGTAGTTAATTGTATTATTTTAGGGCGAGCTTTAGGTTTTGCGTCAAAAGAAAAAGTATTTAGTAGCATTTTAGATGGGATTGGTTTTGGTTTGGGTTTTACCTTATCATTAATAGTCTTAAGTGCTATGCGTGAAATATTTGGTAATAATACCATAACCATTATGGATAGTTTAACTAAAATAACTGGTTATCAGATGATCTATAAAGTATTACCTAACAATAATATTTTTCCAATAAATATTTTATTAAAACCAGCCGGGGCCCTTCTTTCGTTAGGGCTACTAACCGCTTTCTTTAATTCCATAAGATTAAGAAAGGAAGATAATCAATGAATCTATTTACCTTATTAATTTCAGGTATTATTGTTAATAATTTTATCCTAACTAAATTCTTAGGTTTATGCCCATTTTTAGGCGTTTCTGATGATGAAAGAGGAACTATTGGTATAAGCATTAGTCTTACCATTGTCATGGTTTTAACCAATATTATTACTTATTTTTTATATAACTATGTATTGATTCCATTAAATATTGAATATTTAAGAACCATTATCTTTATTTTAGTTATTGCTTCGTTAGTTCAATTAATTGAAATGGTTATCAATCATTATTTTCCCAAACTACATCAATTATTAGGTATTTATCTACCATTATTAACTACTAATTGTGCTATTTTAGGGGCTGCTTTACTTAGCAGTAATAATAATTATTCTTTAATTGAAACGATCGTCTTTTCAATTGGTAGTAGTCTTGGTTATTTTATTGTCATCTATCTTTTTGCCAATATTAGAGAACGTACCCAACATAGTCCAATTCCAGTAGCCTTTAAAGGTATTCCCATTGCTTTAATTACTGCCAGTATTATGTCATTACTATTTATGAGGTATGTAGGATGATATTAGGTATATTGATTATAATCATATTATTTGTTATTACCGCTAAATTGTATTATTTAAATAATAACTATCAATGTCATAAAGATTGCTATAAATGCCTAAAAACAGGTGAAAAGAGGTTATAAAATGAGTGGAGTAATTATTATAACTTTATTATCATTTATTTTTGGATTGCTGCTTAGCATCACATATTATTATCTTAATAAAGAAGATGAACAAATGAAAAAAATTGAAGCTATGTTACCAGGTTTCAATTGTAATGTCTGTGGTTTTGGTTCATGCAAAGGCATGGTTAAACAAGCATTAGCTGATATATCTAATTTAAAGAAATGTCGTTTTTTAAAACCAGAACGACTTAGAGAAATAGAAGAATATATTAAAGCAATTAATAAATAAAATACCATCTCTACATGGTATTTTATTTTTGTGATATAATATTTTAAAAAATAATTATTTTTAAAAGGAAATTTGCTATTTTTGTAGAATATATGTAGTAGGGAATGATTTTTATGCCAATGCTTACCACAAAAGAAATAAATGAAATTAGAAATAGTGTTGACATTGTTAAAATTATTGGTGAATTTATACCATTAACTAAAAAAGGACGTAATTTTTTTGGTTTATGTCCTTTTCATGATGATCATAATCCAAGTATGAGTGTTTCAACTGAAAAACAAATATATAAGTGTTTTAGTTGTGGTGCTAGTGGTAATGTCATTAATTTTATTATGGATTATGAGCATAAAAGTTTTAGCGAAGCAATCATTTATTTAGCGGATAAAGCAGGTATAAAAATAACTAAGGATATATATCAACCCAAAAAACAAGAAAAACATGAGCCTTTATATCAAATATATGATATAGCTACTAAGTACTATCAAAATAATATTAATACAAGTAGTGGTTCAAAAGCTAAAGAATATTTAAAGAAAAGAAAAATTGATGATGAGATTATTAAAGAATTTCAAATTGGCTTATCGTTAAATAAAATTGATGATTTAACCAAGTTACTCTTGAAGAAGGGATTTACTGAAAAAGAGTTAGTTAATGGTGGCATAACTAATAAAACTGATAGTGGTTTTCAAGATGTATTTATTAATCGTATTATTTTTCCATTATGGGATGTAACAGGAAGAGTAATAGGTTATAGTGGTCGTATCTATACTGATAGTGATATGGCTAAATACATCAATACTAAAGAAACGGATATCTTTAGAAAAGGAATGTTACTTTATAATTACCATCGCGCTAAAGATAGTACTCGTAAGGAAAAATTTGTTATCCTTATGGAAGGATTTATGGATGTCATTAGATGTTATAGTGTTGGTATTCAAAACGTCATTGCTATCATGGGGACAAGCATTACTAATGATCAGATAAATTTAATTAGAAAATTATCACCTAATGTTTATTTGTGTTTTGATAATGATGATGCTGGACAAGCTGCTACTTTAGCAATTGGTAATGAATTAGAAAAAGTTGGGATTGAACCTAAAATTATTAAATTAAGTAATGACTTAGATCCTGACGATTATATTCAAAAGTATGGTGTAAAACAATTTAAATTGGCTATTGAAGAAGCTATATCATTTACTGATTTTAAATTAGATTATTATAAAAAAGGTAGAAACTTAAAAAATAATGATGAACTTACTAATTATATTAATGATATCATACAAGTTATAAGTAAAATTGATGATAATATTAAACGCGAATTAATTATTAGTAAAATTAGTGATGAATATTCAATCTCAAAAGAGGTATTGCTTGAGCGTTTAAATAAATATATAAGTAGAAATAAATTTGAACCTAAACAGTTAAAGCCCAAAACTAAACCAGAAAGTTTAGATAAATATCAAAAAGCTGAACGTCAATTGTTATATTACATGCTTAAATCAAAAGAAGTAATTAAAAGATATGAAGATGACGTTTCGTATTTACCAACTATTAATGGGCGAGTATTAGCTAATGAAATAATTGCTTATACTAATAAATATGGTCATATTAATATTGCTGATTTTATTACTTATTTAGGTGATAAACAAGAACTAATTAAATTAGTTAGTGAAATAGAAATGTTTAATCTTAAAGAAGAATATACCATTGATGAAATAAATGATTATATTAAGACGTTAAATGAATTTAGTGTCATCAATGAAATTGAACGGTTAAAAAATTTAATGAAAAATGAATTAGATATTATGAAGAAAGCCAAATATGCAGAAACTATTAGAAGGTTAAAAATTGAGGAGTGAATATGATGATAAATGAAATTAAAACAATCGAAGAACGTAAAGCTGATTTATTGAAATTAGGTAAAAAACAGGGATATATTACTTATGAACAATTAGCGGAAGAGTTAAAGGGTTTAGAATTAGATAATGATACTTTAGATGATATTTATAATTTTTTTATCGATGAAGGTATTGATATCTTAGTTGAAGAAGATGATGAAGGTGATCAATTTACGATTGATGATGATACTGATATCATTTTAAATGAAGAAGTTTTAGGTAACAAAGATATAAAAATAAATGACCCAGTAAGAATGTATTTAAAAGAAATAGGTCAAATTAGTCTTTTAACTTTTGAAGAAGAATTAGAGTTAGCTAAAAGAGTAGCTGAAGGTGATAATGATGCTCGCAATAGTTTAGCTGAATCTAACTTAAGATTAGTGGTCAGTATTGCTAAACGTTATGTTGGGCGTGGCATGTTATTTCTTGATTTAATTCAAGAAGGTAATATTGGTTTGATGAAAGCAGTTGAAAAATTTGACCCATCAAAAGGTTTCAAATTTTCAACCTATGCTACTTGGTGGATTAGACAAGCTATTACTAGAGCCATTGCTGATCAAGCAAGAACTATCAGAGTACCGGTTCACATGGTTGAAACGATTAATAAATTAGCACGCATTCAACGACAACTAACTCAAGAATTAAATCGTGAACCTAATGAAGAAGAATTAGCCGAAAGAATGAGTGTTTCGGTTGAAAAAATTAGAGAAATATATAAAATATCACAAGAACCAATTTCATTAGAAACACCAATTGGAGAAGAAGAAGATTCACACTTAGGTGACTTTATTAAAGATGAAAGAACTACTAGTCCAGAAGAATATGCTACTATTGAAATGCTAAAAGAAGAATTGTCAAGTGTATTAATGACTTTAACTGATAGGGAAGAGCAGGTGCTAAGATTAAGATTTGGACTTAACGATGGCCAATGTAGAACTTTAGAAGAAGTAGGTCAAATATTTAATGTTACTAGGGAAAGAATTAGACAAATAGAAGCTAAGGCTCTTAGAAAATTACGTCATCCATCTCGTTCACGCAAATTAAAAGATTTTTTAACTGAGTAAGATGCGCATTTCCCTAAGAGCCAAGGCTATCGCTTCATTAATCAAAGATAATAGTAAAATAATTGATGTTGGTTGTGACCATGCTTTACTTGATATTTATTTAGTAAAAAATAAAAAGATTCCTAAAATAATTGCAAGTGATATCAATCCTAAAGCTTTAGCTAAAGGAATCAATAATATCAATAAATATCAAGTTCAACATCAAATTATTACTCGTCAAGGTGATGGTTTAGCAACCATTGATGATGATATTAATACCGTCATTATGGCTGGATTAGGTGGTCATACTATTGCCAATATATTAATCAGACAAAAACATCTATTAACCAATATAAGACAACTTATCATTCAACCAAATAATCATATATTTTTAGTTAGAAAAACTCTCAATTTATTAGGTTACATTATTGATCATGAGTTGTTAATAAAAGAACGTAACATCATTTATACTATCATGTCATTTAAAAAAGGCAATCTAAAATATACCTATAAAGAATTATATTTTGGTCCTATTTTATTTAAAAATATTAGTCCATTAATGAGAGAAATGTATCACCATAAAATAGCTGAATTGAAAAGTATATATAATCAACTATCAATTAAGCATTGGTTTAAAAAGATTAAAATTCTATTTGAAATTAACTATATAAAAAGATATCTAAAATAATAAGAATAGACGCTACTATTCTTATTATTTTAGATAAAGAAATTAGGTGCACTATTATTGGTAAAATTACTAGTATTATTAGCACTATTAGTAACATTAGAATTATTAGTTGATGAATTAATTTTATTAAATTCGTTAAATACTCTAAGCAGTGTTTTAGCATTTTTATAAATAGGTCCTAATTGATAAACGACAGGAATTGCTTGATTGATTATGCCAATTGTTTTTTGGGTGTTTGATAAAAAATTACCCCAATCAAATTTAGGTCTGGGAGTATATGATAATGGATAGGCCATATATGGCGAATAATAATTTCTTCGAAAAAACATAAATAAAAGCCCCCCCTTAAATAATATATGTACGTAAATAAAAAAGGTTTAAAAAAGTAAATATTTATGTTATAATTTTATATGGTAGGAGGTCGGCATAGGTGAGACTTAATTTTTTGTTGTTACCATTTATATACATATATTATTTTATCTCTTACTTATTTATAATACCTTATCGTATTATTAGATTATTTATGGCCGGATTATACTATACATTTAGGCTTCTTATTAGATTGATAGTAAAAGCAACTATTTATATAGTTAAATATATACACAAATTAATATTATTGCTTGGTAGAGGAATAAAAACAATAGTTATATCGATCACAACAGGTATTATTTCTACCACTAAATATTTATTTAAAATCATTAAATATTTTTTTGAAGGACTATATACGTTAATTAAAAAAGTAGGGCATAGTATAAAAGTTATTGTTGTCAGTTTATATACATTTATTATAAAAGTAGGAAAAACTTTATGGCGGATCATAAAAATAATCATTTTAAGTCTATATAATTTTGTGATAAAAGCAGGTAAAACGATATGGCATATTATTAAAATGATTGGTACTGGTATATATACTTTATTTATGAAATTAATAAAAGGAATTGTTAATTTCATTAATGGTATATATCAAATAATTAGAAAAGGAATACTAGCTATTATTAATACCATTAAGAATATTATTAAGGGAATAGGTCAGTCTTTCCAACGTCTTACAGTTGGTATTAAAAACGTTGGCAATAAAATTAAAATGTATTTTATCAATCGTTATAATAATTTAGCTTTAGTAAAATATATTAAGAATAAAAAAGATTTTCAACGAAAAGTATTATTAATTGACTTTTTAGAGGAAAGTGCTAATCGTAGTGAACAAAAAATACCATATAAGTTTGTGGCTAAAAATAAGGAAGGTAAGATCATTTCTGGTTATTTTGATGCTTATTCTAAAATTGATGTCCACTCTTTCTTATTAGCAGAAGGAGCCGAAGTATATAGTATTGAAACCTCTAAATTCATTAAATTTATGGCCTCTTTAAGCCGCAATAAAAATTATAAAATTAGCTATAAAGATTTAGCCTTTACTTTAACACAGTTATCAACATACATAAAATCTGGTATTCCTTTAGTTGATTCGCTTAGAATTATATCAAGACAGACTAGACATGCGCAACGTAAGAAGATATTTGATGCTGTCATTTATGAAGTAGTAATGGGAGCAAATTTTAGTGAAGCTTTAGAAAAACAAGGACCAGCTTTTCCAAGATTGCTCATCAATATGATTAAAACTTCAGAATTAACTGGTCAATTAGCTGAAGTATTAGATAATATGTCTGAATATTATGATTCGATTCAAAAAACCAGAAGTCAAATGCTTACTGCTATGTTATATCCGGCAGTTGTCTTTGTATTAGCTGTTGGCGTTATTATTTTTGTTATGATATATGTTATTCCACAGTTTGTTGAGATGTTTAGAAACATGGAGGCAGAGATACCAACCATTACCCGAGTAGTCATCAACACTAGCGATTTCTTACAACATAATTTCTTCTATGTCATATCAGGAGTTATTCTCTTGCTTATTCTGCTTCGCTTTTTATATACTTCCGTTAAAGCTTTCCGTTATATTGTGCAATGGTTAATGATGCATACACCAGTTATTGGTAAAATTATTATCTATAATGAGGTTACTATGTTTTCTAAAACTTTCAGTTCATTGTTAATCCATAATGTTTATATTACTGAAAGTATGGAAATATTAAGTAAAATTACTAACAATGAAATTTATAAATTATTGATCTTTGATACCATATCTAATTTGGCTCGAGGTGAACAAATTTCAAAAGCCTTTCATAATCATTGGGCCTTCCCAGTCATTGCTTATGAAATGTTGGCTACTGGTGAACAAACTGGTGAAGTAGGGGTAATGATGGGTAAAGTTGGCGATTATTATGCTGAACAACATAAATTAGCGATAGGTCAAGTAAAAAGTTTTATTGAACCAGTTATGATTGTATTCTTAGCTGGTACAGTTGGAACAATTTTATTATCAATTATTGTTCCTATGTTCCAGATGTATCAACAATTTAGTTAGAGGAGAGCTGTATGAATAATTTATATTACATCATTTCATTCTTTATCTTTGGTTTAATGTTTGGCTCATTTTTTAATGTCGTGGGTCTTAGATTATCAACTAACCAATCAATTATTTATCCGCCTTCAAGTTGCCCTAAATGTGGACGGAGATTATCAGCGTGGGAATTAATACCAGTTATATCTTATATCATATTGCTTGGTAAATGTCATGGTTGTAAACAACCTATTTCATGGCGCTATCCATTATTTGAATTATTAACTGGTTTCTTATTTGCTGCTTCATATATAGTATTTGGAATGACTCTTGACTTAATCATTGCTTTAACTTTTATTTCCGGCTTAATAATCATTATCATTAGTGATATTAATTCAATGACTATTCCTGATGAAATATTGATCGTTACGTCTTTGTTAATTATTATAGAACTACTTATTGGTAAAGGTTATCAAAAGGCTTTTATTGCCATTGGTAATGGCCTCTTATCATTTATTTTAATGTTTGGGATAAAATTTTTTGGCGATGCTCTTTTTAAACGTGAATCCCTTGGTGGTGGAGATATCAAATTGATGTTTCTCATTGGCCTAGTATTACATTTTTGGTTAAGCATTTTTGTCATTGTTTTAGGTGCCTTCATGGCTTTACCAATAGCAATATTAATATTAATAATAAAAAGAACCAATATTATTTCCTTTGGTCCATTTTTAAGTTTAGCAAGTATAATTATTTATCTATTAAAGATTAATTTAGTAACTATTATAAATTATTTTATTAAATATTAAAATGATGTACAAAATGTACATCATTTTTTATATTTCAAGTATTTCAGGTTGATCATCAGCCATTATTTTATCTTCTTTTTCTGGCAATTCCTTTCTTAAACTATCGGCAATTGCTATTTTTAAATTACTTTCTTTAATTCGTTCTTTTTGTTGTTCAACGGTTTCTTCATCAAATTCAATTAATTTTAAGACTTCTTCCAGCGTAGTAAAGCCATTTAATACCTTTTGTAAACCATCTTGTAATAGGGTAGTAACATCACCTTTATATACTAATTCTCTTAAATCTTCTTTTTTAATTCCCGCAGATATTGCATCTCTAATTTCCTCATTAATTTTTAGTACTTCATGAATAGCAATTCGGCCTTTATAACCATTACCACAATTCTCACAACTACCAGCTGTTGGAATAGCAGTAACGTCAATTCCTAAAACCGTTTTAAAAATATCTTTTTCATATTCATTAGGGGCTCTCATTTTCTTACATTTATCACATAAACGTCGGGCTAATTTTTGTGATACGATACCAGTCAAAGCACTAGCTAATAAGTAACGTTCAACTTCCATATCAAGGAGACGTTCAATCGTATTAAGAGCATTATTAGTATGGAGAGTAGATAAAACTAAGTGACCAGTAATTGAAGCTCTAACGGCAATTTTAGCTGTTTCAGTATCACGAATCTCACCAATCATGATAATGTCTGGGTCTTGACGCAAAATTGAACGTAGACAGTTAGCAAAAGTTAAACCAATTTCACTATTAACTTGGACTTGGTTAATAGACTCAAGTTCCATTTCAATCGGATCTTCAACCGTAACAATATTTCTAGTAGGGGTATTTAATTTTTGTAGTAAAGCATAAACAGTAGTTGATTTACCAGTACCAGTAGCACCTGTTACTAAGATAATGCCATTAGGAGTCTTGATCATGTCCATCATTTTCTTATAATTGCTTTCACTAAATCCCAAATATTCTAAACCTTTTAAACTCATCGTATAATCGAGAATACGGATAGCAATCTTTTCACCAAGATTAGTAGGTAAACTTGAAACACGAAGATCAAAGGTAACGCCTTTTAATACTGTTTTAATAGCTCCATCTTGTGGTAATCTAGTTTCAGTAATATTCATTCCTGATATAATTTTAATTCTGGTAAGTAAATTACGACGTAATGAATTAGGAACTTCAGCATAATCAGCTAATTCACCATCAATCCTAATTCTAACTTTGAGAAAATTATCATAAGGTTCAAAGTGAATATCACTAGCATTTCTTTTTACGGAATCTAATAATATTTCGTTTACTACCTCAACAATTGGAATTCGTTCATAATCAAATGTCCTTAACATATTTCAAGCCCCTTTTTATCATAACTGTAATTCTAACTCTAGTATTTATTATATAATTATTATATAATATAAATGTAATAATATCAATAATAGGAGCGAATTATTATGAAAAGAATAAAAAGTATGGGTTTTATTTTGACGGAAACCCTTATTGTTTCAGTCGTATTACTAGTTTCATTTATTTTTGTTTTTACCCAATTTTTAAATATTTTTGCTCACTATCAATCTTTTGAACGCTATCATAACATAGATAGTTTATATGCTGCTAAAAACCTTGAAACTTTTTTAAGAGAAGATAATTATAATGGGGTTATAACCGCCTTAAATAACAATATTGCTAGTAATATCCCATATTATGATTTTACTTCATGTAGTGGTACAGTTTTTACTTTTACCACTTTTTGTACTAATTTAATTGATAAAACTGGGGTTACTAAAGCATTATTTACTAAATATGATGTCAGTTCATTATTAAATTTTGATTCATATACTAATAACTTTTCACATGAATTAAAAGAATATATTAAGTATTTAGGAAGACAAAAAACTGATAATTTACCAAATACTTATCGAGTTATAGTAGAAATGGAAGATGGTACATTTGCTACTTTTACTACTACTGAATATGCTGAACTAACTTCAAAACCACAATTTAGATATAAAACAAGTTATGTGAGACTTAATGGTAGTGCTAATAGTACTATCAATATCAGTGGCTTAAGTATTCCCAATACCCTTACCATTGATATGTGGGCTAAAGCTAATGGTACTATTGCCACTAAAATGTTATGGTCATTTAATGGACCAGCAAGTAGTGGACCTGATTTATATTTTTCAGGTGACAGAATTTCATTAAATACTGGTGATGGGACATCCAATCCATATTCAAAAGCCACTTCATATCCTACGGTTGATGAATGGCATCATTATGCAGTAACTTTTAATCAAGCAGCTGGCATTTCAGAATTATATGTTGATGGCCAACATTGGGGAACTGCTAGTTATCGAGAACCGACAGGCACCCAATTATATATTGGTAGATATGATATTAACACCAGTTACAACTGGGTTGGCGATGTCAGAGAGGTAAAAGTATGGAATAAAGTGTTGACACCAACCGAAGTATTAAGTAGCATGAATGGAGTTCATTTGAGTCCTGAAAGCTTATTGTATTATTATAAATTAAGTGAAGGTAGTGGCACTACTTTAATAGATTATGGTGCAGGTAGTGATGTAGCTAATGCTTTAGCTAATGTTACTTGGCATACTGATAATCAATTTTCAGATTGGATTGATGGTGATCCACCAACTGGCATGTATGGCCAAATTGAGCGAAGAACATTATACCATTATAATAATAAATGGCGTACTGAAGATGAAATAAGATTACTTGTCAGCAATTGGCGAGAAGATATTACTAAAGGATTAGTAGGTTATTGGAAATTAGATGGTAATGCTATTGATCACTCGGGAAATAATAATAATGGAACAATTTATAATGCAACCCCAGACGCTAATAGATTTGGAATGCCAGTATCAGCCTTAAAGTTTAATGGTACCAATTCTTATGTAGATGTTGGTAGTAGTGGTAGTATAGGCATTAGTAATTCAATGACCATCTCGGCATGGGTTAAAATGGGTGATGTATCAGATGACACTAGAGTGGGTAATATTATTGGTAATTATAATGTAAATCCTCATACTAATTTTGAAGGAAGTACCAATGGACGAATAAGATTCTATTGGAATGCTGGTGAAGTAGATTTATATGGTACGCAAGATTTAAGAGGAAAATGGCATCACGTTTTAGTTATTAGAGATACCTCAACAAATAAATCAACTATTTATGTTGATGGTAAAATAGAGGCATCAAAGCCTGCAGGAACGATTAAAGATATTCAATGGCCATTAAGAATTGGAGGGGATTTTAGAGCTACCCCGGGAATACCATTTAATGGTGTAATTGATGATGTGCGCATTTATAATAGAGCTTTAACTCCCCCTGAAGTACAATTTCTTTATTTAGTTGAAAAACTAAATCTTCAATAAATTTAGTAGTTAGATAGGAGGTAATTATGCCAAATAATAAAGGTTTTACGGTCTTTGAATTGTTGATAGGTTTTGTTTTCTTAATTGTTATCAGTTATCTCTTATTATCTACCTTATTTAGTGTAAGAGATCGTCAACAATTTACCATGATAAAAAATAAACTGACCGATATAAAAATGAGTATTACCCATGATATTGAATATGATTTAGTTAATTCTGGTTTTTCAAGTTTAACGTCATGTGGTTCGTATTGTTATGATTTAAATTTTAATAATGGTTCAGTAAAACGATTAACGATAAATACTTTTGATAATATTATTAGCTATGATAATACTACTTATGAATTAGCAGTTGATAGTTATATTGTTGAACCATTTACGATAGAAGCAAATGTTATAGATGCTAGTTATGCTGGTCGTAATAATTCAATTTTAACTATTATAATTCCAATTGAACATCGTGAAATAGAAGGTTCATTTGGTATTAATATCAATCATCCATACGATGATACTTTATAAATAAATAATTAACCACAAATCAAATAAAGCATATGCTAATAAACTAGCAATAATAGCATGTAATATTCTAGCTACTAAAAATGGTAAATATTTTATATTAGTATCACTAATAATACTAATGACTTGCATATGAACGCTTAACCCTCCAAATGATATGAGCATAATCGATAGGAGGGTTTTAATTTTAAGCGGAAAATTTAATAAACTGACATATTTTAAACCTTGAGTCATTTCAAAAAAACCATTTAATATTGAATGACTATATAAATCAATTGTAAGGTG
>DBPJ01000003.1:21102-21845 GCA_002304855.1 Caryophanales bacterium UBA1423 | reverse complement strand
ACTGATCCAAAATATTATAAATGGACGCAATGGCAATTCATTAAGTTCTTTGAACATGGCTTAGCTTATAAAGCTAAAACTAATATTAATTGGTGTAATTCGTGTAAAATTGGATTAGCTAATGAAGAAGTTGAAAGTGGTAAATGTGAACGTTGCGGTGGTGAAGTAGTTAAAAAGGAAAAAGAACAATGGATGCTTAAAATGCGTTCATATGCTGATAAATTAATTGAAGGTTTAGATGAAACAGAGTTTCTTGATAAAGTTAAACTAGCTCAAATTAACTGGATTGGTATGAGTGAAGGGGCTGAAATTAATTTTAAGATAGCTAATTCTGATAAAACTATAACCGTCTTTACGACTCGACCAGATACTATTTATGGTGCTACTTTTATGGTCTTAGCTCCAGAACATCCAATTATTGAAGAACTAGCTGATAGAATTACTAATATGGATGAAGTAAAAGCATATCAATTAGAAGTTAGTAAGAAGAGTGAATTAGAAAGAACACAACTAGTTAAAGATAAAACAGGTGTATTATTAAAAGGAATTAGTGCTATTAACCCACTTACTAATCAAGAAATACCTCTTTGGATAGCTGATTATGTCATGATGGGTTATGGTACTGGCGCTATTATGGCGGTACCAGCTCATGATGAGCGCGATTATGAGTTTGCTAAAAAATTTAATATTCCCATTGTTGAAGTTATCAAAGGTGGCGATATAAGTAAAGAAGCTTATATTGG
>DBPJ01000003.1:0-21075 GCA_002304855.1 Caryophanales bacterium UBA1423 | reverse complement strand
AGCTATTAACTATAGATTGCAAGATTGGGTCTTCTCGAGACAACGCTTCTGGGGGGAACCAATTCCAATGATTTATTGTGAAATATGTGGGTGGGTACCAGTTCCTTATGAAGATCTACCAGTAACTTTACCTGATGTTGCTAAATATGAACCAACTGATACTGGCGAAAGTCCATTAGCTAATATCAGTGAATTTGTCAATACTATTTGTCCAAAATGTGGTAAGAGAGCAAAACGGGAAACTGATACAATGCCTAACTGGGCTGGTTCTTCATGGTATTGGCTAAGATATATGGATCCCCATAATGACCAAGAATTTGCCTCAAGAGAAGCATTAGAATATTGGGGCAAAGTAGATTGGTATAATGGGGGAATGGAACATGCTACTAGACACTTATTGTATGCTCGTTTCTGGCATCGTTTCTTATATGATATTGGTCTAGTACCGACCAAAGAACCTTTTGCCATTAGAACTGCTCATGGGATGATTTTAGGTGAAGATGGTGAAAAGATTAGTAAATCAAAAGGTAATGCTATTAGTCCTGATGAAATTATTGAAGAGGTTGGGGCTGATGCGTTAAGAACTTATGAATTGTTTATTGGTGATTATGAAAAAGAAGTAGTTTGGAATACTAATGGTCTAAAAGGTTGTAAACGTTTCTTAGATAGATTGTGGAAGATTCAAGATAAATTGGTTGATGGTAATGAATATTCTAAAGCTTTAGAAACTATCATCCATAAGACGATTAAGAAAGTATCAACTGATATTGAAACAATGAAATATAATACGGCTATAGCCGCTTTAATGACTTTATTAAATGAGTTTGAAGAACAAAATTCTATCACTAAAGCTGATTTAAGAACTTTCTTAATCTTGTTAAATCCATTTGCACCACATATTACTGAAGAAATAAATGAATTACAACATTTAGGTGAACCTATTTATTTATCTAAATGGCCAACTTATGATGAAAATAAAATAGTTGCTAAAATCTTTGATTTAGTTATTCAAGTTAATGGCAAAGTGCGAGCAAAAATAATTGCTAATAAAGGTTTAACTGAACAAGAGTTAATTGATTTAGCTTTAGTCCAAGACAATGTTAAACGTCATATAGCTAATTATGAAATTATTAAAACTATTGTTGTTCCTGATAAATTAGTTAACATTGTGGTCAAATAAGGGATGAGTTTATGAAAAGACTATTAATATTAACCCTAGCCCTTTTGTTAATAACTAGTTGTCATCATAGTTTATCAAAAGAAAAAAAGCGTTATCAAGCTATGCAACAGGAACTAATTAATTATGATAATTTTACGCAACCATTAACCTATGATGTCAATGTTTATTCAGATCGTCTAGTTGATACTGAGATAATATATCGAGTTATTATCGATAATCCTACTGAAAGTATGCACAATATTTCAGTATTAGTAATCCATAATTATCCAACTAATGATATTTTTCCAAGCATTGGTATCTTTGATGAAAAAGTTAATTTAATCCCTAATTATGTCGATATGGAAACGAACCATGTCAAAGGTATAACCTTAACGGGATACATTCCTTATGTCGGGGACATACTAAATTTTGATGGAGTATTTAAAGTATTGATTGAATATGAAGATGAATCAGGTAACTTTAAACGTGATTATTATCAATATCAAAATTAGACAAAAAAGAGATTGATTATCACCTATGATGCTATTAGAGGGGATAATATGCTTCAAGTAAAGATATTTGATGAGAATCACGAAAAAGATCTTGAAAAAGAAGTAAATGATTTTTTAGAAGAATGTGATGATAAGATTATCGATATTAAATATCAAGTTAGTACTAGTATCTTTGCTGAGGAACAACTATATTGTTTTTCAGCTATGATTATTTATGAGAAGAAGTGAGAAGTGATGTAATGAAAAAAAGCAGTTTTTTACAAGGAGCACTTATAGCCACTTTAGGTATTATTATTTCTAAAATATTAGGGGTAATATATGTTATCCCTTTTTATGCTATTATTGGTGAGCAAGGTGGTGCCTTATATGGTTATGCCTATAACATATATTCTATTTTTTTGGGTGTAGCTTCGGTTGGTTTACCTCTAGCAATAAGTAAATTAGTGAGTGAATATAATGCCCTTGGCTATTATTATGCTAAAGAACGAGTTTATACGTTAGGTAGGAAAGTAATAACTACGTTAGGTATTATCGTTTTTCTCACCTTAATTATTTTTGCTCCCCATATAGCTTATTTAATTATTGGTGATATTAAAGGTGGTAATACCATTGAAGATGTCAGTTATGTCGTTAGAATGGTTTCTTTTGCTATTTTAGTGGTACCTGGTTTAAGTATTGCAAGAGGCTATCTACAGGGCCATAAATATATTACGCCAACTGCTTTTAGCCAAGTTATTGAACAAATTGTTAGAGTAACTTTTATCATATTTGGTAGTTATTTAACTTTAAGGGTCTTTAATTTGAAACTTAGTAATGCGGTTGGAATTGCGGTTTTTGGAGCTTTTATTGGGGCCCTCTTTAGTTATGGATACTTAATTAAAAAAATATTCGATCATAGTAATAAATTAAATAGGCATGCTGAAATTACCAGAGCTGAAACAAAACTTACTGATAATAAGATTATAAAACGATTATTGATGTATGCTATTCCTTTTATTATCATTGATATATCTAAGAATATATATAATTCAGTCGATATGGTAACTTTAGTTAAAACTTTAGTTAATAGTTTTAACTATAATATAAAGGTAGCGGAATCAGTAATGAGTATCATTTCAACATGGGGCCATAAATTGAATATGATTGTAGCATCAATTGCTACCGGTATTATTGTCAGCTTAATTCCTAATTTAGTAAGTAGTTTTGTTATTAAAGATATTGATGATGTCCGCAAAAAGATTAATCAAGCTTTACAAATATTAATCTATATTACTATTCCTATGACCGTTGGTTTAAGTTTTTTAGCTAAACCAGTATGGACTGCTTTCTATGGGACTAATGTTTGGGGACCAGTCGTCTTCAAATACTCTATCTTTATGACTTTATTTAGTACGATCTTTAATACGACTATTATTATTCTCCAATCAGTTAATAGATATAAAATGGTCTTTACCTGTTTAGTTTTAGGATTACTTACTAAGATTTTCCTTAATATTCCTTTGATGTATTCCTTTGAAGAAATGGGTATGTATGCTTTCTATGGGGCTATTACTGCTACCATTTTAGGTTATTTAGTAGGAGTTATTACTGGATTGATTTATCTAAATAAAATATTTAATATCAATTATGAAAAAACGATCAAACATCTTATTAATATTGTTTTTGTCAATATCATTATGGTTTTAGTGCTATCATTATTAAAAATTATTATTCCATTATCAACGTCTAGTCGTTTACTATCACTATTAATATGTTTTGTCTATGCAATAGGAGGAGCGACGATCTATTTTGTTATTACCTATTACAATAAGACTTTTGAGCAGATATTCGGTAAACGTTTAAAGAACTTAATTGTTGAAAAATGGGCAACGATAGCCAACAAAAAAATGCTTTAACAGCATTTTTTTATTAGACCATATGCATGCTTGAAGGATAGGTACTTTCAGGCATTTCAAAACCTTGTGGTCCTTGATATGGTGTCTGTGATTCAGAAAATGGAGTCTCGAGTCTTGCTACTCTAGCTTCCAGTCTTCTTACTTGTTGTTCTAACCTAGTTAATCTATGATTCATTTGATCATAGGCTGTTGCTTCAGTTGGTAATGGTTGAGTTCCAGGCATTGTGGGCATTTGTTCGGGCATGACGCCTGGCATTGTTGGTCCCATTGGTTGACCTGGAAAAGTTGGCATCATTCCTACCATACCTGGTTGATAACATCCGTAATTCATAATATTCCTCCTTAAAAATACTGTCATTTAAGTATATGCAAAAGCACATTTTTGGAGTAGGTATTAGTATAGAAAAGGTTGAATTTATGATAATGAGTATTATATAATAAGAATGTTGTTGTAAAATGAACAGCAATTTGTTTATATTTTAACTTTTTTTTGATATAATAAAACAAGAGTGGGTGGAATAATGAAACGGGTACTAACATTACTACTATTGATGCTTTTGATCACCGGTTGCACCATTTCACAATATAACCATGATTATAAATTAAATATAGATAAACTATTACAAAGTGAACATAATCTCCATAACATGGTAGGTACTGGCTATAAATATTATTTACCGAGAGGTGTTAGATTAGAATATAGTATTGATTACAATAAAATATTATATACAAATGGGATACGATATTATTTATATATTGATGTCATCAGTTTTTATCATCAAATAAATAAACCATATGAAATAAATACTGATGCTTATTATTCGCGAATTTTAGATTATAATGATCGAACCGGTTATATTGAAATAAACAAAATCAATCAAAATTATCTAATTGAAATGATGTATAATTATGGTAAGATTGAAGCCTATGTTGATCATCATGATATCAATAAAGTAGTTACTGATTTCTGTTATATATTATCTAGTATTAAATTTAATAAAGATATTATTGAAACTATTATTGGTAGCAATACTTTAGATTTTAATGAAGAAAAATTTAATATTTTTGTGCCAACTAGAAAAGAACATAATTTTCTTGATCATTTACGTGAGTATGATAATCCTGATCCAAAAGAAGAAATACCTAACAATGATATCATTGAGTTTGAAAATATAACTGATTAAGAGAGAGGTGCCTTTCATGAAATTTTTTAACAAATTGAAAAATTTATTTTTTGAGGAAGAAATAATTGAAGCCCCATCGGAATCAATCAAAGAAGAAATAACTTGTCCACCAACCGATAATAAAGAACAAATTAAAGATAATGTTGAAGATATTATTAGTGAGCGCGAATTATTTAAATCAGAAACGACTTTTAAATTCCCAGTCATTTTTAAAGAAGAAGATTTCATTGAGGAAAAAAGAGTAAATAAAAATGAAAATGTCCTCGATGTTGAGGTTAAAAAGATTAGGGAGCAACAACAAAAAGAAAGTACCAAAACTAAACCGCCATTTAAAGTATCACCAGTTATTTCACCAGTATATGGTATTTTAGATAAAAATTATAAAAAAGAAGATATTACTCCTAGAGAAGCTAGCGAAATGAAAGAAACCTCTAAAGAAAGAAAAGTTGATGTTGATGATGTTAGAAAGAAAGCATATGGTAGTTTAACTGATGAAATTGAACAAGAATTGGATACTGCTGATAATAAAGGTATGTTTTTTAATCTCAAATCAGATGATGAAAAAGACGATATTGATGATACTAATTTACTGTATGAGATGAGTGAAAAGGGGGCAAACTCATTAATGAAAGACATTGCCATTGGTGATGCTGAAGAAAATTATAAAGATTTTGGACTTGAATATAGTATTGATCACCAAGTTAAAGAAGTAACGGTTGAACAAGAAGAAGATAATCTATTTGATTTAATTGATTCAATGTACGAAGATGAAGCTGAAGATGAAGAGGAGTGATTTAAATGGATCTTTTATATACAATCTTACCAGTAGTCCTATATATTTTAGGTATCATTTTATTAATACTATTAATCATAATTGGTGTCAAAATTATAAAAACGATGAATAAAATTGATAATGTAGTAGATGATGTCAATGAAAAAGTAGCATCATTAAATAATTTTTTTAATATTATTGATTATACTACTGATAAACTATCAATCATAAGTGATAAAATAGTTGATGGTATTGCATCATTTATTATTAAATTATTTAATAAAAAGAAAAAAGAAAAAAAGGAAAAGGAGGAAGAGATTAATGAGTAAAAAACAGGGATTTAGGAAGTTTCTTTTTGGTACCCTTATCGGTGCAGGATTAGGAGTTTTATTTGCTCCAAGAAAAGGTAGTGAAACAAGAAAGCAATTAAAAGCTAAACTTAATGATTTAATTGCTAAAGCTAAGGAAACTGATGTCGAAGAATTGAGAACTAATTTAGAAGCTAAAATAGAAGAAATTAGAATTGAATTAGAAGAATTAGATAAAGAAAAAGTATTAAAGATGGCTAAGAAAAAAGCAGCCGAATTAAAAGAAAAAACTGAAGATCTAGTTCAAGTTGTGATTGATAAGGGAACCCCAATCTTGCAAAAATTAGCTGAAGATGTTAGAGAAAAAGTAATTGAAGCTTCAAAAGAAATTATCGCTAATTTAGAGAAAAAAGGTAAAACTGAAAAAGAAGATGAATAATCTTCTTTTTTGTTGACATTTATTTCATAATGATAAAATATAAATTACTTATTTTAAGGGGGATAAAAAATGAATTATGGTCAAAGATTTTTAGCGGCCCAAAAGCTGAAGAAGAAGCAAAATTAAGAGCAAGACAGGAATTAGAAGCAGCTCGTGCCAAACGTATTGAAGAAAATGCTGAATATATTTTGGTCAGAAAATAAGGTAAGATTTTAAAGAACTCATTAGTAGTGATGATTATCAATATAATGGACACTTTAGGATTAAACCCATGTAAAACACTTGGTGAAAGAAAATAAAAAAAATAAACACTTTTCAAAAAAGAAAAGTGTTTTTTGTTATAATGTATTTAGGTGATATCATGATTTATTTAAAATCCATATCAATACCTAAGCCTTTAACTGGTAATGAATATCCATTTAATTTACCTCTTATTCAAAAATTAAAAGAATTTCATTTTACCAAACCAATTACTATTTTAGTAGGGGAAAATGGTAGTGGCAAATCAACTTTGTTAGAAGCAATTGCTACTAATATTAAACTCCCATTAATTGGGGGAATCGATATTAATCAAGATGATACTTTAGATAGTACTAGGGCATTAGGTAAACAAATAAAATTAGTATGGACTAATCGCCCATCTAAAGGTTTTTTTATGCGAGCAAACGATTTTATGGCTTTTTCTAAACGATTATCAGCCATTAGAAAAGAAGCCAAAAAGGAATTAGCTGAAATAAAAGCAAGAGACCCGTTTAGTTGGGAAGCAATGCCTTATGCTCGTACGCTTGGTGATTTAGAGCAATTATATGGTGAAGGTTTGGAGTTTAATTCCCATGGTGAAGCCTTCTTAAGTTTATTTAAAGCTAGATTTAAAAAAGGTGGTCTATATATTTTAGATGAACCTGATGTACCTTTTTCGCCTTTTCATCAATTGACGTTAATATCAATGATTATGGATATGGTAGAACAAGATTCGCAATTTATTATTGCTACTCATTCTCCAATTATTATGGCTTTACCAGATGCAGATATCTATTGTATTGAAGATCATAAATTAGTCAAAAAAGATTATCATAACATTGAACATGTAAAACTAACTAAAGACTTTTTAAATAATCCTGAAAGATTTATTAGACATTTAAAATAGTTTGTTACATAGTTAAATTTATGTTAAGATAATAATTGTTGAAAGTAGTGAAGTAGGATGAAAAAAATTATTAAGTATTGGTTGTTTTTGGTGTTAGGGGGTAGTATTATCTATTCGTTGTTTAATTACATTAGCTATTATGAAAAACAACAAAAACTAACAACTTTAACAACCGAAGTAACTGAAAGATATGAACAATTAAATGATATTGCGGAGACAATTTTAAAATTAGAATTAGAAGCAAAAGAAATTAATAAGGAAAAAGAAAAACAAATTGAGGAGTATCAAAAATGGGTAAGACAAAATCAAATCTTAGAGGATTTATTAAAATAAAAATAAAATTATTTTCTTCCTTATTAATATTTCTACTTCTAATTTTAAATGCATGTATAATTTTCCTGTTATTAAATCTTAATTATTTAAAAGCTTATGAAATTGCCATACATGAACAATTGTTATCTAACATTGAAGATACCCATGGTAAAAAACTACAGGAATTATCAACTTTGGAAGTAAAAATTGAAGATTTAAAAGGTCTTGACCAAAAAATATTAACTATTAAGCAACAGTTTTTTGACAACGCTTTGGCTTATGAAACATTAGTATTGCAAGGGAAAGGAACTAAAAAGATAGCATATTTAACTATTGATGATGGGCCATATAGTCAATATACACCATCCTTTTTAGATATATTGGATAATTATGATATTTTGGCCACTTTCTTTTTAATTGGGAAACCTAATCCTATACTTGAACCTATCTATAAACGAATTGCTGATAGTGGGCATACGATTGGTAATCATACTTATTCACATGCTATTAAAAGAGGATTATATAATAGTGTCGATTCCTTCATTAATGATGTTATAAAACAAGAAAAGTTTTTACAAACAAAAACAGGAGTTACAACTAATATTGTGAGGTTTCCAGGGGGAAGCATGACCGCTAAATCGGGTTATCGAACTGAAATTTTAAAACGCTTAAGAACTCTTAATTATGGTTATATTGATTGGAATGTTTCAACTGGTGATTCTGGAGGCTATCCAACACCCACCTCAGTACTTAATAATGTTTTAAATGGTATAAATGATAAAAAGATAGCAGTTATTTTAATGCATGACTTTAGTTATAGTACTTTATTAGCTTTACCGACAATGATTGAAGAACTAAAAAGAAGAGATTATATCTTTTTACCATTATTTTATGAAAGTGCCAAGATTATTAAATAGCGTTTGCTTTTTCAAAATTGTTATAATATAATAACAATATAGATATATTATTTGACGATGAAGCATGTTAAGTAATTATATAATGTTGAATATAGAGATTTAGTGGTTGGTGCAAACTAAACAAAGTTATATAATGAATTACGCATGTGGAGTTAAATCGCGACTTGCGTTAAGAAATAGAGGGCATAATATTTTTATTATGAACTAAGGTGGTACCGCGTATAAAACGTCCTTAAATTTAAGGACGTTTTTTTATAGAAAGAGGGATAAAATGGAACTAAATAAATATATTGATCACACTTATCTTAAACCAATAGGAACAGAAGTTGATATTGAAAAATTATGTCAAGAGGCTTTAAACTACGATTTTGCGTCAGTATGTGTGCAACCATGTTATGTTAAAAAAGCTAAAGCTTTATTAAAAAAGAGTAATGTAGCTATTGGAACAGTTATTGGTTTTCCACTTGGTGCTAATACAATTGAAACTAAAGTATATGAGATTAAACAGGCGTTAAAAAATGGAGCTGATGAAGTTGATGCGGTTATTAATATTGGCGCTTTAAAAGCTAAAAATTATGAATATCTTGAAAAAGAAGTAGAAGAGTTAGTAAAAGCTGCTTCTGACCATATTTTAAAAATTATCATTGAAATATCATATTTAGATGATATTGAAATAATAAAGATGTGTGAAATATGTAGAAATAAATTTGTTAATTTTATTAAAACTTCAACTGGTTTTAGTGAAAGTGGTGCTACCATTGAAGCTGTAAAATTGATGAAAGCTCATGCCGGAGATCTTTTAGAAGTAAAAGCTAGTGGTGGTATTAGAACTTATGAAGATACAATTAAATATATTGAAGCTGGCGCTAGCCGAATAGGTACTAGCAGCGGTGTTAAAATAATGGAGGAGAGTGCAAAATGAACTTATTTGAAGAGTTAAAATGGCGTGGTTTAATTAAAGATGTTAGTAATGAAGAATTAGCTAAAAAGTTATTAAATGATGAAAAAATTACTTTCTATTGTGGTTTTGATCCAACGGCTGATTCACTTACTATTGGTCATTTAGTGCAAATTATGCGCCTTCGTTTTCTTGAACAATATGGTCATCAACCAATTGTCTTAATTGGTGGTGGTACTGGTTTAATTGGGGATCCAAGTGGTCGTAGTAGTGAACGAAAATTATTAACCCTTGAAGAAACATTAGCCAATGCCAATAAAATAAAAACTCAATTTAAAAAATATTTACCTAATGCTATTTATGTCAATAATTATGACTGGTTATCAAAAATTAATGTCATTGAGTTTTTACGCGATTATGGCAAACATTTTACCGTCAATTATATGTTAGCCAAAGATACTGTAGCTACTCGTTTAGAGGGGGGAATTTCCTTTACTGAGTTTTCATATATGATCATTCAAGCTCTCGACTGGTTACATTTATATAAACATTACAATTGTAAACTACAATTTGGGGGGTCTGAACAATGGGGGAACATTACCGCTGGTCTTGAATTAATTCGTAAAATTTTAGGCGACAATACCGAAGTCTTAGGACTAAGTTCACCACTACTTACGAAAGCTGATGGTAAAAAGTTTGGTAAAAGTGAATCAGGTAATTTATGGTTAGATGAAAATAGAACTTCAGCTTATGCTTTATATCAATATTTTATCAATACTCAAGATAAAGATGTCATCAATTATTTAAAGATGTTAACTTTACTTTCAAAAGAAGAAATTGAAGTTTTAGAACAAAAAGTAATTAATGAACCAGAGTTAAGAGAAGCCCAAAAAGTATTAGGGCGTGAAATAGTTACATTTGTTCATGGTCAAGAAGCTTATGAAAATGCCCTAAGAATAACTGAAATTTTATTTAATGGTGAGGTCAGTCAACTAACTAGTAATGAAATAGAAGATGCTTTAAGTGATGTTTTTGTCGGGGAAATAAGTGATAATATTAATATTGTTGTTTTATTAGTTCAAACTAATATTACTAGTTCTAAAAGAGAAGCTAAAGAATTAGTTGAAAGTAATGCTATTAGTGTCAATGGTAATAGGGTTAATGATATTAACTATCTCGTAACAAAAACTAATGCTATTAATCATGAATATACGGTTATTAGACGCGGTAAGAAAAAGTATTATTTAATAAAGCATATTTAAAGTGATATAATTAAACTAAGGAGGAAGAAAATGAATCTATTTAGTAGCAAGAAAAACATATTCTTAAAAATCATGAATGGCATTTTGTTATTATGGTTTGTTGGTGCATTAGCTATTTGTGCTAACAATTTTATAACTATGCTTATGCCAGAACCAATTTTGACCTATGAGGAATTTAAGGCAGAACGCTGTGGCTTCTTTAAAGAGCACACGGAAGAAGATAGCGAAGAACCATGTCAATCTCAATATAATAATTATAAAACTACTCGCAAAAGAGATAATTATTACAATCGCCGTGGCCTATTAGTAGCTCTTAGTAATGTTATCATTGTAGGTTCAACTATCTATACCTTAAATCGTAAAAAAGAAGAATAAAAAGAAAAAGCTATGATCGTTAAGATCATAGCTTTTTTATTATCTACTATAGAATTCAACCACTAGTGATTCATTGATGTCAGCACTTAATTCGCTTCTTTCAGGTAATCTAATATAAGTTGCTTCTTTTTTAGCATCATCATAGCTAATATATTCAACTCTATTAGTTTGAGCTTCAAGTGCGCTTTTGATTACTGAATTTTCTTTCATATCATCTTTTAACGTAATTGTTGATCCGGGTTTTACGCTATATGATGGAATGTCTACCTTTTTACCATTTACTAGGACATGGCCATGACTAACTAATTGTCTAGCCGCTCTTCTAGTGGTGGCAAAACCAATGCGATAAACTAAGTTATCAAGTCTACTTTCAAGTAATTTTAAAAAGTCTTCACCAGCAATGCCGCGCATTTTAGTTGCCTCTTCAAACGTCTTACGGAATTGGCGCTCATTTAAACCATACATAAATTTTATTTTTTGTTTTTCTTGTAATTGAAGACCATAGTTAGATGGTTTTGCTTTTTTGTCTCTACCATGTTGCCCTGGTCCATATGGTTTTCTAGCAAGTTCTTTTCCACTTTCTAAAATTGAGAAGCCAACACGGCGTGATTTCTTATACTCAGGTCCAGTATATCTTGCCATTTCTTTCCCTCCTTCTTTTAAGTTGCTTAAACAAGGACGGTTATTAAGCCAATTTATAGGGTGTTAGTATTTATATATCCTCACTTAACAGCTGTCAGGTACTGATATAACCATTATAAATGGCTACTAACACGTTATAAATTTCAAAATAACGCTGTCATTTGCATACGCACATATAAATTATATTCATAAATTCAAAGATAGTCAATAAAAATTTACGGTTAAATCGTAAAATGTATGAAAAAATATTGGAAATATGGTAAAATAAAAGCGTAGTAACAGTGGGGTGACCATGATGGATAATGTAGTATTGTTAATGTGGACTTATTTTACTATAGCCGTTATCTTAATAACGATAGTTTTAACTATTATTCAAAAATATAATATTAATAAATATAAAAAAGCTATTGAGAATTTAGAGAAAGAAAAAAATCTCATTACTAGTATTCCGGTCTTATCGGAATTATCTAAAATTCAACCAATTGTGAAGAATGAAAAATTAGAAGAAAAATATAATGAATGGCACAATGAATTTGAAAAGCTTAAGGAAGAAAATATTGCTCGCATCTCTGATATGATTTTAGATTTAGATTATTTAATGGAACAAAAAGATTATTTAGGGGTTACTTATAAGATGGCCAAAATTGAGATGGAAATATATAAAACTAAAACTAAGGCTAATCTAATTTTAAATGAGATTAAAGCGATCATTTTAAATGAAGAAAAAAATCGCAATATCATTACTAAATATAAAGCTATTTTCCGTGAATTGATGATTAAATTTGATAACAATAAAGAAGATTATGGTGAGCTAACTAAATCAATTGAATTGCAAATGGAAAATATTCAAAAACGTTTCCAAGAATTTGAAGAATACATGGACAATAATAATTATGATGAAGTTATTCATATTGTCAAAGCTTTAGATGAAATGATTAACAATATGAGTGTCATTATTGAAGAGGGTCCTAGTATTGTTTTAATGGCTCATACGTTAATTCCTAAAAAGATTGAAGAAGTTACTTCGATGTATAAAAAAATGCAACGTGATGGGTATTTATTAGATTATTTAAATATTGAATATAATATCAGTGAAGTAAATAAAAAAATAAGTAGTATTCTTGATCGCGCTAAAGTACTTAATTTTGAAGATAGTTTATTTGAATTAAAGACCATATTAGATTATTTTGATTCTTTATTTATTGATTTTGAGAATGAAAAATTACAGAAGAGTGCTTTTGAAGAAAATTATTCGGCGGTTAAGAAAAAAATAACTAATGTTAATAAAATTATGACTAACATTTATGTTCAAATTGAAAGTATTAAATATAATTATGATCTATCTGAAGAAGAATTAGCTGAACTTGATAGTATAAAAAAAGAAATTGAAGTATTGAATGAAGAATTTAATACTATTAATGAACATCGTCAGAAGAAGACATGGCCTTATTCCCAATTAGCTAAAGAATTAGAACAACTTATGCTCTGTTTAGTTAAAGTAGAAGATGATTTAGATATTAAATTACAAACTATTGGTAGCATGCATGAAGATGAAATGAGAGCAATTGAACAACTTGAAGATATTCAATCATTACTAAATAAAGCTAAAACCCAAATGAGAACTTATAAATTACCAACTATTCCAAATAATTATTATATTCAATTAAAAGAAGCCAATGAATCAATCAGAAATATTAGGGTAGAATTAGAAAAGAAACCAATTGCCATTAAAGTATTAAATATTAGAGTAGATACCGCTAGAGATTTAGTATTAAAATTATATAATACAACTAATGAAATGGTTAAAACGGCGATGTTAGTTGAAATGGCTATTGTTTATGGTAATCGCTATCGCAGTTTAAAATTACAAGTTGAGCAAGGCTTAAATAATGCCGAAATATTATTTAATAAAGGTGAATATAAATTAGCCTTAGAAACGGTCATAAATGCTATTGATTTAGTTGANNAATAAGGAGTCATAATGTCTAAGGTAAGTATCATTGTTCCCGTATATAATACGGGTCTTTATTTAGATAAATGTTTAACTAGTTTGGTTAATCAAACTTTAAAGGATATTGAAATAATTATTGTCAATGATGGTTCAACTGACAATAGTGGTGATATAATAGCTACTTATCAAAAACAATATCCAGGTAAAATTAAGATTATTACCCAACCTAATAGTGGACAAGGTAAGGCTAGAAATGTTGGTATCAAACAAGCTAAAGGTGAATATTTAGGTTTTGTTGATAGTGATGACTGGATAGAACTAGACATGTATGAAAAAATGTATAATAAAGCAATTAAGGAAAAAGCTGATATTGTACTATGTGATCTTAAGATGGTCTTTGATAATTATGAATTAGTAATTTTAGGTACTGACAATAACCTTCAGCCTAAAATTACATCAAAGCAATATTTTGTTTCATTGGCTGGGCCGTGTAATAAAATATATAAAAAAGAATTATTTGATAAATATAACATTAATTTCTTAGAAGGTTACATTTATGAAGATTTAGCGACTATTCCATTATTAGGATTATATACTAATGCTATATATTATTTGAAAGAACCATTGTATAATTATTATCAACGTCAAAATTCTATCTATAATCCAACTAAATATAATCCTAAACTATTTCATATTTTTGATGTGCTTGAATATCTTGAAAAAGAACTAAAAAAACGAAACTTTTATAATCAATACATTGTAGAACTTGAATATATATACATATTCAATTTATTGATGGCAAGCTCTTATAAGTTTTTACCATTTCCTAATGCCAATAAAAACATTAGTTCAATTATTAAATTAATTAAACATAGATTTCCTAAATGGCGTCAAAATAAATATTATAGGCAAATGGATTGTAGTTTAAAATTATTTATTAATCTCATTTATTATAAACAATTATGGTTAATAAAATCATTTGAAAAACCTTTTAAAAAAATAGTTAGGCATAAATATAAGTGACAGTAATATCGACTGATATTACTTTTTTTGTTATAATGAGTTAGGTGATAAAAATGATCTATTTAGATTATAGTGCTACTACACCAGTTAATTTAGAAGTACTAACATCTTTTGAGAAAGTTGCCAAAGATTATATTGGTAATCCTAATTCTTTGCATAAATTAGGATCAGATAGTTATGAATTGATGAATAGAGCAATTGAACAAATGGCTTCATTATTAAACGTCAAAAGTAATGAATTGATCTTTACTAGTGGCGCAACTGAAGCTAATAATTTAGCCATCAAAGGCATTTGTTATAAATATCAAAATAGAGGTAAACACATAATTACTACTAAATTAGAGCATTCATCAGTTAGTGAAGTAATGCACTATCTAAGTAATCGTGGGTTTGAAATATCTTATGTCAATCTATTAGATAATGGCTTAGTCGATATTGAACATTTAAAAAGTCTTATTAGAGATGACACTATCTTAGTATCAATCTGTCATGTCAATAGTGAAGTAGGTATTGTTCAACCAATTAATGAAATTGGTAAAGCCTTAAAAAAATATTCTAAATTATTTTTCCATGTTGATGGTACTCAAGCTGTTGGTAAGATTCCAGTTGATTTAACTAATATTGATTTATATAGTTTTTCATCACATAAAATTTATGGTCTAAAAGGAGTAGGATGTCTCTTTAAACAAGCTAGTATTGACTTAGAACCACTTTTACATGGTGGTAAAAGTCAAAGTATCTATCGGGCTGGTACTCCTTCTTTAGCACTCATTGTTTCATTTTCAAAAGCCTTAAGATTAAGTTTAGAAAATTTAGATGAAAAATATGAACATATAAAAAAATTAAATGATCTAATTAGAAATGAATTAAGTAAATATGAGCATATTAAGATAAATAGCAATGAACATTGTCTACCTCATATTTTAAATATTAGTTATGTTGGTATCAATTCTGAAACTTTTATGCATGCTTTAGAACAACACGGCATTTATGTTTCTTCACAAACTGCTTGTTCTAAACTTGATGGTCCTTCAAAAACAATAATGGCCTTATATAACGATAAGAAAAGAGCTATCTCATCAATTCGAATTAGTTTATCCCATCTAACTACTGAAGAAGAAATCAACTTATTTTTAAAATGTTTTGACGTCGAATATGAAGCATTATCAGCAGTGTTAGGAGAATGAATATGAATAATATCATCCTTATTAAATATGGTGAATTAACCCTTAAAAAAGGTAATATTAAATATTTTATTGATTGTCTATATAAAAATATTAATCACAAACTAAAAGGTTTAACTGTAAATATTATCAAAGATAATAGACGTATGTTCGTCGAATATCAAGCTAAGGATCAAACTACTATTATTGATATATTAAAACATATTGCTGGTATTTATTCATTTGTTATTTGTTATAAAGTGGCAAGTGATCTTGAAAAAATAAAAACTGAAGCTTTAAATTTAGTATCTAAGGAAAAATTTAATACTTTTAAAGTTGAAACTAAAAGAAGTGATAAAACTTTTAAATACAATAGTAATGAGATAAGTAGAATGGTTGGTAGTTACATTTTAAAAAATATTGCTAATATTAAGGTTGATGTCCATCATCCTGAACTATTGCTCAATATTGAGGTAAGGAAAGACTATACTTATTTATATACTAATGAAATAAAAGGTTTAGGAGGATATCCAGTTGGCATTCAAGGCAAAGGAATGTTGATGCTAAGTGGTGGTATAGATTCACCTGTCGCTGGCTTTTTAGCCCTAAAAAAAGGAATAAAATTAGAGTGTATTTATTTTGAATCAATTCCACATACTAGTATTGAAGCCAGGAATAAAGTTATTAATTTAATCAAAAAAATGACAAAATTTACAAATGAAATTAATTTACATATTATTCCATTTACCAAAATGCAGGAAACAATTTATCAACATGTTGATCCTAAATATATGATAACCATTATGCGTCGAATGATGTATCGAATTACTGAATTACTTGCCAAAAAAAATAATTGTTTAGTCATTGTTAATGGGGAAAGTATTGGTCAAGTTGCTAGTCAAACTTTATCAAGTATGGCGGTCATTAATGAAGTAACTAATATGCCAATTATTAGACCACTCAGTTGTATGGATAAAATTGACATTATTGATATAGCTAAAAAAATTGCGACATATGATATCAGTATTTTACCTTTTCAAGATTGTTGTACTGTTTTTGTACCCAAACATCCTGTCACCAATCCTAAATTAGAAAAAGCTATATTAATGGAAAAAACTTTTAATTATGAAGATCTAATAAAAGAATGTTTAGATAATGTCATAACTATTAAAATTACTGATATAGAACAAGATAATCTCCATAATTTACTATAACATTAATTACCAACAAAAAATATGTATGTTAGACATTTTTTGTCACACTATATAAATGTAGGAGGTGATAAAAAATGAATAACAATGCAAGTTCAAATAATAGAGTAATTGTCCCAGGTGCTAGACAAGCTATTGATAGAATGAAATATGAAATAGCAAACGAATTTGGTGTTAATCTTGGACCAGACACTACTTCTAGACAAAATGGTAGTGTTGGAGGTGAAATTACTAAACGTTTAGTACGTATGGGTGAAGCACAACTTGGTGGCGGAGCTAATGCTAGACAATCTCAATAAATAAATTATGTAAACATTTAAGGGAGACTACCTTTAGTCTCCCTTTTATTGTATAATTAATTTAGGGTGAAGTATTGATGAAGATAATGGCTATCAATGCTGGTAGTTCGTCATTAAAATTTAAACTATATGAAATGCCAGACACTACTGTTATCTGTGCTGGTAATTTTGAACGTATTGGTTTAGCTAATAGCTTTTATACAATTAATTATAATGGTCAAACCTATAAACAAGAATTAGTGCTCAATAATCATGAAGATGCTGTCAATAGTTTAGTTAAAATTTTAATTACGATGAAAATAATCAATCAGATTGATGAAATAGAAGGTATAGGACATAGAGTAGTTCATAGTGGGCCAAAATATACAGATTCAGTTATTATTGATGAACAAGTAATAGCTAATCTCAATGAGATTTCATCTTTGGCTCCATTACATAATCCAGCTAATATTATAGCCATTATGGCATTTAAAAATATTTTACCTCAAATTAAAGTTATAGCTGTTTTTGATACTACTTTTCATCAAACAATGCCTAAAGAATTCTTTCTTTATCCGGTACCATATGAATGGTATCAAAACTATGGTATTAGAAAATATGGTTTTCAGGGCACTAGCCATAAATATATTGCCTATCGTTTAAGTCAAATATTAAATAATGATAAATTAAAAATCATTAGTTGTCATTTAGGTAATGGTAGTAGTATCTGTGCTATTGATAAAATGAAAAGTATTGATACAACTATGGGCTTTACGCCGTTAGCTGGTCTTCCAATGGGAACTAGATCCGGTGATATTGATTCATCTATTATTCCATATGTCATGCAAAAAAGTAATAAAACTATTGATGAGGTAATGACTGATTTAAATAAAGCTAGTGGCTTTTTAGGAGTTAGTGGTTTAAGTGCTGATGTTCGTGATATTGAAGCTGGCATTGAAGCCGGTAACGAACATTGTAAATTAGCTTATGACATTTTTATTAATAAAGTAGTTTCATATATTGCTAGTTATTATGTCTTATTAGGTGGAGCTGATGTCATTTGCTTTACCGCTGGTATTGGTGAACGAGGTATTGAAGCCAGAAAAAATATTATTGACAAATTAGCACCATTAGGTATATATATTGATGAAGCAAAGAATAATATAAAGAGTCAAGAAGCGTTGATTTCAAGAGAGGATTCAAAAGTTTTATGTTATGTTATTCCTACTGATGAAGAATTTATGATTGCCCAAGCAACTTATCAATTAATGAGGGATGATGTATAATGTATAAGAAAATTTATAAAAAAATAAAAAAATATAATAATATTGTCATTGCTAGACATATTGGACCAGATCCTGACTGTTTAGCCGCTCAAATTGCCTTAAGAGATATTATTAAAAATAAATTTCCACCCAAAAATGTCTATGCGGTGGGTGTTTCAGCGGCTAAATTTTATCATTTTGGTCGCTTAGATAAAATTAGAACACCATTACCTAAAGAAGATAGTTTATTGATTGTAGTTGATACTCCTGATGAAGAAAGAATAGATGGAACTATAGTTAATGACTTTGCTTACAGTATTAAAATTGATCATCATCCATTTGATAAAAAGTTTTGTGATATAGAATTAGTTGATGAAGAAGCATCTAGTGCTTGCCAGATGATTGTTGATTTGTGTAATAAGACTAGACTTCGTTTAGATAAAGAAACGGCTAGCAAATTATTTTTAGGGATTGTCTCAGATACTAATCGTTTCTTATATTACTATACGACTCCCCATACTTTTGAATTAGTTGCTCAATTAGTTAGAAAATTTAACTTAGATATTGAAGAATTGTATGCTAAATTATATTATCGCTCTTTAAATGAAGTTAGATTACAAGGTTATATTGCGATGAATATGATTGTTACGGAAAATAGATTAGGTTATATTAAAATACCAGTTGATAAAATTAGTGAATTTGGAGTTGATTCATCTAGTGCCGGCAATATGATTAATGAATTTAATAATATCATGGAAATCATTACCTGGGCTGCCTTTTCCCAAGATGCTAAAAATGAAGTTATTAGAGGTAATATTAGATCAAGAGGTCCAGTAATTAATGTTTTAGCATCAAAATATGGCGGTGGTGGTCATAAATATGCTAGTGGTGTTCGCCTAGATAGTTGGGAGAAAGTAGATAAGTTTATTGCTGATTTAGATGAACTATGTAAAAAATATCTTGAAGAACATCCAGAAACCAAATGACATTGGCAATACTTTCTGAATATGATATAATACAAATCATGAAAGGTGATTTATAATGAAAATCAGTAATGTAGAACTGAAGGTTAGTGCTATCAGAAGAAGTCAATATCCTGAAGATGGCAAACCGGAATTTCTACTAGTTGGCAGAAGTAATGTTGGTAAAAGTAGTTTTATCAATACGTTAATAAATCGCAAAAATTATGCCAGAACTTCTAGTACACCAGGTAAAACTCAAAATTTAAACTTCTATTTAGTTAATGATAGTTTTTACTTAGTTGATGTACCTGGTTACGGATATTCAGCAATTAATAAAAAACAACAACGAAAAATTGGGATGATGATTGAAGAATATTTAGAAAAAAGANNAAACCAACTGAAGATGATCTATTAATGTACAATTTCTTAAAATATTATGAACTACCAGTTACGATTGTAGCTACTAAAGCTGATAAAGTAAGTAATAATCTTCATTTGAAACAACGCAAACTTATTCTTGATACTTTAGATTTAGTCTTAGGCGATGAATTTGTTACTTTTTCTAGCATTACTAAAGCCGGTCGTGATGAAATTTTAGAAAAAATTGCTAGAACTATCTAAAACCAATAATCTTATTATGTCATACAATATGCTAGGTGATAGCATGAAGATTGAAACCAAACATAATAAGATTATTTTATTTTTACCTAAAAATATCATAAGTGATATTTGTTTTGATGATTTAAAGGCGGTTGAAGCCTATTTTAAAAAGATAATTATTAATTTAAGAAAATATTATAATATTAAATTATTTGGTTGCTATAATGTCTATTTATATGTTGATAAAATATATGGCATTATTATGGAAATGGAAAAGATAGATGATAATCTTTTTTTAGATGATCTTATTGATATGAAAATATTTATCAATATGGATAGTCCTATTCTTTATAAAGTAAGTGATTATGAATTCATGAAAAATATTGGTGATAAAAAATACTACTATCAAAATAATTTTTACTGTACAATTGATGAAATGGATGAAACTAAGCTATTACCTTTTTTAGAATATTGTGAAATTATCTATGGCGATGAAGCCGGAGCTATTATTAATAAAGCCCAAAAGATAAAGTAAATATGATATAATATTGGTGTATTTGGACGGTGATTATAATGAAACTACCTATTGTAGCTTTAGTTGGTCGCCCTAATGTGGGGAAATCAACATTATTTAATCGGATTGTTGGTAAAAAGGTGGCTATTACTGAAGATATTCCAGGTATTACTAGAGATAGAATATATGCTAAAGCTAAATATAATGAACGCGGGTTTAGTGTTATTGATACTGGTGGTATTACGCTTGATAATAGTCCCTTAAATGAAGAAATTAAAATGCAAGC
>DBPJ01000008.1 GCA_002304855.1 Caryophanales bacterium UBA1423 | reverse complement strand
TCATGTTAACCACTCCTAAAAATATTTTATCACACTTTGCATTATTTTTAGGAGTGGTTAACATGAATATTGTCATCAAAGTTGATGAACAAACCAAACAAAAGATGATCGAATATTATAAAGATAAATTGCGTGATAAGACCCCACCATATGCTATTTTTCAAGCCCAGGAGGAAGATACAATCATTACCCTATATGAATCTGGAAAAGCTATGTTTCAAGGTGTATCAGCCGATATTGATGCTAATATGTGGAAAGAAATGGGTAAGCATGTATTACAAATAGAACAAAAAGATTACTATCATGTTAATGCTATTGGTTCAGATGAGGTGGGCACTGGTGATTATTTTGGACCAATTGTTGTTACTAGTACTTATGTTAGTAAAGATGATATTGCTTATTTAGAATCACTATCAATAAAAGACTCTAAAAAAATGACTGATGAACAAGTCTTAAAAGTAGTACCAGAAATTATTAAACGAATTAAATATACAAGTATTATGCTAACAAACAAAGAATATAATGAAAAATATAGTAAAGATGTCAACATGAATAAAATAAAAGCTATTTTACATAATAAAGTGTTAAATCAAATGTTAAGTTATAATATTCAATATACCTATATTATTGTCGATCAGTTTACCAATCCTAAAAAATATTTTAGTTATTTAAAAGAAGTACCTAAAGTAGTAAAAAAGATAACTTTTTTAACTAAAGCTGAAGAGCAAAATTTAAGTGTCATGTGTGCCGCTTTAATAAGCCGTTATATCTTTTTAAAAGAATTAGACAAAATGAGTCATAAATTAAAAATAACCCTACCTAAAGGAGCAAGCAATATAGTTGATGACATTGGTGGAAAAATAGTTGAAAAATATGGGGTTGATAAATTAAAAGAAGTAGCTAAATTTAATTTCAAAAATACCGAAAAAATATTAAAAGATAACTAATTAGTTATCTTTTATAATTGTAATAAAAATAATTCTAAACCAATATTTTTATCAATTTGACCGGTCTTAATTGCGATATCTAAGTCAGCTAATTTATTTAAGTAATCTAACAAAGTATTTTCCTCAAATAATTTCCCTTTTTCATAAGCTAATTTAATTCGATATGGATGAATGCCAAGTCTTCCCGCAATATCTTTTTCCGTATATCCTTTTTGATATAATACTTTAGTTTGATAAATGATTCTAAATTGATTAGCTAGCAAAACAATAATCTTAATTGGTTCCTCCCCATAATTTAATAAATCGTGATAGATTCTAAATATCTTATTATTATTTTTATCGACCACTGCTTCAATTAAATCAAAAACATTTTCATCAATAGTTCTAGGAACTAATGCTAAAATATCTTCTTCCGTAATTACCTTATCTTCTAACTTATATAACATCAACTTGTCAATTTCATTATTAATATTGAGTAAATTATCGCCAACTCGCTCTAATAATTGTCTAATGCTCGCTATATCAATTTTATAACCAGCTTTAGTTAATTTATCTTCAACCATATTAATTAAATTAGGATAATTGACCTTTTTAAACTCAAGAACACAAGCTTTATTTCTCAATTCTTTAACTACTTTTTTTCGTTCATCTAAACTACTATCAGTAATTAAAATTAAAATGGTATCAGGATTGGGATTATTTGTATATCTAATCAAATTATCAACGTTATGGTCAAAATCAGTTTTTTTAAGGTTACTAGTTAAAAAGAAAGCATTATTACCAATAATTATCTTAATTGATGATAACAATGATGGCATTGAAGCATCAGTCAAAACATAATCAAGCAAGTTTTCCATAAAATCATATTTGATGATATCAACTTCATTATTTATGGTCTTACATTCATCAATAATATTATTTATTTTATCTTCAATCAATTGTTTTTCTTCACCATATAATAAATAAATATTATTCATGTTATCACCTAACAGCATTATATCATAAAAAAAATAAATGGAGCTTAAAAAAGCTCCATTATCTATATAAACGCTAAAAGCTTTAGCGCTCTACTATATTTTATGGTGGGCATGTCTTAATCGTTACTTGGTTGTTATAAAATTTAAAATAAATACTGCCTTCAATACTAGTGAGATAGGTCTTTATCTTACGTTTAGTTAATCGTTTTAGGACAATGTCACTAGGATGGTTAAATTTATTATTTAGACCAACTGAAATTAAAGCATATTGAGGTTTAAGTTTATCAAGAAATATTTCACTAGTACTAGTTATTGAACCATGGTGGGCTATTTTAAGTATATACAATGGTTTAAAATTATATTCATTAATGATGTTAGTTTCAATTTTTGACGAAATATCACCAGTCAATAATATGCCTTTGTTATTGATAATAGTATATATAACTAAACTGTTTTCATTAGGATCTTTACGATCAATATTAGGATTTAAGAAATATAAACGATATCCCTTTATATTTAATATGTCTTTATTACCACAAAAACGATACTTTATTTTATTTTTATTTAAACAATCGATCAATTGTGTTTCTAAAGAAGTATGCCCTACTTTATTTAAAATTACAGCATTAATTTTAAAATTATTAATTAAATTAATACTTTCACCTACATGATCAACATGACCGTGAGTAATAATTAGATAGTCAATTTGTCTTATCCCTAATGATTTAAAATAAGGAATTAGTGAATCATTAGCTATTGAATAAGAGCGCTTTCGTTTTTGCCAATCTTCACTTGGAAAGATTAACCTACCTCCAGTATCGATTAAAATATTACCTTTATTATATGGTAATCTTAATAGAATTGAATCACCTTGCCCTACATCAATAATTGTTAATGAAGCATAATTATTGAAATAAGAACTATAGTAATGAATACTAATTAGAATAACTAAATATATTACATTGTAATTTTTATCCCTATTCATTGAATATAGGCAATATGAAATAACAAGATAATAAGTTCCCACCAACAACATATGAGGTTTACTTAAAATGATAGTGCCTACTTCGATATTACTCATTTTAACGGCTATATATTCCATCATATTAATTAACAATAACAACAGTTTATCTAAAAATGGCAATAAAAGCGTAATTAAGGCTAATGGAAATAAAATAATCGTTACTAAAGGAACAAAAAATATATTTAAAAAAATACTTAAAATGTTGATTTGATAAAAATGATATATAACAATTGGAAGACTTGCCATAAATGAAATTATTGAGATGATAAATAATTTCATAATTGATGATTGATATTTGTTAATTAGTGGTTGATAAAGAATTAAATAATAACTAATTATAAATGAAAATTGAAAGCCAATATCATAAATTAGATAGGGATTAAAAAGTAAAACAATACTTAAAGTTAAATAAAAAAGATTGATACTTTTAATATTAAAATAGTAAATTTTATTAATTGATAGTAAAAAGAAAAAGATTGTGGCACGCATGACTGGCGAAGCACAATTAGTTAAAAACATATAAAAGAAAAGCACTATCATGACAATTAAATATCGTTTAGTTTCAGTAACCTTTAGTTTTTGTAAGATAAATAATAAAATGGTAGCTAAAAAACTAATTTGCATTCCGGAAATGGAAAATAAATGAGTAATACCAATTAGTTGATAGCTAGTCAATGTTTGATCATCAATATCACTTATATCACCAATAATAAAAGTTTTAATATAATTTTGGGTATGGGTAATTGATTCAATATAATCAATTATTTTTTGTTTTAAATAATAAAACCAATTATTATTATCTTTTATTTTAATAATACTTTCTATTTGAAATAGATAAAATATTTTGCGATTATAAAGATATTGGCGATAATTGAATTGATTAAAAATAGTATTGTTTTTAGGTTTTAACATCATACCTTTTAATTTGATATAATCACCTAATTTATAAGTAGAAGCAAATATTTCTTTTTCTTTTTTTTGTTTAAAATAATAAGTTCCAATGACTGTTTCACGATCATGAATATGAATAGTTAGTTTATCACCATCAAAATTAATTCTTTTGATGTAACCAATCAATTCTTTTTCTATACCAGTATAGCTACTATGTCTGATAATTAGATTAGTGCTAATTAAAGCAAAGGTTAAAACTAATAAAACAATTGATATATAGAGATAATCATATAGTAATATAATCCTTAATTTTAGCAAAAGTACTATCTCCTATACCATTTACAGCCTTTATTTCATCAATTGATTTAAAACCATTGTTAATCTCTCGATAATTAATGATTTCTTTAGCCTTACTTTCACCAATGCCTGGTAAAGTCATCAATTGTTCTAAAGTAGCAGTATTAATATTGAGTAAAGTGGTTTGATTATTATTTGAGAGATTAGGTTCTACCTCAACAATAGCATCATTTTTAGTATTGGTCTTTAATTCTTTAACTAAGTCAGCATTTTGTTTTAACATCTTTTTATAATTAGTAATATCAATCTTAGTGTAAACGATAATAACCATTTCATCATGAACTTTCTTACTTAAATTAAGATAATAAGTATCAGCATTTTTAGTTAAGCCACCAGCTTTTTTAATAACATCAATTACTCTACTATCCTCTGCTACTTGGTATACTCCCGGCTGATTGACAGCTCCTTTAATGTCAACTGTACAATATTTAATTATCACTTCTGATTCAGTTTCAACTAAATCAATATCTTCATTAGTTTCAATAATTTGGGCTGGCTGATCATTCTTATTTTCATAATAATAGTAGTAGTAGTAATATGTAATACAGCCTGTTATGAGACAAAATAAAGGAATTAGTAATAGTTTATATTTTTTAATCAACATAAAAATAACCTCCTTATAGAGATTATTTTAGATAATTGACTTATTTCCTCTTATTTTATCTTGTTAGGATTATAATTTTCAATATGAATGCGTTGAACAAGGGCTAAGGCAATAAATAGATTTAATAAGTATGAACCTCCATAGCTAAAGAATGGCAATGGAATACCAGTTAATGGCATTAACCCTAATAATCCCGACAGATTGATGACTAAATGCAATAGAATATATAGAAAAACACCATAAGCAATCATCGATTGCATTAAATTATTACTTCTTCTCGATATTTTAACTATTCGCCATAAAATAACGGCAAAAGCACATATTATACTCAAAGATATAAGTAATCCTAACTCTTCAAGGACAATAGCAAAGATAAAATCAGTATGGGCCTCTGGTAAATAAGAATATTTTTGGGTACTATTACCTAAACCTACTCCAAATAAGCCACCATTATTGATAGCAATATAACCATTACAAACATGATATCCAGTAGTTTCAAAGCGACTACATGGTACTAAAAAGTTGAGACGTTCTAAATGAATTGAAGTTAAGATTGTACGTCCAGACATAATCATGACCATAATTGCTACTAATATACCGCCAATAATGATTTTAATAACATCTTTTTTAATTGTTTTAGCAACTGGTGCCACCATAAATAAGTTAAAGACGATTAAAGCTAAAACAAGCGCAGTTCCTAAATCGGGCTGAAACATAGTCATAGCAACCATAATTAAACCAATTGCTGGTGGAGTTAAAGCAATAACATAATTATCTAAACGATTGATATTTTTGTGATAAAAAGAGGCCATCAATAAGATCATGATCGTTTTAGCAAATTCACTTGGTTGGATGGAAAATAAATTACCTATTCTAATCCAGCTATAAGCATCATTAATTGCTTGCCCATATGCTAATAAAAAGAAAAGCATAAAGACAACAGCATAGACTGCATACCAAATATAATCATGATATATTTTTAATGGGATTCTAATAATGATTAGAAAGGCAATAAAGCCAGCAACTAAGAAAATGCCTTGTTTAATAAAAAAGTAATAAGGACTAGTACCATAGCGCATAAATGACTCAATAGTTGAGGCACTAAAAATCATAATTAAACCTAAGATGAATAGTATCATCATTAAAAAGAATAATGGACCATCTAATTTTAACAATAAACGTCGCATACTATCACACCTTATATACATTATAATAACATAACCTGGCTATTAATTTAATCTTTTTTAAACAATATAGGTTTTAATAATGTCAAAAACAACTAAATTTAATAGACTATAGTAGATAATTTTAAGGAGGGATTGTGAATGTATTCTTATGGAGGTTGTGGATGTGGCACACCTGGATTTGGCTTCCCAGGATATGGATTTGGATATCCTTATGGAGGATCTTGTGCAGCTATTTTAGTTGTGTTATTCATTTTATTAGTTATTATCATTTGCAGTTGCACAAAATTTGTTAAGGGTTAATATTGAGGGAGGTTTTACTTCCTTTTTTTATTTTTTATGATAAAATATAGATATTAGCAGTTGGGGTGGTATTGATGTTAAAGACAAAAGATATTTTAAATGAAAGAGATCCTCGCTTAAGACAAGCAAGTAAA
>DBPJ01000002.1 GCA_002304855.1 Caryophanales bacterium UBA1423 | reverse complement strand
AATAGGTTTTCGGTTATTACGGTAAATAACATCTTTCCGAAAAGTCGTTATTTCACAATAAATCCCTTTATATTCAATAGCGATAGCCCCATAATTATCATCGATAGAAATTATATTATCAAATATATTTCGTATATCATCGATCTTAGCATTAGTACAGATATCAATATCATCACTAATCTTACCTAAGTAATAGTCTCTAACAAAACCGCCGACGACATAAGCTTGATAACCGTTATCTATAATCTCATTTAATATTTCCGTAATAACTTCTAACATAGTATCACCTATTTAAATTATACTATATTTAATTATTAATAAAATAAAAAAGAAGCCATATGGCTTCTTTTTTTATTAGTTAATAGCTTCTTTTAATTTGCTACCAGCTTTGAAGACAACTACATTTCTTGCAGGAATCTTAACTGTTGCCCCAGTTTGTGGATTACGACCAGTACGTGCTGCTCTTTTACGAGCATCGAATGTTCCGAATCCTACTAGCGTAACCTTCTTCCCTCTCTTTAATGAATTTGTAACACCCTTTTCAAATCCATCTAGGGCACGTGCTGCTGCAGCTTTTGTGATTTCTGCTTCTTTAGCCATTAATTCGACTAATTCTGCTTTTGTCATATTATTACCTCCCATATTTTTTCTTAAGCATCTTATGCTTATATATATAAAATATCATTTTTTTTGAATAAAATCAATGATTTTCCTAAAAAAACTACATGAAAATGCCAGAAAATAGGCATTTTTTAGCTATTAATGCCTTGAAGAAGGCTATTGATAATCTTTTTGTACTCTTCAACCCCATTCTGATCAAATGGATTAACATTATCTAAATGAGCACTAATAACACATGAGATCATAAAAAATTGCATTAAATACCCTATTGTTTCTTCATTTAAACTTTCAATATTGATAACGTTATTTAAAACCCCACCATGTTGATGAGCTTTAGATACAGCTGTGGTAGCAATATTATTGAGCTCGTTTAGTGTTTTATTGTATTGATCAATATGAATGTTATAATGGCTATTTTTAATGTTAAAGACGGTTTCAAATAAGATTTTATTACCTTCTTGAATAAATTGGCCTAAAGAATGTAAATCAGTAGTATTGATAAAAGAAATTGGAAGGATACCTTTATTCTCTTTACCTAATGATTCACCATATAACTGTTTTAACCATTCTAAGAAGAAAGCTAATTTTGGTTCATAGGTGACATAGGCTTCAACAATCTTACCGTTATTGAACATAATCTTTCTAATAATGGCATATCTAATCTGATTAGTTAAATCAGCATTAGCTTTTTGAGCTCCAAGATATAATTTATTAAGATCAATATTAGCTACGGCTAAAGGAAGTAAACCAGCTGGGGTAAAGACTGAATAACGGCCACCAATATTATTTGGAATAATAAATGATTTATAACTATATTGATTAACATCTTGTCTTAATTTACCTTTTTCTTTATCAGTGGTAATAATAATCCTATTCTTTAATTCTTCATTACTATATTTTTGATGCATTAAATCCATAATTAAACTATAAGCAATATTAGTTTCTAAAGTTGAGCCAGATTTAGAAATGACATTTACTATAATCTGTTTATCTTTAATTCGATTAATTAAATCATGATAATAGTCACTTGATAAAGAAGTTCCTAAATAATAGATATTTGGTTGATTATCACTAAAATATGGTTTTAACGCCTCAATTATGGCTCTAGAACCTAAATATGAGCCACCAATACCAATGATGAGAAAAACATCACAATTATTTTTTATATAATTAGCAGTATTGATAATATCAGTGATTAAATCTTTGGCAAATAAAGTTGCTAAATCATACCAACCGGTCATATCACGGCTAGGATCAAATAATTGTTTTACGTCTATTAATTGGCTATTATACCTATTAAATTCATCAGGATTAATGAATTGATTGGTATAAGTAGCAAAATCAAACTCTATCATATATCCTCCTTCATATTGACTACGACATAATGCGTCTTACTATCATCAACTAATTTGATCATATTATCTTTTAATGGTTTATTATCAACTATAATTTGAACTTTACCTTGTGAAATATGGTCAATATTATTGACAGTTATTACATATTGAGTATTGAAATAGCGATAATTAATGGTATATGTATCCCAAGTTGATTTAATTTTTGGATCGATGGTCAATTTATTGCCCATTTTCTTAAATCCTAATATCTCTTCAATACCTATTTTATATGCCCAACTAGCTGAACCAGTATACCAAGTCCAACCTCCACGACCTGGATGATTTGGATTAGTATAGATATCAGCGGCCATGGCATATGGTTCAGTCTTATATTTATTGACCTCTTGATAAGTTAAAGTACGATTAATTGGATTAATCATTTGATAATATTCGTAGGCTAAATCAATTTGTCCTTCTTTTAAGAGCGCCATAATGTACCAAAGAGCTGCATGAGTATATTGAGCCCCATTTTCTCTAATACCGACATTATAATCTTGAATATAACCTGGATTATTCTTAGCATCTTTAAATGGTGGCGTCAATAATTTAATTAGTTTAAGGTCTTGATCAACTAATCTAGCAGTTACTTCTTTTATTAACGATTGTTTTTTATCATCAGTAGCAACCCCACTTAAGATACTCCAGGCTTGTGATAATAGATCAATTTGACATTCAATATTATTTCTTGAACCAAGTGGTTCACCATTATCAAAATATGCTCTTAAGTACCATGCTCCATCCCAAGCATTTTTATTTAGAGTTTTACCTAACGTTTCACGTTTTTCTAAACATTGTTTAATGAAAGTTTCATCATCATAATGCTTAGCTATATCAGCCATTTTATTTAGCAAGTCATAGAGGAAGAAGCCAACAAAGACACTTTCACCTTTACCTAAGGCTCCTACTTTATTCATACCATCATTCCAGTCACCACTACCCATTAGTGGTAGTCCATGGCGACCAAATTGATTTAAGGCTTTATTGATACATAATTTTAAATGATTATAAAGTGTGTCTTTAGTACTTGAATAATAATATTTAATCCCTTTTTCAGTTTCACCACGAAGTAAACTATCACCCTCGACAAAAGAAACTAACTCATCTAAAATACTATAATCTTCAGTTATTTTTAAATATTCATAAGTAACATAAACTAACCATAAATAATCATCAGTAAATCTAGTTCTTGACCCAAACATCAATTGTTCATGCCACCAATGAAGAACATCCCCTTCTTTAAATTGGTGAGCAGCATGCATTAATATTTGATTACGAGCTCTTTCCGGATCGCTATATAAAAGCCCCATTACATCTTGTAATTGATCTCTAAAGCCAATGGCACCACCAACTTGGTAGAAGCCAGCTTTAGCTATCAATCTTGATACATATGCTTGATATAAATACCAACCATTTAAAACATAGTTAAAAGCTTGATCTGGTGTATTAACTACAATATTTGATAATTTATGTTGCCAGTAATCAACTACTTGCTGATATTCATTTTCAATCTCCGCTACCTTTTGATAAGATTCTAACAACCTATTATCATCGTCACATCCTAATATAAAGGCTAAAGATTTAGTTTCATTGATATCTAACTCCAGATCAACTTCAACTGTTTTATGATTGACATCTTTAACATTGACATTTTTAATTGGTTCAGTAGCTGTAATAAAGACAGTATGTTTGAAATTATCTCGATAAGCATTTCTAAAATACAAGCGATTTTGATTCTTATCAAAATGAGAATATAGATAACGATTAGTTAGTTCTTCAGAAGTTCCTAACACCATCTTTAACATCAATTCTAATTTAATTGCTTGTTTACTATTTTTCTTGTTAGTAATGTTTACTTGATAGAATTTAAGTGGGTCTTCTTGACCAACAAAGATTTTGACAAACATGTCATAATCTTTAGTTGTACTATAACCAGTCGTATAACCAAAGCCATGTCTTACAATTGATGGTCTAAATAGTTGGCGGTTGATGATAAGCGCTTCAGTTAGTGGGTCACCAACTATATCATTACTCCAAGAGGTCAATTTAAATTCTCTACTGTTGTAAGCATAAGTAAAGCCACTTAACTTATTAGTAATGATACTACCAAAATGATCATTAACTAAGATATTAATCCATGGGGTTGGCGTATTTAAGTCACTAATTAAATATTCTCTACCTTGATTAATAAAACCTCCATAGTTATTGTAGAACTCAATATCTTTTGGTAATTCAGTTGGCATATTAAAGATATTTTTCTTAACCGTTACTGAATTACTAATTTGGGTAACATTTTCGGCAATATAATTAATATTTTCTTCTAATGATTTAAATCTAGAGGCATTTAGATATAATCTAGCGGCTATTTTTAATAGGTCTTTTTCTTCTTCAGTCATATCTGCTGCTGATATCGTATAGACATTACCCGGTGAATTTTCAAAATAGTTTAGGTTATTGATACGATACATTAAACTATTGATATAATTAGCAATTAATTTTTCTTTCTTAGCATTTTCATTGTTAATAATACAAACATCAATATAAATACCTCTACTCTTATAGAACTCATATAATTGCAAGACATCTCTAATGTAACCTGCTTCTTCAATTTTATCTATTTCAGCCACAATAATTGGCCAATCACCGGAAATACCAAATTTCCATAAACCTGATTGTCCTAATTGATTATTAGCTAACAATAAATTTCTTTCATCATTGATTGATAGGGGTTGATAGATATATTTTAAAATTGAATTATATAGACGCTTTTTAGCCGCCGTCAAATTAGCATAACTAGTAATCATGTTACTAAAGACGGTAGTAATATCAAAGGCATTAGCAATTGAAAACCCATCTTTATAAGTTTTAATTATTTCTAATACCTGTTCTTTTGATTTACCAAAACCAATTAAGAAATATAGACTGGTCTTATCTTTGGCTTTTACTCTTATCTGTTTTCTAATGCTCATAATTGGGTCAAGTGATGAACCAATCGTCTTAGTTAAATCTTTTTGACTCATTATTATTTCGGGATTATTGACATTACGATGACGACCAATGAAATTTAATCTTGAAGTTTCAAATTCAAATGGATATTTATTATCTTTATCTAAGAATAGACGATTGATAATATAATAATCCGTATTTTCTTTGGTACGGGAACGACGTCTGAAAATCAATGATGAGGTTTCTTCATCTACTTCACTACTGATAGTAAGACTATTGAAAGCACGATGATCAACATCAACTTCATTACGGCACATGATTAGTTCAGCAAATGAAGTGACCTCTAAAATGACATCATCATTAGTATTATTTTGGAAAGTAAGTTTTCTGATTTCCGCATTATGATCTTTAACGACGGTAATTTCAGTCGTTGTTGCAATACCTTCATCTTCTCTAACAAATTTAATACGGTCGGAAGCAAAAGTAACTTTATATTGATCATTTTTAGTATTTAATGGGGCATAAGTATTAGACCACAATTTATTAGTATTAAGATTTCTAATATAGAAGAAGACCCCATAGGCTTCATCAGCTATCTGACGATAACGATTTATTTGTAAATTGTTATATTTACTAAATCCGATTCCACGATCATTAATTAAAACTGTATATGAACCATTAGATAAGACTCCCATTTCAGGAATAACACCCAATTGAGTATATTCTCTAAAGTCAAGTTCTTGTCTTTCTTTAGGATATTGATGTCTCTTATATTTTGCAATCTTTAGATCAATATAAGTTTTAATTTGAACTTTTTCTTTCAATAACATTTCAATTGAATTAATATCTTCATTAGTATGAAAATATTCTTGGATGACATTATCCTTCAAGTAGTTAGTAAGACTAGTTAAAATCATCCCTTGATGGTGAGCATAATAGTTTTTAATGACTGATTTATCTTCATAATCATAAGCTTCATAGAAACCATATTCGCCATACATATTTAGTTTCTTTAACTTTTTAATATTGTTATAAACTTCCTCATCATCAACACTAATCGCCATCAATGAACTATATGGTGAAATAACAATTGGATATGAAATGTTATTTTGGAATTTTAAATATGGAACTCCAAAAGCACTATACTTATAGTTACCTGAATCATCTAATTCATTATAAGCAGATTCTGATAGACCCCAAGGTAAATTAGGATCAATTTCACGCATAAATTCACGTTGGGCATAGTAAGCAAAGTAATAAGTTTCATCTAATAAGGTGTGCTTGAAAGTCTTTATAAAAATTAAAGGCATGAAGTATTCAAAAGCGGTACCTGACCATGAAGCTACTCCTTTGTAATGTTTATATTTGGTTAAAGATTTATCTAAACAGAACCAATGTCTAAATGGTACTTCACCTTTAGCAATAGCGATAAAACTAGCAAGTCTTGCTTCAGATGCAAAGTTATTATAATGATAAGTTGATAATACTTGTTCACTACCATTGTACCCAATACTAAAGACTTCTAAATCTTGATTGTATAATTTAGAGAAATCAATTTCATCAATCAATTTAACTACCCGATGAAGAATATCACGTTCCCCATATTTTTCTAAGAAACTCTTAACGACATATAATGAAGCGACAAAGTTACCATTATCAACCGTTGACACAAAATATGGATATAACTTATTTAAAGTATTGATGTTATACCAGTTATATAAATGACCATGCCATTTTTCTAATTCCTCAACCGTTTTAATAATATTAGCAATCATAGTTAAAGCTTTATTACTACCAATAAGCTCTAATTCAACGGCTGATATGATACTAATTAATGAGAAACCAATATCAGTAGGTGAAGTCTTATAGTCGATCTTCTTAGCTCTATTCAACTGATAATTATCCGGAATTAAATAATTATTTTCTTCGGTAATTAATTCATCAAAGTATTTCCAAGTTTTAATAGCTATATCTTTTATTTGTTGTTTCCTTTTTTCATCTAAACCACTTTCTTCATACCCAATATCTTTACTAATTATAAATAGTAAGAATGGAGCTCCAATCCAAGTTAAGAAAATGACTAAGGTGACAAAAATATTATCAATTTTATACATTAAACAATAAACTAATAAGATAATTGCCAATAAATAATTTATTTTAAAATTGCGCAAATAAGTCTTAAGGTCATTTTTTAAGACTTTTTCAACTTCTTCAGCAGTAATCCAGTTTAGTAGATTCTTTTTACTAATATACATACGATATAAAGCTCTAATAATAGAATCAACATATAACTTTGCTTCATATGGAAGCACCGCTAAAACAATGAATGATTTATTGACTACAGCAATTATACCTCTAATTAAATTAAGATAATATCTTAAGAAAGGATCATATTTTTGACGATATATTATCCTAGAAATGAGATAGAAAAAGATCGGAATAGCAATAATAAATGAAACCACTAAGAAATAGAAAAAGGCTGGTAAAGGACCAAGAAGAAAACCATATAAAAGGAATAGTAATAATGAAATACTTACTAAGCTACGACGTAAATTATCAAATATTTTCCATTTACCTAACGTACTAATAGGGTTTCTAACTATTTCACCTTTGGTATTTCTAACTTTCTTTCCTAACCAACTAATTATTTGCCAGTCGCCTCGATTCCAACGATGATGTCTAACCGCATCATTTAGATAACGAGCTGGATAATCATCAAATAATTCAACATCATTAATAAAACCACAACGTAAATAATTACCTTCAATCAAATCATGACTTAAGATTAAATTCTCTGGGAAAGTTTCCCTCAATACTTGATCAAATATTTTTAAATCATAGATACCCTTACCAACGAAACTACCTTCATTAAAGATGTCTTGGTACAAATCAAAACAAGCAGTTATGTAGACATCTAAACCACCTAACCCAGCAAACAATTGTGAATAGATCGATTTATTAGTTACTTCAACATCAATTCCAACTCTTGGTTGCATAATGGCATAACCACTAATAACTTTACGACCGTCTTCAGAAAGTACTGGTCTATTCATTGGATGAGCCATGGCACCAATTAATTTTAATGCCGTATTTAAAACTAATTTAGTATCAGTATCAAGCGTAATAACATATTTAATTGGAATGGCAAAACCTTCAAAGGTATGACATTTGAAGTATTCTTTTTGTTGTTCTTTAGATAGTTTTCCTAACAATAATTGATTAAAGTGAAGTAAAGCCCCACGTTTGCGTTCATAACCCAAATATTCACCTTCACCTTTGTTATAGAAACGATTACGATAAACAAAATAGAATAATTTCTTACCATATTTTTCATTTAATTCGCTAACTTTATTAAGACCCGCTTGCACAATTTCTTGGTCTTTATCAGTATGTTTAGTATCAGCACTAGAACAATCACCTAATAAAGTAAAATAGATATTATCTGTTTTATTAGATAAATAATATACTTCTAAACGTTCAAACATATCATTTATTTTATTTTTATCTTTAACGATTGTTGGAATAACAACCATCGTACTATACTCTACTGGTAATCCTTCTTCAAATTTTAATTTAAATAACGTACTAGGTCTAACTAAGTGCATCAATAATTGATTTAAAATTTCAATCGCGACCACACTCATTGGAACCAGTGAAATAAAGAACAAGACTATATCGCCCATATATTTAGCTGTTAACGCCGATAAGAGAATGGTAAAAATAACAATCGTTGATATATAAAGGATAGTTCTAAGTTGGTAATTTTTAGGTTTAAATAAATACCACCCTACATGTTTCTTATCATTATTAGCTTGTTCAACAATCATCTTAGTGTATTCATATTCACTCATCTTTAGACGTTTACTATTGTTAATGATTTTAAGACGATAATCAATCTTATTATTATCGTACATTTGATTATAAATATTAGTTTCTTCACTAATTAAAGCTTTTTCAGCATAACTAATATTTTTATAGATATATTCAAGTTTATATTTAGTTATTTTCTTTAATGACCCAAAGATATTAATCATTAAAAGATTATCTCTAGTTAAATCACTATGTGATTTTTGAATCGCATCTTTTAGCAAAATATTATGCTTTAATAGCATATCATTCAATTTAACAAACGCTTCTTCAGCTAATTGACCTAAATTTTTTAATTTATAATTAAGTTGTTCAATATAATATGGGCGATTAATGATATCATCATTTATTTCAATATATTTTTCCAAGTCAAAAGATTCACCACTATCAAGATCATTCTGAATTGTGCTGAATATTTTCTCAACTAAATCTTTTTCTTTTAAAGCTTTATCTAATCTTTTTACTAAACTAGATAATTCATTAATTAAAATGATTTTTAACAATAAACAAATAAAGTTGATTTCATAATAAGTAAAATAATCATGATTTTGTTCTTGATATTCGTTAAGTTCTTCAAATAAACTAGTCATGTTGATATTAAGATCATTTTCACTTAAATAATTATGAGTTAAAGTATATAAATGACGCTTACGGCTTGGTCTAATCATTTTTAACTCTTTACTAAGATATTCATTCTTAATATCTTTTTCAAGTTGGCTAATAACATAATAGTTATCAATAATCCATTCATTGATCGTACCAACAATTAAATTCTTTTTAGTCCTGATAATTAACTTTTTATAATATTCAGTAATACAATTGACGTTCTTTTTAAACTCTTTTAAGATATCAGTGCTCATAACATACTCCTTTATTCATTATATTACTATTACTAATTATAGCACATATTTCTTTTTAATAAAACTTTAAAAGACGTTACAAATATTTAGAGAAATGGTATAATAGAACTGGTGATATGATGAAAATAGTAAATAATATTAATGATCATATTTTTAGAGGTTATGATATTAGAGGTATTTATGAAAAAGATTTAACGGTAGATGTTGCTTACACGATTGGTTTAGCATTTGGAACTAAATTAAAAAATGAAAATAAGACTTTTACTATTATTGGTTATGATAATAGAGAGTCATCGCCTATTTTATTTGAAGCCCTTACGAAAGGGATCAATGAAACAGGAATAGATGTCATTAGTGTCGGATTAGTAACTACTCCAATGTATTATTTTGCTTTAAACCATTTTAAGGCCACATCAGGCATTATGATTACCGCTTCACACAATCCCAAAGAATATAATGGCTTTAAAATAACTTTCAATGGCATCTATAATGCTTATGGTGAATATATTCAACAATTTAAAGAATTTATTAAACAAAAACAATTTACTACCGGTAATGGCAATCTAATTCATAAAAATATTGAAACCGATTATATCAACTACATTACCTCATCAATCAATTTAGGACCAAATAAACCTAAAGTAGTCATTGATTGTGGCAATGGTACTGCTTCAATTATTGTTAAAAAAATATTTGATAAACTAAATATTGATTACATTCCATTATATTGTGATTCAAATCCAGACTACCCTAATCATCATCCTGATCCAAGTGTCGAAGAAAATTTAAAAGATTTAAAAGAAACAGTTGTTAAAACTAATAGTCATATAGGACTAGCTTTTGATGGTGATGGTGATCGCATGGGATTAGTTGATGAAAATGGTAAAATGATACCTTGCGACCATTTCATGATTATTGTCATTAGAGATATCCTTCATAAACTTCCTGATAAACGTATTCTTTTTGATGTTAAGTGTTCTAAAGCCCTCGAAGATGAAATAATCAAATTAGGAGGCATCCCAATTTGTTATCGAACGGGTAATTCATATATGAGAGCAAAAGTTTATGAAGATAACATTTTATTTGGAGGAGAATTATCAGGACATGTCTTCTTCAATGATAAATTTTATGGCTTTGATGATGGCATCTATGCCGCTCTTAGAATGATTGAAATATTAAGCCATAATGATAAAAAAGTTAGTGAATTACTAGAGAATATAAATATTTACTATGCAACTAATGAATTAAAAATAGAAACACCAGATGATGTTAAATTTAAAAAGGTTGAACAAGTTAAAGAATATTGTCTTAATAAAGGTTATAATATTTTAACGATTGATGGTTGTAAAGTATTATTTGATGATGGTTTTGCCCTTATTAGAGCTTCTAATACTGGTCCTAATATAACGACTAGGTATGAAGCTAAATCTAAAGAACGATTAAAAGTAATTCAAGAAGAATTTGATACGCTGATTCATAATTTAAAATAAAAAGCTTAAGGATAAATCCTTAAGTTTTTTTATAATATAATTGCGATTAAATTACCAGAACCTTTATTAATTATCTTACCTAATGTTTTTTGTAGTTTATATTTTGCATTATCTGGCATTAATGATATTTTAGCTTGAATACCTTCTTGCACAATGACATCTAAACTTCTACCAAAGATTTCAGATTTCCAGATGTTATCAGCATTTTGTTCATAATCTTTCATTAGATAATTAATTAATTCTTTACTTTGGACTTCTGATCCAATAATTGGTTCAAAAGTGCTTTCAACATCAACTCTAATCATATGGATACTAGGTGCTACTGCCTTTAATTTAATGCCATACCTAGATCCTTGTCTAATAATTTCTGGAGTATCTAATTTCATATCTGATAGAGTTGGTGAAGCTACGCCATAACCAGTTTGTTTAACCATCTTAAGTGCAAATTTAATTTGATCATATTCTTTCTTAGCTTCATTATATGATTGGAATAATGATAGTAATTCTGAACGGTTAGTTACATTAATACCAATAATATCTTTTAGTACTTCATTATATAAATTATTAGGAGCATGTAAATTAATGGTAACTTCACCAGTTGAAGCATTGACATCTGATAGATAAGCTTTACTAATAGCTTCATTCTCTAAGAAGTGTTTAGTTATATTGTCAATATCTCTAAGTTTTCTTACTTCAACCACACTTTCTCTAATTCTGTCAATATACATTTTCTTAACAGGATGAGTGATATTTAAGACAGCAATCCATTCAGGTATATTTACTTTTACTTCAAGAATTGGGAATTCATATAGTGCTTCTTTCAATATATTGTAAATATCTTTTTCACTCATCGTTTCAATACTGACTGGTAATACTGGAACGTCATATTGATTTCTTAGGGTGTCAGCCAAATGCTCTGTTTCAGGTAACATTGGATGAGTAGTATTTAATAAGACAATAAATGGTTTACCAATTTCTTTTAATTCATTAATGACCCTGTCTTCAGCTTCAACATAATCATTTCTTGGAATTTCGCAAATAGAACCATCAGTGGTTACTACTATCCCAATCGTTGAGTGATCTCTAATAACCTTTTCAGTGCCAATTTCAGCTGCTTCAATAAATGGTATTTCTTCATCATACCATGGTGTTCTAACCATTCTAGGACCATTTTCATCTTCATAACCTTTAGCCCCAGGTATAACATACCCAACACAATCAATTAATCTAACATTGGCTGAAAAGTCATCAATTTGTATTTTAGCGGCTACATTTGGAACAAACTTTGGTTCAGTGGTCATAATTGTTTTCCCTTGAGCGCTTTGTGGCAATTCATCTAAAGCTCGTTTGCGATCGTATTCATTCTCAATGTTAGGTATAACTAAAGTCTCCATGAATTTCTTAATAAAAGTTGATTTACCAGTTCTAACCGCCCCTACAACCCCTAGATAAATATCACCATTAGTACGCTCAGCAATACTTTTAATAATATCTATTCTTTCCATATAATCCCTACTTTCATATATCATTT
>DBPJ01000012.1 GCA_002304855.1 Caryophanales bacterium UBA1423 | reverse complement strand
TATCATAATTGCTATAAAGATTTAATTGTTAACTTTTAAAATCATTCACCTTAAAATAAAAGGTAATTGGTTTCATAGACAAACCACCAGTTTAAAACTAGCACCTCACAATATAGCAGAAATNNTCTACTGTTTTATTGTTATTAAAAGAAAAAAACTTGACTTTTTAAATTAAAAGTCATAGAATAGTAACCAATTTATTTTAGAGGAGGTAATTTGCTTGAATACTTTTTTTACAACTGATACTACTCCAAAAATAATATTTAAAGATGAAAAATTAGTAAAAGAAATAAGTGCGTGGCTTAGAATAAAAAGGAAGGTCAATGATCATTTTGGCAGAATATTAACTGAAATTGGATTTAGTCCCGATGATACCATAATATTAGATAACTGTGATGCTGACCTTTTTTCTTTTCATTACTCATCTATTAAACAGGGGAATAGTAAAAATAACATAATTACACTAAGTCAAGGTCATTTTTCAAAACACTCAAGAAGATTGACGATTACTAACGATATTGAAATTAAAACTTATGCGTTAAAACAAAATAATAAAATAGAATTAATAGCTTATAGCATAAAAGATAGCAGTACTGGCAATATATATTCAAGATCTTTATATTTATCTTGGTGTGATTTTAAAGTAGAAAATAATAATTATCAATTTAAAATATATATTGAAATACCAAAATATTTAGTTGAAAAGGCACTTCGCGAAAAGGGTTATAAATTTAGATTAAAAGATGAGAAAAATTTGGAACAAATGTTAAGAGAAGTAACTTTTCCAGTAGCTATTGATGAGTTCTTTAAAACCTTTTGTTTCTTATTCTTAGAGTCTGGGATTGAATATCCTTATTTAACTATAACTCAAATTAAAAAAGATAGTAATGGAAAATATGCAACTACTGACCTAATTGAATTAGAGAATGGTCAAATTACGCAGTTTATTACTACTAAAAATAAGAAAACAGTAACTTTAGAAAACTTAAACGAATGGCTTTATAATAAACAAAAAAATATCGATACTAATGAAGAAATAGATAACCAACCAATAAATGAACCAATAGTTACTAGTGTACATAGCGAAACAAAAATATAAAACAGTAGGAACCTACTGTTTTTTTTGTTAATTAAATGGGGAAGATCCACATTCCGTGGATCTTCCCTATGCCATAACAATCAATATTGTTATGACATTTATATTATATTCCATAATTTACTATTTATGCATCAATTTTTTGCTTTAAATGTTCAAATAATTCAGCTTTTAAATCATCACGTTCTAAAGCAAAATCAATATTAGCTTTTAAATAACCAATTTTACTACCTGTATCATAGTATTTACCAGCAAATTTACAAGCATAAAAAGGTTCTTTAGTCATCAATATTTTCATTGCATCAGTAAATTGATATTCATTACCTTTACCTGGCTGTAACTCATCAATAATATCAAAAATAGTACTATTAATGATATAACGACCTAAACCAGCTATATTAGATGGTGCTTCTTCAACACTAGGCTTTTCAATAATAGTTTTAATTTTACCATTTGCTACATCTTCAAATTCAATGATACCATATTTACTTACTAAGCTTGGATCTACTTCTTGGACGCCAATAATGTTGCCATTAGTTTGATAATGTAAATCAATTAATTGTTTTAAAACTGGATTACCTTTTTCATAGTGCATTAAATCGTCGCCATATAATACAGCAAATGGTTCATCACCCACAAATGATTTAGCTAATCTAATAGCATGAGCTGACCCCATAGGTTCGCCTTGTCTAATATAGAAAATTTTAGCTAAACCAGCAATCTTTTTTATTTCCTCAACTTGTTCAATTTTTGATGAAGCGGTTAAACGGCTTTCTAATTCATAACTACGATCAAAGTGATCTTCAATTGCTTTTTTATATGGACTAGAAATTAAAAGAATTTCTTCAATACCACTTTCGACTACTTCTTCAATAATATATTGTAAAGTAGGCTTGTCCACAATTGGTAACATTTCTTTAGGTACTGACTTAGTAGCTGGTAAAAATCTTGTTCCCATTCCAGCAACAGGAATAACTGCTTTTCTTACTTTTTTCATTTTATTATCTCCTTTTCTATTCTATTTTTCTAATACTACGATGATTTTTCATTATCTTTTTTACCCCATGTGGATAATTAAAGGCAATAGATAAAATATTATCATCGACGTCCACCACTATCCCTTCTCCATAGACATTATGAATGACATGGTCATCTTTATTATACAACATTTCAACATCATACATATAGTCTTTTTGGTCTAATACTTCTCGTTCCACTAGTTCTTCTTTAATATCTAAACATTCTGAACCAACTTCTTCAATAAAACGACTAGGTGGATTAATTTGTATTCGACCATATAGTAATCTTCTTCTAGCATTGACAAAATGTAATTCTTTTTTAGCTCTAGTAATAGCTACATAACATAACCGGCGTTCCTCTTCTAGTTCATTACTATCCATTAATGAATTGATATGAGGAAATATTCCTTCTTCTAAACCAATAATAAAGACCGTATCAAATTCTAAACCCTTAACTGAATGAATAGTCATCAAACTTATCTTTTCCCGCTCATCTTTATGTTCGCTAACATCACTAACTAATGATAATTCAGTTAAAAAATCAGCTAATGAGACAATGCCCATCGTCGTTTCAAAATGCATGGTAATCGATTTAAATTCTTCTAAGTTTTCTAAACGAATATCTGATTCTAATGTTTTATCATTTATTAATTCTTGACGCATACCTGTCTTAATTAAAATAGTTTCAACTAAATCAGTTAATGACACTTTATCAGCTAGGGCTTTAAATTCTTCAATCAATTCTTTAAACTTTAATTCTTTACCACTTTCAATAACTTCATAGATGCTCTTGTTATTTTGTTCAGCAAGTGTTTGTAATTTAGCGACTGTTGCATCCCCTATCCCTCTTTTAGGAACATTGATGGCCCGAAGTAAACTAGCATTATCTTTTTCATTATAAATTAATCTTAAATAAGCCATTAAATCTTTAATTTCTTTCCGTTCATAGAAATGAAAACTACCTACTACTTTAAAAGGTAAATTAGCTCTAAGTAATGCTTCTTCAATCGTTCTTGATTGAGCATGAGTACGATATAAAACGACGATCTCCTCAAAAGAAACATTAGCTTCATCTATCTTTCTTTTTATTTCACTTACTATATAGTCAGCTTCATCTTTTTCATCGAAGGCACGATAATATTTAATTTTAAGACCAGTTTCATTTTGACACCATAAATTCTTTTCTTTGCGCATTTTATTGTTTCTAATCACATTGTTAGCAGCTTCTAAGATAGTTTTAGTTGAACGATAATTTTCTTCTAATAAGATTACTTTAGCATTTTGATAATCTGATTCAAAATTTAAGATATTGCGATAATTTGAACCTCTAAATCCAAAGATCGTTTGATCAGCATCACCAACGACACAAATATTTTTATATTTAGCACTAATCATTTTGGTTAGGATATATTGAGCATGATTAGTATCTTGATATTCATCAATTAAGACATATTTATATTTTTCTTGATAACGAGCTAAAACTTGAGGATGTTCTTTAAATAATTTAATTGGTAAAAGTAATAAATCATCAAAATCAACTGAATTACTTTTAAATAACTTATCATTATATTTCTTATATATTTTAACCACTGTCTTTTCAAATTCAGTATTAGCATATTGTTCATATTCTTCGGGACCTAACAATTCATTTTTAGCTCCACTAATTCTATTTTTAATATGGTGAGGATTATAATACTCGGGATCTAAGTTTAATTCACTTAAAATCTTTTTAATAATTGATAAACTATCATCAGCATCAAAGATAGTAAAATTAGGTTGGTATCCTAATAGAGTAGAATTTTCTCTAATGATTCTAACACCAAAAGAATGAAAAGTAGATATTTGAATAGCTTGGGCAATATCACCAATTAATCCAATAATTCTAGCCTTCATTTCATTAGCCGCTTTATTCGTAAAAGTAATCGCCAAAATATTAGAGGGTTTAACCTTTTTCTCCTCTATTAAATATGCTACTTTATAGGTTAAAACTCTCGTTTTACCGCTACCAGCACCAGCTAATATTAATAGGGGGCCATCGGTGTATAATACGGCTTCTTTTTGTTTATCATTTAATTTATTTAGATCCATACTGAAACACCTCATCCTATACATAATTATAGCATAAGATGTAGTGAATTATTATCACGATAATAAAAATGACGAATATAATAAAATGAAATTTATTGAGAGGGAGGTTATTGTGTGAAGAAAATTTTTATCGCGATTGTAGGATTAATTGTTATTTCATTAATTACTACTTTTTTAATTTTAGATAGTAAAAAGAGCGATTTAGTTAAAGTGAGATTAGCAGAAGTTACTCATAGTATTTTCTATGCTCCACAATATGTAGCTATTGAAAAGGGTTATTTTGAAGAGGAAGGAATTGATATTGAATTAATCCTAACACCTGGAGCTGATAAAGTAATGGCGGCAGTCTTATCTAACGATGTTGACATTGGTTTTAGTGGCTCAGAAGCAACTATTTATGTTTATAATGGGGGAGAAAAAGATTATGTCCAGACTTTTGCCCAATTAACTCAAAGAGATGGATCATTTTTAGTTTCAAGAACGAAAATAGATAATTTCAAAGTAAGTGATCTAAAAGGTAAATACATCATTGGTGGTAGAAAAGGTGGCATGCCAGAAATGACTCTTGAATGGATTTTAAAAGAACATGGCTTAGATATTAAGAAAGAATTAACTATTGATACCAGTGTAGCTTTTCCGGCTATGTCAGGAGCCTTTATTGGCGGATTAGGTGACTTTGTATCTTTATTTGAACCAAACGCCCTAATGGTTGAAAAACAAGGATTTGGTTATGTCGTAGCTTCAATTGGCGAACTAGGAGGAAAAGTACCATATACTGCTTATTATGCTAGAAAAAGTTATATTGGAAAGAATCCTGAAATAATTGAAGGTTTTACTAGGGCTATATATAGAGGATTAACTTTTGTCCATGAACATACACCTGAAGAAATTGCTGAAGTTATTTTAAGACAATTCCCAGACACTTCAATGAATGATTTAATAACCATCGTTAAAAGATATAAAGATATTGATACATGGAGTAAAACACCAGAATTAACTGCAGAATCATTTGAACACCTACAAAATATTATGGAAGAGGCTGGCGAATTGACAGCTAGAGCACCTTATAAAGAGTTAGTAAATAATGATTTTGCCAAAAAAGTAAGCCAATGACATGGATACAATTTTAAATATTAAAAATCTAAAGAAAAACTATCATACTTTAGAGGGGGAAGTTGAAGCCGTTAGTAACTTTTCACTGACGGTACGTAAAGGTGAGTTTGTTATTATTGTAGGACCATCAGGATGTGGTAAATCAACTATTCTTTCAATATTATGTGGACTTGAACAAAAATCAGAAGGGAGTATCGAGTATAATACTAATAATCCACCAATTATTGGTTATATGTTACAACAAGATACTCTTTTTCCTTGGCGAACAATTTTAAACAATTGTCTATTAGGATTAGAAATTACTAACCAATTAACTGGGGAGAAAAAAGAAAAAGCAATAAAATTATTAGCGAAATATGGATTGCAAGATTTTATCAATCATTATCCTAATGCTTTATCGGGGGGAATGAGACAACGTGTAGCATTAATTCGAACTTTAGCAATTAATCCTGATATACTTTTATTAGATGAACCATTTTCAGCGCTTGATTATCAAACAAGACTCGCTGTTAGTGATGATGTCTATCGCATTATAAAGAAAGAAAAGAAAACAGTCATTATGGTTACCCATGATTTAGCTGAAGCCATAAGTATGGCTGATCGCATTGTAGTACTAAGTAAAAGACCAGCAACGATAAAGAGAATATATGAAATAAATTTAACTAATAAAAGTACTCCGATTAAGAATAGAAAAGCTAAAGAATTTGCTAGTTACTATGAAAAAATATGGAAGGATTTAGATGTTCATGTATAGCGAAGAACAATTGTTATATCTAAAACGAATCAAAAGAAATAAGTTATTAATCTTCTTAACTCAAATATTAATTTTTATTATTTTAGTAACATTATGGGAATTATTAGCTAGATTAAAATTAATTAATACGTTTTTATTTTCTAGTCCTGGTGATATTATTAAAACGATTATTAACCTACATAAAAACAATGATCTTTATCCACATATATTGATAACTATATATGAAACAACTATTAGTTTTACCTTAGCAACTATTATTGGGGCCATAATTGCAACTATATTTTGGTGGAATAATTTTATTGCTAAAGTAATAGCACCATATTTAACTATTTTAAATAGTTTACCTAAAGTAGCTTTAGGACCAATAATTATCATTTGGGTTGGTGCTAATGCTAATTCTATTATCTTAATGGCACTACTAATATCAACTTTTATTACTATAATTAACCTGTATGATGGTTTTATAAACTATGATGAAAATCAAATTAGGTTATTAAAATCATTCAAAGCAACTAAAAAAGATATATATTTTAAAGCTATCCTACCAGGTAGTTTACCTAATATAATTAGTACTTTAAAAATAAATGTCAGTATGTCACTAATTGGCGTTATTATGGGAGAACTATTAGTTTCAAAAAAAGGATTAGGATATCTAATAATGTATGGGTCACAAGTATTCAATTTGAACCTCATCATGACAGGTATTATTATCTTAGCACTAGTAGCTTTTATCATGTATTATTTAGTTTGTTGTTTAGAAAAAAAGATATCAAAACAAATATAACCACTCATCTGAGTGGTTATATTATTGTTGATCTAATTGTTGGCGTCCAATTAAGTAATTGTTTAAAATTTCGGTATCATTTAAGTTGCGATTATAAATTAAGACTTCATCAATATTACCTTTAAATTGTCTAGCTGTACTTTCGGCTCCAATGACAATCCCAGTTGAAGAAATACCAGCACCGGTAGTAGCAATTGTTTGTAGCGGATTAGCATTGACATACAATTTATTATTAGTACCATTCCATACTGTACATACATAGCTCCAATCATTTAAGGGAACTGCCCCAGTACTAGTTAAGTGATAACCTGGATTAGAAGTATTATACCAATATGATGCTAAAGCACCATTGGCACTTAAACTTAAATAATAACCATTAGGATTTTCCCCTTTAATAATTGTACTTTTATCAGTTGGATATTGAGTTGGATATATCCAAGCGCATAAGGTGAGTTTTTCAGAAATTGGTGTTTGCATAGGGGCAATTATTTGATTCAAAGTCCCTAATCCAAATCTATAGGCCCCTCCAATCACTCCACTTGATATCCAACTCGGTGTTGTTTGGAGGTCTAAAGATGCAGGAGAATTATGAACTGAATAGTCTTTAACTTTACCCGTCCTCTTATCCGGAGTAAAAGGAGTTGCAAAATGTTTAAATTCAATTTGTAAATTTTTTATTTTAATTGTATCTCCTATTTGAGCATTGGCTAAATTACTATGAATAATCCATTGTGACGAAACAAATGGTTGGGTAAATTCAAAATAACCATCATCTCTAGTGATTTTGTTAATAGTTCCAGTATGATATGTAGAAATATGAGGCACTGTTGTCTTAAAAGGAACCCCGTTTAAGTAAAGATAACCACTAATGGTATAAATAGTTCCAGAGGTTGCTACCGCCGTAAAAGTTGGATTGGATAGTGCAACTGTAGCACTAGTTGAATCAGATTGTCTATAACAAATGTGCGTGTCCCCTTCTCTGCTATATGTATAATATAAAGCATAAGCATTAAATGGATATTGAGCATAATTTTCAGTTGGTTCTTGAAAATCATCAAATTTGTATTCAGCAATTAAACCCGCTTTAACATATGAAGTAGAAATGACATTTACAGTTCTAGTAATAGTTTCAGTGCGTCCACCAGCAATTACTTCATATACTACTGAATAAGTACCAATAACATCAGTATTTACATCATTAGTTGTAATTTGAATATTATCTGATATATCACCATCAACTGAAGAATAGGCAACAGCACCTAATTCTGTATAAGTTTCACCAACATTTAAAATCATTGGATTAGCCCCAACTACTCCAATAATTGATATTGCATCATAACCTTCGGTTATATAGTCATCTTCACATTCTAAATAAGGTTTATAATCATAAACATCATTACCTTTATTCGCTACTACTACAATCCCATTACATGAAGTTACTTTATCTTTTAAACTTTTTATGTTTTTTATATAACCATTAGTCACTAAATCAGATAATAAGATAAAAGATTTATTGTCAGTTCCTTGCGGTAATAATTCATTATTTTCATTATAATAATTCTCAGCAGCTGTCGCTAAAGAACTTTCATTAGTTTTATAAATACGCCTACTAGTACTTTGAATGTTACGATTTACAATTGGAACTGTAAGCAAGGCTAAAACAGCTATAACCGCAATAATAGTTAATAATTCGACTAAAGTGAATCCTTTTTTCATATACACCCCTTCTTTATAATTCAATATTAGTAACAGCTTTACTATCTAAAGTTAAGTCAGCAATAATGTCTCTTTGATATGCATAATAAGCAGCAACTCCAATCATCGCAGCATTATCAGTACAATAATTAATTCTAGGAATAACTAGATCAATTTGATGTTTTTTACATTCCTCTTTCAATCGTTCTCTAAGCCCTCGATTGGCTGCTACTCCGCCTGAAACTAATAATTGTTTTACTTTATATTCTTTAATAGCTTGCATCGTCTTTTTAACTAATATATCAATAACTCTATTTTGAAAACTACAAGCCAAGTTTTCAACTACTATATCATTGCCTATTTGTTTTTCATTATGAACTAAATTGACAACAGCACTCTTTAGGCCGCTGAAACTAAAATTATAAGTATCATCATCAAGTGGCATAGGTAAATCATAAGTATCTTGACCTTGGGCAGCTAATTTATCAACTAAAGGACCACCTGGATAATCTAAACCCATTACTCTAGCTACTTTATCATAAGATTCACCAACTGCATCGTCTAAAGTGCTACCAATCTTTTTAAATGAATAATGGCCATCCATATATATTAAATCAGTATGACCACCACTAACCACTAAACAAATTAAAGGAAAAGAAAAATCTTTTTCTAATTGATTAGCATAGATATGCCCAGCAATATGATGAACTGGTATTAATGGTTTTTGATAAATAAATGATAAAGTTTTAGCAGTTTGTAGGCCAATAAGTAATGACCCAATTAAACCCGGTCCATAAGTAACAGCAAAGGCATCAATTTGTTTCATTTTCATCTTAGCTTTTTGTAAAGTTTCTTCTAACACTAAAGTAATATTTCTAATATGATGGCGACTAGCAATTTCAGGTACTACTCCACCATATTGTTTATGAATATCCATTTGTGATAATACAACCGTACTAATTTCTTTACTACCATTTTTAATGATACTAGCACTAGTTTCATCACAACTAGTTTCAATGGCTAATATGTACACATCTTTCATTATTTATCAACTCTTTTTCCATTAGCAATCCATCTTCATCGCCATAATATTGTGGTCTAATAGTTTTTTCTTTAAAACCAAGCTTTTGATATAAATTAATAGCGATTAAATTACTTTTTCTTACTTCTAAAGTAATATTTTGGCATCTATTTTTTATACTTTCATCAATAATATAGTTCATCATTTTAGTAGCAATAGATTGTCTTCTAAAAGCTGGTTTTACTTCAATATCTGCTATTTCAATTCGATCATAGATTAATAAATAGTGAGTAAAACCAACAACCATATTATCAATAATATATATAATATAATGACTGAAAGGATTAGATATTAAATCTTTTTTTATTTCATTTAGATTAATTAAATCATTAACAAGAGGTTTAAATGGCTCAAAATTATTTAAACTAATTTCTTGGATCATCTAATCACACTTCTCATATAATTTTCTTTCCGCATCAGTTAGTTTTAAATAATTAGGTACTAATTTATGAACACTTATACCTTCATGATTAATATAGCTCTTGACAATATTTAAAACATCAAGTTTTATTTCATTAACTTTAAGATCAGCAAGATAAAAATCATGATCACTAATAATTTTAAGATTACCCTTTAATTTCTTTATCTCATTTAGTAATTTATCCTTACTAATATATTGTGGCTCCATCAATAAATTTAAATCATTATCATAGATACTAGCATAGTAACTATTACTTCTAGCATCTATAACGGGAATAATATAATCGCCATCATTAACTGATAAAGCCATGGCATGTAGGCTTGAGATAGGAATTATCTTCTTATTTAAAGTCCAAGCCATTATCTTAGCAATTGTAATCCCAATACGAAGACCAGTAAATGATCCTGGGCCTTCTATAACCATAATGGTATCAATATCATTAGGTTTTAAATGGCAATTATTAAAAACTTCCACCAAACGGGGAAGAGTATAAGTTGATAATTGATGACTTAATTTATTTGATTCAATGTAAAGTAAGTCGTCACCATTAACAATACCAATTACTAAATTAGATAACGAAGTATCTATAAATAACGTTTTCACAAAACAGCCTCACATAAATCTTCATATTTTTTACCCATTGGAGTAATGATAAATACCCTAGTATTTTCACCAGTTATTTTTATTTTAATATCTAAACGTTCTTTAGGTAAGTATTGTTCAATCATATCAGCCCATTCAATAACAACAATACCACCTTTTTTAAAATACTCTTCAAGTCCTAAATCTTTTATTGAACCTTTAAGACGATAGACATCCATGTGATATAATGGAAGTTCGCCATGATATTCTTTAATAATATTAAAAGTAGGCGAAGTAATTGTTTCTTGAATTCCTAGTCCATTAGCAATCCCTTTAGTAAAAATAGTTTTGCCACTGCCAAGGTCTCCTTCTAAGCAGATAACCATATTAGGAAATCTTTCTGATTCAATATTCTGGGCTAATTCGGTTGTTTCTTGCTCATTATAAGTTGTTACCTTATATTCCATATAATCACCTACTTTATTATAACAAAATAAAAACAAGTTATTCAACCTGTTTTTGGTTTTTTATAATTTTTAGTGTTAACCTCTACAGTTTGGAGGTTTTTTAACTATTGTTTTGGCTAACTCAGGTCCATAGGTTTCTTCAATTTTAGCCTTTATTTTAGCATAATTTTCAACCTTTGCTGCTTTTGCTTCCTGACAAATAATAAATGCTTTAAGGATATATAAAAATTCTTTTTTGCCAATACTGAACCATAATTCATAATTTGCAATTGGTATTTTACCAATTACATTTAAATTGATATTTCTAATCAAACCTTTCGGGTTATTTTTATGCCTTTTATAAGCATAAATGGTACCATCATTACGGCGATAAGTAATAGATATTGGCAAAAAATAAATGTAGCCATCAATTATATCTAAAACTAATCCAGGATGTTTTCCCACTAATAATTTCTGACCTGTTTCATTAGTTTCAAAAAACTGTAATTCGATGGCGTTACCCGGCTCAATATAATGATGCATTTTTGGCCCCCCTAAATAAGCAATTATATATTGTAACAAAAAAGAGTAAAAAAGCAATTAAAATTTTGTTATATTTATCTAATTATATTAATTTATTGACAAACTTAGGTAAATAATATATACTAAAGCAGCAGAAATAACAGAAGAAAGAGAGAGCAAAATATGGATATGGAGCATTTAATAAATAGACCAATTGCTCATCGTGCCCTTCATGATGAAACTAAACCTGAAAACACCCTAGCTGCCATTCAAGCAGCTATTGATAAAGGTTATGCTATCGAAGGGGACTTAAGACTAACTAATGAAGGCAAGCTACTTTGGTTTCACGATGGTAGTTTAAGAAGATTAACTAACTGGGAAGTTAATATTAAAACCGAAGAACTTACCGAAATCAAAAGAAAACGAATAAAGTTAGCAGGCACTGATCAACATATACCTACTCTTGAAGAAGTCCTAGAATTAGTAGATGGCCGAGTACCATTGCTTATAGAAATAAAAACCAGAGGATGGTATGGCTTGGCTTTTAGCACGTCAGAAGAAGCAAGGCGTACATTTGAATTATTGAGCCAAGCATTAAAAAAATATAGAGACAAAGGTCCTGCTTATGTCCAAAGTTTTTGTCCTGAAATGCTTCAATATAAAAGTTTTGATGAAGTTGGCAAAATGACAAAAGTCGGATTATTAATTCCCGCTTTTTCGGTTGCAACGGTACCATTATATACTAAATTAGTTAAAAGAGATTATGATTTTTATGCCGTTGAAAAACGCGGACTAACAAATAAAATGGTAGCCAATTTAAGACAAAGAGGCGATAATAAAATTGTTTTAGCTTGGACAATTAGAAATTATAATGAGGAATCAATTATTTTAAATGAGGCTAAAGTAGATAATATAATATTTGAAAATTATGAACCTAATATTAACATAAGTAAAGGTAAATAAAAAAAGGACTAGCAATTAGTCCTTTTTTTATTTATTTTTCCTCAATACTTTTTATAATGCAATTATCATTGTAACATTCTAAGCTTACAGTATAATTTCTATTGTCTGCCTCACCTTTATAATCTTCTAATACATTTAATGTTACGTCATTACCTTGGGAAATAACATTACTAATTACATATTCAGCTTCAGGTCCTTCACTTACACAACCAACACCAAATTCTAAAGTAGATAAATATCTTTTTTTTGATTCATCATATCGGAATTGATCATCATCAATTTCATATGTAACATTTTTGCCATAATATTTTTCAATATTACTTACAATATCACTTTCGGTTATTAAATATTCATCTCCAATTTTTTCAAGGAGTTGACCTTGACCTCTGATGCAAACGGTTAAATTGATGCCCAAAACCCCTATATCTTCAGCAGTTATATTTTCTTCGGCATCAAAATAGCGCGCACCATTAACTTTGAAGAGAGGGGTTAAATAATCATCAAACCATTCAGCTGTCATTTCAGTATTTTATTCTTCTTGTGCATTATTTTCGATGTTATCACTTGGTTTAAGATCCTTATAAATGTAATAACCCAAACCTGAAACTAATAATAAAATTATTACTATTAAGAATGTTATCAACCCTTTTTGGGTATTTTTTTCAAAATTACTATTTTCCATTGTTTGCCTACTGATTTAAGGGTAACACAATAATAATTATGAGACAATATTAATTACAATAGATTTACAAACAAAAAAATTCCTGGCAATTACCTATTTTTGCTCTCGCTATCGTCGGCGCTGAAGTGCTTAACTGCTGTGTTCGGAATGGGAACAGGTGTATCCACTTCACTATCGTCACCAGGAAAAATTTAGAGAAATAATTCTCTCAAAACAGAATAATGTGCTATCTCAAATAAATTAGGGTTAAATCCTCGATTTATTAGGACTAGTCAGCTCAACATGTCGCCATGCTTCCACCTCTAGCCTATCAACCAGGTAGTCTTCCTGGAATCTTACTTTCTTAAAGAAATGGGAAAACTCATCTTGGAGTGAGCTTGACGTTTAGATGCTTTCAACGTTTATCCCTTCCATACATAGCTACCTTGCGGTGCCACTGGCGTGACAACAAGTACACCATTGGTATGTCCATCCCGGTCCTCTCGTACTAGGGACAGCGCTCCTCAATTTTCCTACGCCCACGACAGATAGTGACCAAACTGTCTCACGACGTTTTGAACCCAGCTCGCGTACCGCTTTAANNGACGAGCCGACATCGAGGTGCCAAACACCACCGTCTATGTGAACTATTGGGTGGTATCAGCCTGTTATCCCCGGGGTAACTTTTATCCGTTAAGCGACGACCATTCCATACTGAATCGCCTGATCACTAAGCCCTGCTTTCGCATCTGCTTGACTTGTAGGTCTCGCAGTTAAGCTCCCTATATACCTTTACGCTCTACAAATGATTTCCAACCATTTTGAGGGAACCATTGGGCGCCTCCGTTACCTTTTGG
>DBPJ01000011.1 GCA_002304855.1 Caryophanales bacterium UBA1423 | reverse complement strand
TAAATTTTGTACTTATTGCATTGTGCCATATGTAAGAGGTAAACAAAGAAGTAGAAGACCAGCAGATATTATCAATGAGGTTAAAGATTTAATTGCTAAAGGTTATAAAGAAGTAACGTTATTAGGGCAAAATGTCAATGCTTATGGTAAAGATTTTACTAATCGCACCTATAATATGGAACATCTATTGAAAGATATCAGCAAATTACCAATTGAACGCCTTAGATTTGTTACTAGTCATCCATGGGATTTTACTGATGGAATGATAAAGGTAATCAAAGATAATTCCAATATCATGTCTTATATTCATCTACCAATTCAGTCAGGTAGTAATAAAATCTTAAAGTTAATGGGACGTAGATATACTAAAGAAAGTTATATTGAATTATTTAATAAATTAAAAGAAAATATCCCTAATGTTGCTATTTCAACTGATATTATTGTAGGATTCCCAGGTGAAACGGAAGCAGATTTTAATGAGACTTTAGATCTATACAACCAATTAAAATTTGATTTTGCTTACACTTTTATCTTTTCTCCAAGAGCTGGTACGCCAGCTGCTAAATTAAAAGATGATACACCGCTTGAAGTTAAAAATGAACGTTTACAAAGATTAAATGAATTAGTCAGTAAATATGCTCTAATGAGTAATCAACAATATCTAAATAAAATTATTAAAGTCTTAATTGATGGAAAAGATAGCAAAAATAAAAAATTATTAGCTGGCTATACCGAAACTAACAAATTAGTTAACATTGTTGGCGATGATAAATATCTCGGTCAAATCGTTAATGTTAGAATTACTGATGCTAAGACTTGGAATCTATATGGTGAAATAGTTGATTAAATTAACCTCCTCACTTAAGCTGAATATACTATATTAATAATACTTTACTAACCATAATCATATATTAAAGAAAGACAAAAGTCTTTCTATAATAAGCACAAAATGGTTAATTTATGCATAAATTAAAGTGAGGAGGGATAAAGTGGCAACATTTAGGGAAATTGTAACAAAAGCTATTATTGGTAAGGGTAAGAAATACTTTAAAAATAGTTATTCCATGACACCAGAAGTAGATGTTGATACTGTATTGGGTTGTTGGGTAATTAATCATAAATTTAAAGGTTATGAGAAAAACAATAAGATTGTTATTGAGGGTAGTTTTGATGTCAATATGTGGTATTCATATGATAATGATACCAAGACAGCCGTAATGAATAAAACCATTGATTATTTAGAAGAAGTTATGGTTAATATTAAAACTGATGATGATTTATCTACTGAACGCGATATCATAGTCAGAGTCCTAAAGCAACCTAATTGTACTAAGGTAGAAAATAAAGATGATGTAATTGAATTTATTATTGAAAAGGAATTAGGAATTGAAATAGTTGGTGAAACAAAAGTAAAAGTTGGGATTGAACCTGAGGAAGAACCATGGGAGGAAATTGTTGATCCGGTAGTAACTGAAGAAGAGTTATCGCCGGAAGTAGAAAAGGAAATAGAGGAAAATATCGAGGAGAATTACATATAATTAAGTGTCAACAAAAATAGTTGACACTTATTTCTTTTTCAGATATAATGGAACAATAAAAAGGAGGAATAACATGGCAGTTAAATTAAGATTAAAAAGAATGGGAGCAAAAAAACGACCAATGTATCGTATTGTTGCCGCTGATTCAAAAAGTCCAAGGGATGGTAAGTTTATTGAATTGATTGGAACCTATAATCCCCTAACTACTCCAGCTGAGGTGAAAATAGATGAAGAAAAAGCTATTAAATGGTTAAGTATGGGCGCTAAACCATCAGATACTGTTCGTAATTTATTAGTCTCATCTGGTATTATAGCTAAATTTAATGAGAGGAAAAATAAATAATGGATTTAGTAAAATTAACTGAAGAAATAATTAAATCAATCGTTAAAAATCCCGATAAAGTAGCTGTTAAACAATTTGATACTGAAGAAGATAATTTTATCTTAATTCAAGTAATTGTTAGCGAAGAAGATATGGGAGCAGTAATTGGTAGAGAAGGTCGTATGGCTAATGCAATTAGAACCATAGTACAAGCTAGTGGGTATATTAATGGTAATAAAAAAGTAAAGATAAACGTTGATTCTTTTTAAGAACTATTGTCTAGTTCTTTTTTATTTCGTTGAAAAAGTATAGTAATTAATATATAATAAGTAATGTATAAATAAAAGGTGATTATAATGAATAATCAAAAAGCATTTACTTTAATTGAAATTTTAGCGGTTATTGTTATCATTGGTGTCATATCATTAATAACAGTTCCAGTAGTTACTAAAGTTTTAAAAGATACTGGTGATAAGATTTTTGAATCTAATACCGAGCTATTGAGAATAGCAGCTGAAAACTATTATAAAATGGATACTACTTTATTGCCAAGAAATGTTGCTGATAAAACTATTGTTCTTTTAGATACCTTGGTTAAAGGGGGATATACTAAAGAAGTTAAAAATCCCGAAGATCCCTCAATTGTATGTAAAGGTTATGTCGTAGTTGAAAAAACAACCGCTACTAAATATACATATACTCCATATTTAGATTGCGGTGAAGATATGGTTACTGGGGGGTATTATGAAAGAGCGGTAGTTGATCGTAGGGGGCTAGTAGGATATTGGAAATTTGACGGTGATGCCCTAGATTATTCTGGTAATGGCAATAATGGAACAATATATGGGGCTACCTGGGCTCCAAACCGTTTGGGAGTAACTAATAAGGCCTTAAGATTAGATGGAGTAGATGATTATGTCAATTGTGGTAATAAACCAAGTCTAATGCCAGCTTCTATTAGTATAGTGGGTTGGTTAAAGTTCAGTAGTACTGAAAATACTAATTGGATGTTAATAAATAAAGCTACAGGTGGTACATCCGGTTCTTACTATATATATGGTAATAATGTTAGTGATAACCTTTGGAGTATTTTTGGACCAGGTGGTGAAAGATATAATACCTCTTTACCAATCTTTGATAAAGAAAAATGGTATCTAGTAGCAAGTACTTTTGATAGTATTACTGGCGAAATGAAAACATATGTTAATGGTGAACTAAAGAATACTACCTTTGGGGCTGCTTTAGGTTATAATACCGCTGATGTTTTATTAGGTCGCTATACTTCTGATTATTATCTTGATGGTTATATTGATGATATTCGAGTCTATAATAGAGTTTTATCTGAGGCCGAAATGGAACATATTTATGCGATTGAAAAATTGGCAACTGAATAACAAATTAGACAGTAAGGAGAATTAAACATGAATTATGAAGGATTAACTTTACCTAAGCATCTAACTATTATCATGGATGGCAATGGCCGGTGGGCTACTGAACGAGGCTTAACGAGAAGTGAAGGGCATTTAGAAGGTAGTAAGACCTTAGAAAAAATAGCTTTATATGCTTATGAAAAAGGTATTAAAATATTAAGTGTCTTTGCTTTTTCAACTGAAAATTTTAAACGTAGTAAAGAAGAAGTAGGTTATTTAATGGATTTATTTGTCAACATGTTAAATAAAAGACATTATGTTTTTAAGGAGAAAGATGTAAAAGTTATTTTTTCAGGGCGAAGAGAATTACTGCGTAAAGATGTATTAGCAGCTATGGATAAAATAACTAATGATACAGCTAATAATAAGAGTGGTATTTTAAATATTTGTTTAAACTATAGTGGACAAGATGAAATAGTTGATGCTACTAAAAATATTAGTCGTGATATATTAGCTGGAAAAATAAAAATAGAAGATATTGATCGTCATTTATTTCACCAATATCTCTATCAAGATTTGCCCGATATTGATTTTGTTATTAGAACTAGTGGCGAAAATAGAATCAGTAATTTTATGTTATGGCAAATGGCCTATGCTGAATTATATTTTCCTAAAATATATTTTCCGGCTTTTACAACTGCTGATTTTGATGAAGCGATATTAGAGTTTAATCGAAGGAATAGGAGATTTGGTGGGAATGAAACAAAGAGTAATTAGTGCGGCGATTGCCTTATTATTAGTTATACCTATTATTATCGTTGGTGGTAGTCTTTATTACATCATGGTAGGAGTTGTTTCCGCTTTAGCTTTAAAAGAATTAATTGATGTTAAACAAACGAAAAGAACTTTACCACCAGTAATTAAAATGATCGCTTACTTAATATTTATTATGTTAGTCTTAAATAATTATCATAATAATACTTTTATCTATGAAATAGATTATCGCGTTATAACTATTTTATTAGCAACTATTTTATTACCATTAGTATTTTATCAAAACAATGAGAAATATAATATTGATGATGCGTTATTCTTAATTGGTTCAATCTTTTTCTTAGGTATGGCTTTTAATCTATTAATATTAGTTCGTAACTATGATTTAAATTATTTAATATATATTTTGTTAATTACTATCATTACTGATATTTATGCTTACACAACGGGTAGACTAATAGGTAAACATAAATTAAGTCCCAATATTTCACCTAAAAAAACTTGGGAAGGTTTCTATGGGGGCTTATTCTTTAGTACTTTATTTAGTAGTGTGTTCTACTATGAAGTTATCAATAGTAATATTAATATAGCTCATTTAATATTAATTAGTGCTTTTTTATGTATTGTTGGACAATTAGGTGATTTGATTTTTAGTTCGATTAAAAGACATTTTAATAAAAAAGATTATTCAAATATTATGCCAGGACATGGCGGAATCTTAGATCGATTAGATAGTCTTATCTTAGTTATTATTGTATTTACGATATTTATTACTATAATATAAATAGAAGGTGATTACATGACATTAGTTTATTTTCTTTTGATTTTAGGCATAACTATTATGGTTCATGAAATTGGTCATTTTCTTGCGGCCAAAAAAGCTGGAATTTATGTATATGAGTTTGCTTTAGGCATGGGTCCAAAACTCTTTTCTAAAAAAAGAGAAAATGATGAAACCATTTATTCAATCAGACTAATACCATTAGGTGGTTATGTCCAATTAGCTGGTGAAGAAATAAAAGCTGATGAACGTATTCCCATTAATAAAAGATTGCAATCAAAGACTTGGTATGAACGCTTCTTTACTATTATTAGTGGTGTTGCTTTTAATTTTATCTTTGCCCTTTTACTTTTATTTATGATTGGTTTGTTTTGGGGTGTTCCTAATGAAGCACCAATCATTAATGATTTAGAAGAAGGTTATCCAGCATATAGTTCTGGATTACAAAAAGGTGATCTTATCTTACAAGTTAATGATCGCAAGATAAAGACTTGGGATGATATTCTAATTGAATTAGAATTAAGTAGCCAAGAAAAACCAATGGTTATTACGGTAAAACATCCCGATGATACGATTGAAACCTATAATATTACCTTAAAGAAAGAATTAATTAATAATCGGGAAGTATATCGTTTAGGAATTGTCATCAATAATGAACGAACTTATGGATTAATACCAGCACTTAAATATACTTTTACTAAAACCGTTTCTTTAATTAAAACTTTGTTTATTGTCATTATCAATTTATTTAGTGGCAATTTAGGAATCAATAAAGTATCAGGACCTATTGGTATTTATTCGATTGTTGGTGAGCAAGCTAAAGCGGGATTTGATAGCGTATTATATTTAATGGCTTTTTTAAGTATCAATGTTGGCTTTATCAATCTAATTCCTTTTCCAGCATTTGATGGGGGTAGACTCTTATTTCTGGTCATAGAAAGAATTATTGGGCGACCAGTAGATGCTAAAATTGAAAATTATTTACATACTATTGGTTTTTATATTTTGATGGCCTTAATGCTATATATTGCTTTTAATGATATAATAAGATTGTTCTAATCACTCTAATTTGGAGGGATAACTATGACTAAAAAGGAAAGACAGAAAAGAATATTAGATAAATGTCCAAATTATAATAAGATTTGTAATTATATTTATATTGAATCAGATAATCTAACTAGAAGGCTTATTGAACATTATCAAGATTATGTTTTTAGTGTCAATATTGATGATAAAAGTGATATTAATTTGCTAGCATTAGTTAATAAAGCCTTAGAAAAATTTATTAGTGATTGTAATTTTGCTAGTGCTTTAAAAAAATATCTAACTGAATATTTTGATAATCAACCAGATATTTTAACTACTCAACTAATGAATGAAGTGACTAACTTTATGAAAGATTATGAAGAAGAAATGTTAAAACATGTTACTAATACGAGATGGATTTAAAACAACCAAGAGGTTGTTTTTTTATTTGTGATATAATTAAAGTAGGTGATGTTATGGTCGCTAATGTATTAGTAGAATTAGGGGCTAAACCGATTAATAAGACGTTTACTTATATTGTCCCAACTGATTTTATAAATATAATTAAAGTTGGCATGCGCGTTAAAGTTCCTTTTGGTAAGAAGCAATTACATGCTTTTGTTTTGGGTTTAGAGGATAATGCTCCTACTGATTATGAATTAAAAGCAATAATTGAAGTTATTGATGAGCAACCAGTATTAAATGAAGAATTATTATCATTAGGTAAATATATTAGCGATACAACTCTTTGTTATTTAATACAAGCTTATCAAGTAATGTTACCATTAGCGTTAAAAGCTAAAATAAATAAGCGTGTCAATATTAAAAAAGAAACATATCTTGATTTAAATATTGAGTTAGCGGAAATTGATAATTATCAATTAAGTCCAGCGGCCAAAAGAATAATGGATTTGTTGATTGATAAGGGTAGTCAAAAGAAAAGTGATTTAACTAAAATATCAGCTAGTAGTGTTAAAACTTTATTAACTAAACAAATTATTAAAGAAATAGTTAAAGAAACTTATCGTACTACTCATCATCATCATTTAGAATATAAAAAAGTAGAATTAACTGATAATCAGTTAAAAGTTATCAATGAGGTAAAAAAACATCTCAATAAAGAAAAACCCTTTCTCTTACATGGCGTTACTGGTAGCGGGAAAACCGAAGTATATATGGAATTAGTAAGTGAAGTAATTAAACACGGAAAACAAGCCATTATTTTAGTACCCGAAATTAGTTTAACTCCCCAAATTGTCAGTCGTTTTAGAAGTCGCTTTAATGATCATGTAGCTATTCTACATAGCGGTCTTAGTGATGGTGAAAAATATGATGAATGGCGTAAAATAGCAAGGGAAGAAGTATCAATTGTCATTGGGGCTAGAAGTGCTATTTTTGCGCCCTTTAAAAATTTAGGTATCATCATTATTGATGAAGGACATAGTACGACTTATAAACAAGAAAATCATCCTCGTTATCATGCCATTGAGATTGCTAAATGGCGCAGCCATTATCATCAATGTCCATTGTTGTTAGGTAGTGCTACTCCTTCATTAGAAAGTTATGCTCGAGCTAAAAAAGGAGTATATCAACTATTATCATTACCTGATCGCATTAATGATAAAGGGTTACCTAAAGTCACTATCATTGATATGAAAGATGAAATAAAGAAGGGAAATCGCTATTTTTCTACTTTATTGATTGATAAAATAAAAGATAGATTAGTTAAACAAGAACAAGTTATATTATTGTTAAATAGGCGAGGTTATTCAACAATTGTTAGTTGTCCTAATTGTGGCTTTACTCATAAATGTCCTAATTGTGATATTTCGTTAACTTATCATAAAAAGATCAACATGATGCGTTGTCACTATTGTGGTTATGGGACCAAAAAATTAACTAAATGTTTAAATTGTGATAGTGACGATATTAGAGAATTAGGTATTGGTACAGAAAAAGTCGAGGAACAATTGACTAAATTATTTCCTGACGCTAAATTAGTGAGAATGGATATCGATACAACTACTAGAAAAGGTGCTTATGAACATATCTTAACTGATTTTAAAAATGAAAAATATAATATTCTATTAGGTACGCAAATGATTGCTAAGGGTTTAGATTTTCCCAAGGTTACTTTAGTAGGCGTTATCAATGGTGATACTAGCTTAAATATTCCAGATTTTAGAAGTGGGGAACGAACCTTCCAATTGTTAAGCCAAGTAGCTGGTCGGGCTGGCCGTCAAGATCTTGAAGGTGAAGTTATCATCCAAACCTATAATCCTGATCATTATAGTATTGAGTGCGCTAAAAATCATGATTATCTTGGCTTTTATAATCAAGAAATGATTATTAGACGGACCTTGCGTTATCCGCCATATTATTTTATGATTTTGGTTAGAATATTAAGTAAGGACTATAAATTAGGGTTAGAAGCAAGTCAAAAGATAGGCGATTATTTAAAACAACTGGTTAATGATGATATGATTGTTTTAGGACCTTCAACCGCTAATTTATATAAAATTAACAATATCTATCGCTTTCAATGTCTTATTAAATGTAAAGATAAAGCTAAGGTTATACCAATATTAAAAGATTTGATTAACCATTATGAACATAATCAAAAGATTAACATTGAGGTTGATATTGATCCAATTAAAATATAAATTTACATATTTTTAAACTGCAATTGTCATGATATAATTATAATAGGTGGAGATATGTATGAAAGATATTAGAATTGTATTTATGGGAACTCCATTATTTAGTGTTCCAATCTTAGAAGCCCTTATTGAACAATGTACAGTGATTGGAGCGGTAACTCAACCGGATAAAAAAGTTGGTCGTGATCAAAAAATAACTTTTTCTCCAGTTAAAGAAGTGGCTCTAAAACATAACATTCCGGTCTTACAACCAACTAATATTAGACAAGAATATCAACCTATTCTCGATTTACAACCTGATATTATTATCACTTGTGCTTATGGGCAAATAATACCTAAAGAATTATTGGAAGCACCTCGCTTTAAATGCATTAATGTTCATGCTTCATTGTTACCAAAATTAAGAGGTGGTGCACCAATTCATCGTGCTATTATTGAGGGTTATTATAAAACGGGAGTTACAATCATGTTCATGAATGAAAAAATGGATCGTGGAGACATTATTAGACAACGTGAAATTGATATTTTAGATGAAGATAATGCTGGTACTCTTCACAATAAATTAAGCATCTTAGGTCGAGATTTACTACTCGATACTTTACCAGATATTATTAGTGGCAATATTAATCCCGTTAAACAAAACGAACGTGAAGCTACTTATGCTTGGAATTTAACCAGTGATATTGAAGTTATTAATTGGGATGATGAGAAACGTCAAGTTTTTAATCGCATTAGAGGTCTTAGTCCTTGGCCAGGAGCATATTCTAGATTGAGTGGTAAAATTATCAAGATATGGGCTAGTCGTATAGGTACTAACTCATATACTGGTAAAATTAATGGTGAAATTGTAGCTCTTTATGAAGATGGTATTGGCGTTAAAGTATTTGATGGTGAAATTATTATCACTGAACTTCAACCAGAAGGTAAACCAAGAATGAAAGCTAAAGATTATTTAAATGGCATCCAAGATAAAAATAGTTTAATTGGTCGTGTCTTTTATTAAAATTACAATAGGGGTCACCCCTATTTTTTTATCTAAATTTCTGTTATAATATTGATATTAATAAGGTGAATACTATGACTAGTGTATATAATTATACCTTAAGAGAATTGGAAGATTTTTTTATTAGCATTGATGAAAAAAAATATCGAGCTCATCAGTTATATGATTTTTTATATCACCAAAAAATTACCACCTTTAGTGAAGTTACTACGTTTAGCTATGATTTAATTAATAAAATAAATGATTATTTAACAATTGATAGGTTAAAGATTATTGACAAACAGGAAACAATTGATACAGTTAAATATCTATTTGAATTAAACGATGGCCATAAGATTGAAACAGTTTTAATGAGACATAATTATGGTAATAGTATTTGTATTTCTACTCAAGTTGGTTGTAATATGGGATGTCTATTTTGTGAAAGTGGTCGTTTAAAAAAGGTACGCGACTTAGAGCCAGCTGAAATGGTCTTACAAATATTGATGATTCAACGAGAATTAAATGAACATATTACCCATGTTGTCATCATGGGAATTGGCGAACCATTTGATAATTACGATAATGTTATTAAATTCATCAAGATCATTAATGATAATAAAGGTTTAAATATTGGAGCAAGACGTATTACGGTATCGACTTGTGGTTTAATTTCCCAAATTGAAGCTTTCATGAATGAACCTTTCCAAGTTAATTTAGCTATTAGTCTTCATTCAGCAATCGATAATGTTAGAAGTAAACTTATGCCTGTCAATAAAGTGTATAATATTTCAAAAATTATCGAAATTATTAAACAATATATAAAAAAAACCAACCGACGCGTGACTTTTGAATATATAATGTTGTATGATATAAATGATAGTGAAGATGATGCCTTAGCCTTAGTCAAATTATTAAAAGGTATTAATTGTTATGTCAATTTAATCCCTTATAATGAAACGAGTAATCTTGATTATAAGAAGAGCAGTAAAGAACGAATCTTAGCTTTTTATGATATTTTAAAGAAAAATAAAATCAATGTTACAATCAGAAGAGAGTTTGGAACAACGATCAATGCTGCTTGTGGTCAATTGAGATCTAAGTATTAGGAGGATTATGATGGAGACTTTTTATATAACTGATCCAGGTAAAGTTAGAGATCATAACGAGGATAGTGTCATAATTGTTAAAAATAAAAAGCATGAATATTTGATGGTAGTATCTGATGGTATGGGAGGTCATTCTAGTGGTGAAGTAGCTTCATCGTTAGCTATTACTCATTTAGCTAAAGACTTTACCTCGTTAGAAACCATTGGTTCAAAAACAGAAGCGGTCAATTGGTTAAGAAGGCATGCTAATGAAATTAATTATAAAATTTTAGAATATGCCACTGAACATGCAAACGGTAAAGGAATGGGTGCTACTTTAGTAGTGGCTATTTTAACTAAAGACTATTTACTATTTGGTAATATTGGTGATAGTTCTGGATTTGTATTGAAAGACGAAAAATTACATAAAATTACTAAAGACCATACGTTAGTAGGTCTATTAGTTTTAACCGGTGAACTAACTAATGAACAAGCTAAAGAACATCCAAGAAAAAATGTTTTGATGAAAGCTTTAGGGACTAATGCTTCAATTGAAATGGATATTTTTGACGTCGATCCAAATGTTGATGCTATTTTGTTGTGTAGTGATGGGTTAACTAATATGGTTACTACGGAACAAATTGAAAGAGTTCTAAATAGTGATTTAGATATTGAAGAAAAAGTTATTAAACTAGTTAAAAAGAGTAATAATCGAGGAGGTACTGATAATATCTCAATTGCCTATTTAATCAAGAAGAGTGGTGATAAATATGGTAACAAAGGGTCAAAAAATTAATGATCGTTATGAAATTATCAGTAACATTGGTGAAGGTGGTATGGCTAATGTTTATTTAGCCCATGATACTATTCTTGATCGAAAAGTAGCAATTAAAATTTTAAGAGGTGATTTAGCATCTGACGAAAAATTTGTCAGACGTTTTCAGCGTGAAGCGCTATCAGCAAGTAGTTTGTCGCATCCTAACATTGTTGAAATGTATGATGTTGGTGAAGATAATGGTGAGTACTATATTGTGATGGAATATATTAAAGGCAAGACTTTAAAACAATTATTGAAAAAGCGTAGTTTCTTAACTGTTCCTGAAGTTATCGATATCATGTTGCAATTAACTGATGGTTTAGCTCAAGCTCATGATTTATATATTATCCATCGTGATATTAAACCCCAAAATATTTTGATTTTAGAAAATGGCTTAGTTAAAATAACTGATTTTGGTATTGCTATGGCTCTTAATGCTTCTAATTTAACGCAAACTAATTCAGTTATGGGGTCAGTTCATTATTTGTCACCAGAACAAGCTAGTGGCAAAGGTTCAACTATTAAAAGCGATATCTATTCATTAGGTATTATCATGTATGAATTGTTAACCGGAAAACTTCCTTTCAAAGGTGAAAATGCCATTGAGATTGCTCTAAAACAATTAAAAGATCAGATGCCAAATATTCGCAAGCAAATTAGTGATATACCACAGAGTATTGAAAATATTATTTTAAAAGCGACCGCTAAGAATCCTAAAAATAGATACAATAGTGTAAGAGAAATGCATGAAGATTTAAAAACAGCACTAAATGAAGATAAAATAAATGAACCGCGGCATGTTTATAAATACTTAGAACATGAACTTGAAGATACTAAAAAACTACCAGTAATTAATAATGAAAAGGATGAAGAAAAAGAAGAAGTTAAAGAAATAGCTTCTAAACAAATAGCAGGTGATAATATGGAAAAAAATAATAAATGGGTCATAATATTTGGAGGATTATTCTTAACGCTATTAACCTTCTTTGCGCTCTTATTTTTAATCCTTCCATACTTTACAAACGTTCCTGATGTAAAAATTCCTGATGTGTCTAATTTATCAATTGTGGAAGCTAAGAATAAACTAAGGAGTTTAGGTTTTGAAGTAGCCGCCGAATCTAAACCAATTGCTAGTGATACTATTCCAATTGGTAAAGTTGTAAAGACTACTCCTGAAATTGGAGAATTAGTCAAGAAGGGTTCAAAAATTACTTTATATGAATCAACTGGACCTGCTTATATCGAATTAGAAGATTATGTTGGTAAAAATTATATTGAAGTAAGAACTATTTTAGAAACAATTCATGGATTAGGAGTTTTAATTGAAAAACAAGATGTCGATGATCCTGATAAATATGATCCTGATATTATCATTGGTCAAGAACCAGCTAAAGGGACGAAATTAGCTAAAGGTGAAACGGTTACTTTATATATCCCTAATATTGTTGAAACTTATCCTAACTTTACGACTGAGGATTGGACCCTAACAGATGTTGAAGCTTTTGCTGAAGAATACAATTTAATCTTGACCATTGAATATGTTGAAACTACTGATGAAGAACCAGGTAAGATTATTTATCAAAGTAGAGCTCCAGAATCAGTCATCGTTAGTGGTTCAACCTTAAAAATTAAAGTAGCTGTCACCCCAGCTGAAGAGGGTGAAGAAGATCCAACTGGAGATGAAGAACTTGAGTAACAACTTAGTTAAAGGCCAAATAATTAAGTTAATTAGTGATAATTATTATGTAAAATATAATGATGATATCATTTTATGTAAAGCTAGGGGTAAATTTAAAAAAGATAATATTACCCCATTAGTTGGTGATTTAGTTAATTTTGATTCTGAGGGCAAAGTTATTGTTGATATTTTGCCAAGGAAAAATGAATTAGTAAGACCCCCAATTAGTAATGTTGATCAAGCAGTTATCGTAATAAGTGTTAAAGAACCAAATTTTTCATCATTGTTATTAGATAAAATGCTTACGATTATTGAACATCATCGCATCAAACCAATTATTTGTTTTACCAAACTTGATTTACTTAAAGATAAAGCTGAAAAAAATGATATTAAGCAATATATGAAATATTATAAAAGCATTGGTTATAAAGTATATACCAATCGTCAACTATTTTTATTAAAACGTTTGTTTAAACATAAACTTACTGTTTTTACTGGCCAAAGTGGTGTTGGTAAATCATCATTATTAAATGCCATCAATAAAAAACTACAATTAAAAACTGAAACTATATCAACTGCTTTAGGACGAGGTAAGCATACTACTCGTCATGTTGAATTATTACAACTAAAAGGTGGTTTAGTAGCTGATTCACCTGGTTTTTCCGCTTTAGATTTCATTGGTATGACCAAAGAAAATATTAGAGATAATTTTATTGAATTTAATAAATATAAAGACAACTGTGAATATCGAAATTGTTTTCATCTGCAAGAACCAAATTGTGAAGTTAAAAAAGCAATTGATAAAGGTCATATCCTATTATCGCGCTATGAAAACTATACCAAGTTTATGAAGGATGTGTTATTGTGACCAAAATAGCTGTATCTATTTTAACTATCCAAGGCCGTTTAATTGATATTATTAAAAAATTAGAACAAACAGATGCTGATTATTTTCATATCGATATCATGGATGGTAAATTTGTTCCTAATCGTTCATTTACTTTTGGGGAGATAAAAAAGTTAAGTAAATATACGACTAAAAAATTAGATGTTCATTTAATGGTCGATAACCCAATTAAATATATTGAAGATTATGCAACATTAGATGTTGAATATATTACTATTCATTATGAAATTAATAAAGATTTAACAAGTATTATCAATAAAATAAAAGATTGCGGTATTAGATGTGGCTTGTCAATTAAACCAAAAACTAGCATTCATAAAATTGTGCCCTATTTAGCTAAAATTGATTTAATTTTATTAATGTCTGTTAATCCAGGTAGAGGTGGTCAAGAATTTTTATCATCTACCGTTGATAGAATCAAAGCCTTAAAAGAAATAATTACTAAACATGGTTATAATACTGTAATTGAAGTAGATGGTGGCATTAATGATGAGACAGCTAAGTTATGTATTGAAGCCGGTGCTGATATATTAGTATCTGGTTCCTATGTCCTTAGTGATAATGATTATCAAACTAAAATTAATCAATTAAAAAATAACTAATTTAGTTATTTTTTTTCTTGCTTATTAGTATAATTTATAAAAAGGGGGAGAGGTAATGCACTTTTTAGCTGTAAAAGTCCCTAATTGTCTATCTAAATTTATCTCATTTATCATTAGACCATTTAGGCGTATATAATAAAAAAGTACTCAAATGAGTACTTTTAATTTATTCATCAACTTTAGTTTTCTTTAACTTTTTAGCTTCTCTAACGGTCATTAAAACTTTTTTACCATTTTGAATTACTGTTTGCAAGTTTAATTTTTGTTTTCTTCTGGTAGCATTAAGTGCATGTGAACGTCTATTACCGAATAAAGGTTTTTTATTAGTTGCTTTAATCGCCATTTTTTGTCCCTCCTATAAATGTTACGTCTATAACTTTATCACATTATATGTAGCAAGTCAAACAAATTGTTACAAACAGATAAAAATATAGTACAATAGAATTAATAGGAGGTGCCTATGAAGTATATTCCATTACATGTCAAAACTAATTATACATTACTATCAAGTTTGGTTGACATTAAACAATTAGTTAAACAATTAAAAGCATATAATATTGATGCTGTTGCCATTACTGATACTAATGTCATGTATGGAGTAATGACTTTTTATCATGAGTGTATCAAAAATAATATTAAACCGATTATTGGAATTGAATTAGAAATAGGTGACCATAAAATATTATTATATGCTCAAAATTATCAAGGGTACCAAAATTTATGTAAGTTAGTTACCATTAAAAGTGAACAAGATGTCAATTTTAATCATTTAAAAGATTATAGTCAAAATTTAATATGCATTATTCCTTTTAGGAGCATCAGCTTACATGATGAACTAAAGGCTATTTATAAACATCTTTTCTTAGGATATTCTTTTCCTGAAGAGCAAATAGAATTAGGCAATATCAAAAATAAAGTCTTTATTAATGAAGTACTATATTTAAATAAAGAAGATAGCAAGTATTTAAGTTATTTATATGCGATTAGAGATAATAAAAAGATTGATGATATAAAAGAATATCCTAATTTAAATCATCATTTGATGAAGATTGATGAAGTATTATCTATTAGTGATAAAGAAGGTATTGACAATACTAATAAAATAGCTGAATTATGTGATCTTAAAATGCCAACTAATACCTTTTTATTACCTAAATATGATCCTAATATTGATGCGCCGGCTTATTTAACTGAACTATGTAAAAAAGGATTAAGTAAACGCTTAAATAATAAAGTAAGTAAAACTTATGCTGATAGATTATATTATGAACTTGATATTATCAATAAGATGGGTTTTGCTGATTATTTCTTAGTGGTTTGGGATTTTATTAAATATGCTAAAAAGAATAATATTTTAGTAGGTCCTGGTCGTGGTAGTTCAGCCTCAAGTTTAGTATCTTATTCATTAGGTATTACTGATATTGATCCCGTTAAATACAATTTATTGTTTGAACGTTTTTTAAATCCAGAACGAATTACGATGCCCGATATTGATATTGATTTTCCTGATATTTATCGTGACCAAGTGATCAATTATGTCGTTAATCAATATGGTCCAAAACAAGTAACTCAAATTATTACTTTTGGCACCTTAGGTATAAAACAAGCTATTAGAGATGTTGGACGAGTATTAGATGTACCGATAAAAGTAATTGATCAATTGACTAATTTACTAACTAATAATGCTCATGATATTAAAAAAATATATCAACAACATCAAGATTTTAAGAACTTAATTGATTCAATGCCATTATTAAAAGAACTATATCAAGTAGTATCAGTTATTGAAGGAATGCCTCGCCATACTTCTATCCATGCCGCTGGTATCATTATTTCAAATCAACCATTAGATAATATTATTCCTTTACTTAAAAGTAGTAATGGTATTTATACCACTGGCTATTCAATGGAATATTTAGAAGAATTAGGACTACTAAAGATGGACTTTTTAGGCTTAAAAAATTTAACTCTCATTATGAATATTATCGACTCAATCAAACAGACTGAAAAAATAGAAATCGATTTTAATAATATTCCGCTTGATGATCCTAAAACATTAGACCTTTTTAATAAAGCTAATACTGAAGGTATATTTCAGTTTGAATCAACGGGAATGAAAAATTTCTTAAGCAAATTAAAAGTAAAACATTTTGAAGATATTGTTGTCGCTAATGCCTTATTTAGACCTGGCCCAATGGCTAATATTGATTCATATATTAAACGTAAATTTAATAAAGAAGCAATTGACTATATCCATCCCGATTTACACGAAATATTAGTTCCTACTTATGGTATTATTGTTTATCAAGAACAAATTATGCAAATAGCTACTATTATGGCTGGTTATACTTTAAGTGAAGCTGATGTTTTAAGAAGAGCAATGGGAAAAAAGGAATTATCACTATTAGTCAATGACCAAGCCAAATTTATTAGCCGTTGTCTAGAAAGAGGTTACACTAAAGAAGTGGCTGATAAAGTATTTTCATTGATTCTTAAATTTGCTAATTATGGTTTTAATCGTTCTCATTCAGTTGCTTATGCGCATATTGGTTATAAAATGGCTTATCTAAAAGCTCATTATTTAAAACATTTTATTGTCAATTTATTAAATAGTGTTATTGGTAGTGATTTAAAGACTAAAAAATATATCTATGAAGCTAAATTAAATAATATTAATATTTTAAAACCAGATATTAATTTAAGTAATGTTTTCTACAAGGCCGAAGCTTTAGGTATTAGATTTAGTTTAAGCAGTATTCGTAATCTTGGTTTAACTACTTGTCAAGCTATCATTAAAGAAAGAATAAAAGGTCCTTATCGTGATTTTATTGATTTTGTTCTTCGTACTTATGGTAAAAGTGTCAATGTTAAAACAATTGAATCATTAATCAAAGCTAATTGTTTTAGTGCTTTTGGATATAATCAAAAAACTTTATTACATAATTTAGAAAAGATTATTAACTATGTTGAATTAAGTCGCGAATTAAATGCTGATACGCTTGAAAAACCACAAATAGAAATTGTTCCGGAATTTAATAAAGAACAATTGATGGCCCATGATTTAGAAATGTTTGGGTTTTACTTAAGCAATCATCCGGCAACTAAATATAAAGCCACTACCGAAGTAATTGATATTATCAATATTGCTAATTTCTTTAATCAAACGATTGAAGTTATTGGTTATATTGAAAATATAAAAGTTATTAAAACTAAGAAGAATGAAGATATGGCCTTTATCACCATTAGTGATGAGTTATCAACCATTGATCTTATCTTATTCCCTAAAACATATTTACAATATAAGGCTTTAAAAGTAGGTAATATTATTAAAGTTAATGGTAAAGTAGAACGACGTTTAGCTAATTATCAGTTGATTGTAAATAATATTACGATAGTAGAATAATGTAAAGTAAGTTTTAAGTATATCTTGAAAATATGTAAACTTGATATAATATAGATAGGTGAAGGTATGAAAAAAACTAAGATTATATGTACAATTGGACCAGCTAGTTGTGAAAAAGAAACTTTAAGACAAATGATTGAAAAAGGCATGGATGTGGCTAGAATTAATTTAGCCCATGCCGATCACTCTTTTTGTGAAAAAGTAATCAATAATATTAGAGAATTAAATCAAGAAATGGATAATAATATTGCCATTATGCTTGATGTTGCGGGTCCAGATTTAAGAGTCGGAAGATTTAAAGATGGAAGTGCTAAGTTAGAAGCCAATAGCATTATTAGAATTGTTACGGAAGATATTATTGGTGATAAAGCGGCATTTACTACCAATTATAAAGATTTATATAATGATGTTAGACCAGATGATAAAATTTTATTAGATGATGGTTTAATTGAACTTATCGTCTTATCGATTGATGGTAGTGATATTTTATGTCGAGTTGGTAATGAAGGCATTATTCAAGATCATAAAGGGGTCAATGTTCCTAATTGTAAATTAAATATTGACTTTCTTTCACCAAAAGATAGAGAAGACATCGACTACGCTTTAAAAATGGGTGTCGATTACTTAGCTATTTCTTTTGTTAGAAGTTCTTTAGATGTCTTAGAAGTAAATGATTTATTAATTGAAAAGAACAACGATCATGTCAATATCATTACTAAAATTGAAACCGTTAATGCAGTTGAAGAGATTGATGACATTATCAAATTAAGTGATGGTATTATGATTGCTCGTGGTGATTTAGGGGTTGAAGTTCCACTTGAAAAGATACCTAGTATTCAAAAAGATATTATTGAAAAATGTTACTTAAATAACAAAATTAGTATTGTAGCTACAGAAATGTTAGCTTCAATGCAATTAAATAAAAGACCAACTAGAGCGGAAGTTAGTGATGTCGCTAATGCTGTTTTAGATGGGGCCGATGCTGTCATGTTAAGTGGTGAAACAACTATTGGTCACTATCCGGTTGAGACAGTTGATGTTATGAGTCGCATTATTGAGAGTACTGAAGAAGATATTAATTATTTAGAATTACTTGATAAAGCAATGGAAATAGAAAAACAAGATATAACTACTGCTATTGCTTATAGTGTGGTTGATAGTGCTATTAGATTAAGACCAAAGTGTATTGTAGTATCGACAAGAACAGGATATACCGCTAGAAAAATTAGTCGCTTTAAGCCAAATTGTCCAATTATTGCGATGAGTCCTAATCCTGATACAATTACTGGCTTAGCACTAAATTGGGGCGTTTATCCTGTCTTAGTTAATGAATATCAAAGTACTGATGAAATAATTAATAATTCAAAACAAATTGCTCATAAAATGATGGGCTTAGAACCAGGTGATATCATTATCGTTACAGGGGAATTTCCAATAAGTACAGTAAAACATACTAATTTTATGAAAATTGAACAAATATAACTAAAGCGGGTAAAATACCCGCTTTTTAAATTTAAAAATATCTATAATGGTAGTTAATNNAATATAAACAAGATGGTGATAACACAATGAAAAAACATTTAGGTTTTACTTTAGTCGAGTTATTAGCAGTATTTGTAATATTAGGAATTATACTATTTATTGCCGTACCTAACATTCAAAAATTAATTAATCTATCAAGAGTATCAGCCTATAATTCTCAAATAGAATTATTTAAAGATGCCGCTAGAAAGTATGTTCTTCAATATGC
>DBPJ01000004.1:1047-93222 GCA_002304855.1 Caryophanales bacterium UBA1423 | reverse complement strand
AAGAATTTTTCCATACTTTTAATTCATTATATAATGAAAACAAACAAATTATTATTTCTTCTGATCGTTCACCGGATGATTTAAAAGTTTTAGAAGAAAGATTACGTACTAGATTTAATTGGGGATTAACAGTTAATATATATCCACCTGATTTTAATTTAAGANNGTTTTAGAATATATTGCTAATAATTGTGAATCTGATGTAAGACAATTGGAAGGTGCGGTAACAAGATTGTATGCTTATTCTGCTATAATGAATAGTAGTGAAATAAATATGGAATTAGTTATTGAAGCTCTAAAAGATTATTTAATAAAAAATGTTAGTGGTAAAAATAACATTCAACGGATCCAACGAATTGTAGCCAACCACTATGGCATTAATTTTGAAGATTTGAAATCAGCAAGAAGACATTCTTCAATTACCCTACCCCGTCAAGTAGCAATGTATTTAGCTAGAATATTAACTGATGAATCATATCCACGAATTGGCTTAGAATTTGGTGGCCGAGATCATTCAACAGTTATTCACGCCTATGAAAAAATAAATAAAATTTTAAAAAGCAGCGAAGAATTACGTAAAGTAATTGAAACACTAAAAAAAGAATGTTCTTAATTGTTGATAAAAATTAATAATTGTTAATTTGTTAGTAAATAGAATATCAAAAATTCATTTATAAATTAATAAAAAAATAAATTTTCAACACTATCCACAATATAAAAATATATATAAATAAAAATATATATAAATAAAAGGAGGATTTTTATGAATTTTTCAATTAAAAAGGATATTTTATTGGATGGACTATTAAATGTATCGAGAGCTCTATCAACTAAAAATTTAATTCCTATTTTATCAGGTATAAAATTTGAATTGAAGAAAAATGGATTATATTTAACAGGAAGTGATAATGACATAACTATTCAATCTTTCATTGAAAATAAAAAAGAAAATATATCAAATTTAGAGAATGAAGGATCAATTGTTATTCAAGGAAAATATATTGTAGAAATAATTAGAAAATTACCTGATGAAATAGTAAATATAGAATTAATTGATGGATTAAAAGTACTAATTTATACCAAAAATGCCAAATTTAATTTAAATGGTATGGATCCAACTGAATATCCAAAATTAGACTTACAAACTAATAATAAACCAATAATATTAGATAAAAAAATATTAAAAAATATTGTCAATCAAACTTCATTTGCTGCATCAAATCAAGAAACAAGACCACTTCTTACCGGTATTAATTTTAAAATAAGTAATAATAAATTAGAATGTATAGCAACCGATTCATATCGTTTAGCTAAAAAAATAATTAAATTAGATGGTAAAAATGAAGATAATAATATTATTATTCCTAGTCGAAATTTAGTTGAACTAACAAAAATATTACTTGATAATGATGATGAAAAAGTAGAAATGTATGTATTTAGTAATAAAATCATATTTAAATTTGATAATATTATTTTCCAATCAAGATTATTAAATGGTACCTACCCAGATACATCTAAATTAATACCTGAAGAATATTCACTTTCTATAATTACTAATCCTTATGAATTATATGATGTAATAGATAGAGCATCATTATTGATGAGCGATAGAGAAAAAAATATTGTAAATTTAGATATCAATAAAAATAATGTAAAAATAACCTCAAATTCTCCAGAAATAGGTAAAGTAGAAGAAACGATGGATGTTGAAAATGAAAATAAAGAAACATTAAAAATATCATTTAGTGCTACCTATATGATGGAAGCACTACGAGCTATCCAAAGTGATCGGGTAAAAATATTATTTAATGGTGATATGAAACCAATAATATTAAAAAATCCTGATGACGATAATTTAATACAATTAATATTACCAATTAGGACATATTAAAAATAGTTGTTAAAAAAGTAGAATTAGCGACAAAAAATGACAAAATTCTACTTTTTTATTTGATAAAAAGGATGAGGTGTATTTTTAAAAGAAAATATACTTAAGTAAAAAGTTAGGGGGTGAAAATATGAATTTTTATGAAATCAATGAGGAAACTCTGGCAATTCTACCAATTGATAATTATAGATCTAAAATAGTTGAAAAAGAAAAAGAATTAATAGTCAATCAAACACCATATGAAATAATAGATAATAGTTGTCAATATTTTGGTAGTTCTTTTGCTGGCAGAAAAGTAGGAACAAAGAAGTTGATAGGAGTTACTCATAAAGCACCAATTATTATTGAGGAATCAAAAGAAATTATATTTTTTCCTACTACTTCGCCACTTGTCTATGAGTGCTGTTGGATATCTTTAGGAAACATTGAAAAATATTATAAAGGTATTGATAAATCAATCATTTTATTTAATACCGGTTATAAATTAGAATTAGATATATCATATGGCTCATTAGACAATCAAATTTTAAGAGCAGCGAGGTTAGAATCTGTTTTACGCAAAAGAAAAGAATTGAGAGATTACTTATATATTTATAAGTAATCTTTTATTTTTATATAAAATAAGGCAAATGTATGATATAATATTAATATAAGTATGGGTCTACTAATATAATAAAAAGGTGATTATATGGACGGGAAAAAGGTTTTAAAATGATACTAAAAAAAATATCGCTAATTAATTTTAGAAATTATGATAAAACTGAGTTGGAATTGGCTAATAATTTAAATGTTTTTGTTGGCGATAATGCTCAGGGTAAAACAAACATATTAGAAGGTATTTATGTCTTAGCTTTAACCAAGTCGCACCGAGTATTAGTAGACAGTAATGTAATAAAACATGGTAAAAGCAATTGTAAAATAATTGGAACAATTTTAAAAAAAGATAATGAAAAAAAATTAGAAGTAAGTATAAATATCAAAAATAAAATAGTAAAAATAAATAATCGAAAAATTAAAAAATTAGTCAATTATATTTCAAATTTGAAAGTCATTATGTTTTGTCCGGATGATCTTGAAATAGTAAAAGGATCACCAGGGACAAGGCGTAATTATGTTAATATAGAATTAGGTCAGATTTCAAAGAAATATCTAACAAAATTAAATGAATATAATAAAATTTTAAGAATGCGAAATGAATATTTGAGATTAATTTCAACCAAAAATATAGATAAAACTTATTATGAAATAATAACGGAAAATTTAATTGAGCGAGCAATAAAAATTTATTTAATGCGAAAAGAATATATCGAAAATATAAATTTGTTTATCGAAAAAATATTTAGAAAAATTGCTGGTAATGGGAAGCTATATTTAAAATATGATAGTTTTGTAAAATTAGATGAAACAAATGAAGAAAAATTGAAGGAAGAATTAAAAAATAGATTTAATAATATATATGAAAAAGAAATACAACAAGGAGTTACTTTAATAGGACCACATCGTGATGATATTTTATTTGTTTTAGATGAAAAAGATTTAAAGTTATATGGTTCTCAGGGACAGCAGCGCGCCGCTGTTTTATCTTTGAAAATGGCTGAAATAGATGTTTTCTATAAATATACAGATGATTATCCAATGTTATTGTTAGATGATATTTTTAGTGAATTAGATAATAAAAAAGTTAGTAATATATTGAAATATCTTAACGATAAATATCAAATTATTATTACAACTACTGATATAAGAAATCTAAAGAAAAAATTATTAGCGAAAGCTAAGATATTTAAGATAAATAATGGAAAAATTGAAATAATACACGAGGTGAAATAATGAAAAAAGGTAAATATGAAGCAAAAGACATACAAGTTTTAGAAGGACTAGATGCAGTTAGAAAAAGACCAGGAATGTATATTGGAACTACTGGCGAAAGAGGATTGCATCATTTGGTATGGGAAATTGTTGATAACTCAGTCGATGAGGCACTAGTTGGTGTATGTACTGATATAATTGTCACTATTTCAAAAGATAATGTGGTGACAGTTAGTGATAATGGTAGAGGAATTCCTGTTGGTATCAACGAAAAGACGGGGAAATCGACGGTTGAAACTGTATATACAATTTTACATGCTGGCGGAAAATTTGGCGGCAGCGGCTATAAGGTATCAGGTGGCCTTCATGGTGTTGGAGCATCAGTAGTTAATGCTTTAAGCGAATGGTTAGATATAACTGTATACTTAGATGGAAAAGTTTATTATCAACGTTTTGAAAACGGTGGTAAACCAGTTGAGGATTTAAAAGTAATTGATAGTTGTCAAAAAAATAGAACGGGGACAACAGTTTCATTTAAAGCAGACCCTACTATTTTTACGGAAACAATTGAATATGATCATGAAACAATAAAAAATAGATTAAGAGAACTGGCATTTTTAAATAAAGGATTAAAAATTGTATTTATTGATGAGCGTGAAGATAAAAAAGAGGAATTTATATATTATGGTGGAATTAAGGAATATGTTGGCTTATTAAACAAGAATAGACAAGTTATTCATCCAACTATAATTTATTTTGAAAAGGAAGAAAAAAATACGGTCGTTGAAATTGCTATGCAATATAACGATGGTTATGCCATAAATACGTATTCGTTTGTCAATAATATTCCAACTTATGAAGGAGGAACACACGAGGAAGGATTTAAACGTGGCTTAACTAGAATTTTAAATAATTATGCTAAAAACAATAAATTTTTAAAAGAAAATGATGAGCCATTAACTGGTGAGGATGTAAGAGAAGGATTAACTGCTATTTTATCAATAAAACATCCAAATCCACAGTTTGAAGGACAAACCAAAACAAAATTAGGAAATAGTGAAGTTAGAAAGATAACTGAAAATATATTTTATGAAGAATTTGAAAGTTTTTTATTAGAAAATCCGCAAGAAGCAAAAGCAATTATTGAAAAAACTTTGTTAGCAGCTAGAGCGCGCTTGGCAGCAAAAAGAGCTAGAGAATTAACAAGAAGAAAAACCGCTTTGGACATATCTTCTTTGCCAGGAAAGTTGGCAGATTGTTCATCTAAAGATGCAACTATTTCTGAACTATTCATAGTAGAGGGAGATTCAGCAGGTGGTAATGCTAAATTGGGAAGAGATAGTAAAACTCAAGCCATTTTGCCATTACGCGGGAAAATATTAAACGTTGAGAAATCAAGATTAGATAAAATATTTGAAAATAATGAGATAAGATCAATAATAACAGCACTAGGAACAGGCATTGGCGAAGAATTTGATATCAATAAATTGCGATATTATAAAATAATCATTATGACCGATGCTGATGTTGATGGTTCCCATATTAGAGCTTTATTATTAACTTTCTTTTATCGCTATTTTAGGTCACTAATTGAGAAAGGACATATTTATATTGCTCAACCGCCTTTATATAAAGTTGAATATAATCGCAAGATAGAATATGCTTATTCGGATGCTCAATTAAAAGAAATATTGAAGAATTATAATGAGCAACAAAAACCAATAATACAAAGATATAAAGGATTAGGGGAAATGAATCCAGAACAATTATGGGAAACGACGATGGATATAGGAAATCGCACCTTATTAAAAGTAAATATAGAAGATGCAATTATCGCTGATCAAACCTTTAATATTTTAATGGGTAGTGAAATAGAACCAAGAAGAGAATTTATTGAACAAAATGCTCGTTATGTACAGAATTTAGATGTGTAGGAGTGATTTTATGGCAGAAACTTTAACTAGTGTAAATATATCGAAAGAAATGGAAAAGTCCTTTCTTGATTATGCGATGAGCGTCATAGTCCAAAGAGCTTTACCAGATGTAAGAGATGGATTAAAACCGGTTCATCGACGTATTTTATATGCAATGGATGAATTAGGTAATACGCCTGACAAGCCACATAAGAAAAGTGTTCGTGTTGTTGGTGAGGTTTTAGGTAAATACCATCCACACGGTGATGTGGCTTTGTATGACACAATGGTAAGAATGGCCCAAGACTTTTCATTTAGATATTTATTGGTTGATGGTCATGGTAACTTTGGTTCAATTGATGGTGATAGTGCTGCAGCTATGCGTTATACCGAAGTAAGAATGACAAAAATATCAACCGAACTATTAAGAGATATTAATAAAGAGACAGTTGATTTTGTTGATAATTTTGATGGTAGTGAAAAGGAGCCGGTCGTTTTACCAAGCCGCTTTCCTAATTTATTAGTAAATGGTACAACTGGTATAGCGGTTGGTATGGCGACAAATATCCCACCACACAATCTGAATGAGGTAATTGATGGCATAATATATTTAATTGATAATCCGGATGCTACAGTCAATGATTTGATGGAAATAATAAAAGGACCAGATTTTCCTACTGGAGCAATTATCTTAGGGATGAGTGGCATTAGAAATGCATATAACACCGGTCATGGTATTATAACCATTAGATCAAAAGCTATAATTGAAACAGATAAAAGTGGCAAACAATCAATTATTGTGACTGAAATTCCATATCAAATAAATAAAGCTCGCTTAATTGAAAAAATTGCTGAGTTAGTTCGGGAAAAGCAAATTGAAGGAATATCAGATTTACGTGATGAAACTAATCGCGAAGGAATAAGAATTGTCATTGAGTTAAAAAAAGATGCAAATGCTAATGTGATATTAAATAATTTATATAAACAAACAGCATTGCAAACATCATATGGAGTTAATTTATTGGCATTAGTCGATGGACAACCAAGGACCTTAACCTTGAAAGAAATGCTAGTTTATTATTTAGATCATCAAAAAAATATAATCTTTAGAAAAACAAAATTTGATTTAGAAAGAGCCGAAAACCGCGTTCATATTTTAGAAGGATTAAAAATAGCGTTAGAAAATATTGATGAGATAGTTAAATTAATTAAAAAATCAAAATCGGACGAAATAGCTACTAAAAATTTAATGGAGGCATTTAATTTAACAGAAGCACAATCAAAGGCAATCTTAGAAATGAGATTAAGAAGATTGACTGGATTAGAGCGCGAAAAAATTGAAGATGAAATGTCACAATTATTAAAATTAATAGATGAATTGACGGAAATTTTAAATAGTGAAGAAAAAATCTTAGAAGTCATTAAGAACGAATTGTTGGAAATAAAAGAAAAATATGGTGATGAACGCCGCACCGAAATTGATTTGACTACTATTGATCAAATTGAAGATGAATCATTAATACCGGTCGAAGAGGTAATTATTACAATTACTAACAAAGGTTATATTAAGCGTCAATTAATTGATACATATAGAACCCAAAATAGAGGCGGTGTTGGCGTCAAGGGGATTACAACCAATGAAGAAGATTTTGCTGAACACTTGATTACCGCGTTAACACATAGTTATTTAATGTTTTTCACTAATAAAGGAAAAGTATATAGATTAAAAGGCTATGGAATACCTGAATATGGTAGGCACGCGAAAGGTTTGCCAATAGTTAACTTACTACCTTTAGAAAAAGGAGAATATGTTAACTCAATAATAAAAATTGATGGTGATGAGAAAAGTAAATACTTATTCTTTACAACTAAATTAGGTATTGTGAAGAGAACCACTCTCGAGGAATTTGAAAATATTAGAACCACCGGAAAAATAGCAATAACTCTTCGTCAAAACGACGAACTAATTTCAGTAAAGAAAACAACCGGTAATAATGAAATTATCATTGCAACTAATGATGGTCGTATGGCAAGATTTAATGAAAAAGATGTTCGACCAATGGGCCGTACAGCAAGTGGTGTAAAAGGAATGGAATTAACAAGTAATATTTGTGTGGGAGCTGAACTTGTTAACATTGATCAACAAGTATTAATAGTTACTGAAAGGGGATATGGCAAGAAAACACCTATTGATGAATATCGTTTAACCCACCGAGGCAGCAAAGGGGTTAAAACGGTGAATATTACTGAGAAAAATGGCAAAATAGTTGCATTTAAAGCAGTTAATGGCGACGAGGATCTTATGATTATCACTGATAGTGGTACAGTTATTAGAATACCGGTAGCACAGGTTTCTACTATGGGACGTGCTACTCAAGGTGTAAGATTAATATCATTAAGGGATGAACAGTTTGTAACTTCTGTTGCCATAGTTGATAATGTAAAATAACGAAACATCATGTTCCACGTGGAACATGATGTTTTAAAAAAATAATGTTTCACGTGAAACATTTATTTGGTTAAACATGATTGATGTTCCACGTGAAACATAAAAAATTTTGCTTGCTTTTTATAAAAATATATATTAATATCTTTAATAGGCACAATTAGTATGTTGGAATAGGTCAGGATTGAAAGATAGCAGCCTTAACAGCCTCTACTAATGTGTGCCCTTTTTATATAAAGAATACAATAATAGGTGATAATAATTATGTTAGAAAGTGGAAAAAAGTATATTGATGAAATAATGCGGTTAGCTAAAAAAGCATATAAAGAAGGCGAAGTACCGATCGGAGCAATAATTGTTAAGGATGATAAAATAATAGCTAGGGCATATAATAAAAAAGAAAAAAAGAAAGTAGCAACATATCATGCTGAGATTTTAGCAATTGAAAAAGCCTCAAAGAAAATAAAAGATTGGCGATTAAATGGATCGATTATGTATGTTACATTAAAACCTTGTGATATGTGTATGAATGCCATAAAAGAAGCAAGGATCAGTGAAGTGAGATATTTAGCAGATGAAAAAGGCGAAATTAAGGAAAAAAGTGTAATAAAAATTACAAAATTTAAAGATGAAAAAATGAGTCTTGTGAGCGAAAATTTGATTAAGAATTTTTTTAGAAAAAAAAGAAAATAAATACCTATAACTTTCTTTTTTTTATTGAATAAAAATGTTATAATAACTATATTGTTTAATGTAGATGTGGGGTGAACAACAATGGAATATCAAGTATTATATCGCAAGTATAGGCCTTACACCTTTGATGATGTTTTAGGCCAAGATTTTATTATAAAAACCTTGAAAAATGCGGTAATAGAAAATAAAATTTCACACGCATATTTGTTTTGTGGACCACGTGGCACCGGGAAGACGAGCGTAGCTAAAATATTAGCTCAGGCTATTAATTGTGAAAAGCCCAAAAATGGCTATGCTTGTAATAAATGTAATAATTGTAAACTAATAGCTAACAGAGCAACGCCGGATATTATTGAAATAGATGCCGCTTCAAATAATGGGGTTGATGAGATTAGAGAAATTAGAAGTAAAGTGAATATAGTGCCAAGTGATTGCAAGTATAAAGTTTACATTGTAGATGAGGTTCATATGTTATCGACCGGAGCTTTCAATGCTTTATTAAAGACGCTTGAGGAACCGCCAGCACATGTAATTTTTATATTGGCAACGACAGAGGCACATAAAGTACCATTGACGATAATTTCTAGATGTCAACGTTTTGATTTCAAAAAGATTGATAGAAAAATGATGGTTAAAAAGCTACAAAAAATGGTTACAGCTGAAAAAATAAATATTGATAATACCGCCATTGAAGAAATTGCTCGATTGGCTGATGGCTCATTTAGAGATGCTGAAGTGATATTAGATAAACTAGTATCATATACCAATAACAGTATAGCTATTGATGACGTTTATTCGTTGAATGGTACTATAACGAGAGAACAAATGTTGAAGTTTTTAGAAAAAATAATATTCAATGATGCGACTGGCATATTGGAATTAGTTGATGAATTTGATAATAATGGTAAAGATTTGTTCAAAATAATTGAAGGTTTAATGTTTTTTTTAAGAGATTTCCTTATTTATATGAAAGCTCCTAATTATTTTCAAGTTGATAAAGAATTATTTGAGTTTTATAGTCAAATTAATTTAAATATTAGTGAAGTCGATATATATAATTTAATTAAGAGATTCAACTTTACCTTTAATGATATGAAAATTGCTAATAATCCTAAAATTATTTTTGAAGCATCATTGTTAGGTTTAAATTTTAGCGGCAATACGGAAAGGCCGATGATTAGTCATAGTAGTATTGATCAGGACGATAAAATGAAGTTAAAATTTGAGAAAATTAAAAAAATAAGAATCAATAATATTTTGGTTGATGCTGATAAGAAAAAATTGAAAGAATATAAAGAGATATGGGATAACATTAAAGCGCATACTGTTGATGAAGATTATGGCCCAATTATTGGTATGTTGGTTGATTCAGATCTAAAAGCTGCCAGCGAAAGTAGTATTTTAATTGCTTTTAAATATAACGCAATGGCTGACAGAATAAATAAAAATTTAAAGAAAATTGAAAGAGCAATAGAAAAGGTCTTTAATCTCCCATTAAAATTAATTGCTACTACCGAAGAAGAGTGGGAAAAAATAAAAAAAGAATATATACAAAAAAAGAAGACCGGTGAAGGATATCAGAAAATAGATGAACCAGAAATTAATGATATTGAAGAATTGACTGGTGCCGCATCAGACGATTTCTTAAAAATGACAATTGGCTTATTCGGTGAAAATGTAGTTGAAATAAATTAGAGGTGATAAAATAATGGATATTCAAAATATGTTGCGTCAAGCTCAAAAAATACAACAAGATATGCTCAAAATTAAAAAAGAAATAGAAGAAAAAATATTTCCCGGGAAATATTCTAATATTGAAGTTGAAGTAAACGGAAAAAAAGAGCTAGTAAGAGTTAAAATAGATAGGAACTTTAATTTAGAAAAAGACGATTTTGAAATGCTAGAGGACATGATTGTTGTAGCTGTTAACGATGCAATGAAAAAAGTTGATAAGGAAATTGAAGAGAAAATGGGCAAATTTGGAAATATACCAGGATTGTTTTGAGGTGTTGATTATGATATATCCAAGTAGTATTGAAAAATTGATTGAATCATTTAAAGAATTGCCAGGAATTGGTGATAAGACAGCTGAAAGATTAGCTTTTTCAATTATGGACTTAGAGGATGAGAAAGTAGCACAATTTTCAGTAAGTCTAATGGATGTCAAGAAAAAAATAAAAAAATGTAAAATATGTAATCATCTAACGGAGAGTGAAACCTGTAATATATGCAATGATAAAAAAAGAAATAAAAAAATATTGTGTATCGTTGAGGAGCCTAAAAATGTTATTCTTTTTGAAAAAATTGGAACATATAATGGCTTATACCATGTGCTGGATGGGTTAATATCACCTTTGGATGGGGTTAATCCTGAAGATATAAATATCGATAGTTTAGTGAAAAGAATTGAAAAAGGTGATTTTGAAGAATTAATATTTGCGTTAAAGCCAAGTATTGAAGGAGAAACGACGATGTTATATATATCTAAAATATTAGCTGGCTTTAATATTATTATTTCAAAAATTGCTTATGGTATTCCAATGGGCGCTGACATGGAATATATAGATACTATGACTTTAGAAGCAGCATTAGCTGAGCGAAAGAAAATAGCATAGTCCAAATTAACTATTCATATATAGTTAATGAGGAGGAATTATTAGGAAATGTTAAAGAGAATATATAAAATTGTGAAGTCAGTCGTATTTTCCGCTTTTATTTTATATGGTTATAATATTATTGCAGCCCCATTGGATTTAATTATTCCGATTAATTGGATTACAGTGTGTTTGGTGGCAATATTAGGTATTCCTGGAATATTTGGATTGGTGATATTAAAATTATTTGTTTTTTAGGAGTGATATAATGATTGATAATTATAAAATAGAACAACCATTGGCATATAATTTTTTAATTAATGCTATTAAAAATAATCGTATATCACACGCCTATTTATTTGATGTATCTAATTTAAATGATAAAAAGAAGTTTGCCATTGCTTTTGCCAAGTATTTAATTTGCCATAATCATTATTCCAATGATGAGAATTGCTGTAATTGTAATATTTGTAAGCGAATAGATAACGATAATTTTCCTGAAATAAAAATAATTGAACCTGATGGTCTATGGATCAAAAAGGAACAAATATTAGGATTACAAAACGAATTTTCAACTAAGGCCATTGAATCTAAATACAAGGTATGCATTATATTAAACTGCGAACAGTTAAATAAATATGCGGCGAATAGTTTATTAAAATTTTTGGAAGAACCTGAAGAAAATATAATTACGATATTATTAACTAACAATATTGGACAAGTATTGAAAACAATTGTTTCGCGATGTCAAGTAATTACCTTTCAAAAAGAAATGGAATTTAATCTAACACATGATGAAGAGTATAAACAAAAAGTTAACAATATTATTAAATTTATAAAAACACTTGAAATGAAGAAGTTGGAAACATTTTTAGTGACCAAAAACACATGGTATGATAGTTTTAAAAGTAAAGAAGATAACATTATGGCATTTGACCTGTTACTTCATTTTTATAGAGATGTATTAAATTATGTGACTGGAAAAAAATTAAAATATTTTATTGATTATATTAGTGATATTGAAGATATTGCAAAAGTAAATGATATAATGAAATTAACTAAAAAGATAAGGTTTTTAGTTGAATTGCAAAATAAAATTGATGTTAATGTTAATAATGAACTTTTAATTGACAAATTGATTATTAATATGGCGGAGGTGTGACATGGATAAAGTAGTCGGTGTAACTTTTAATGATGGTGGACGTACCTATTTTTTTAGTACCAACAACCTTGAAGTTAAAAAGGGGACACCAGTTATAGTTGAAACTGAACGCGGCTTACAATATGCTAAGGTTGTTACTAATACTAAAGAAGGTAGGAGAAGTAACTTCCTAATTCCATTAAAAAAAATTATTAGAGTGGCAACCGAAGATGATTATAAAGTACATCAAAAAAATTTAGAGAGTGCAAAGAAAGCATTGAAAGATTGTAATGAATTAATTAAAAAACATAATCTTGATATGAGATTATTGAATGCTAGTTTTACTTTTGATCGTAAACAATTAGTTTTTAATTTTTTATCAGATAATAGAGTTGATTTTAGAGGATTAGTAAGAGATTTAGCACAAATTTATAAGACAAGAATTGAATTGCGCCAAATAGGCGTTAGAGATAAAGCTAAAGTTGCCGGTGGTATTGGACCGTGTGGTCGTGTATTATGCTGTGCTAAATTTTTATCTGCGTTTGATAGCGTTTCAATTAACATGGCTAAGAATCAAAATTTAGCCCTAAATCCTTCAAAAATAAATGGTGCATGTGGACGTTTGCTTTGTTGTTTAAATTATGAAGACGATAATTATAAGGCCCTTAGAAAAGGGATGCCGGATATAGGGAAGACTATCAAAACGCCACATGGCGAAGGGAAAGTAACCGCTATTGATATTTTAAATAGAACCTATAAAGTATATGTAGAAGAACATGGCGAAGTTGAAGTCAAGTTAGATAAATAATATAGGTGAGATAGTATGAAAAGAAAAAGTTATGATGGAACGCCTTCATTATATTTAGTGCCGACACCAATTGGTAATTTAGAGGATATTACTTTTCGTGCTGTCAGAATTTTAAAAGAAGCAGATGTAATTTTTTGCGAAGACACAAGAGAAACAAAAGAATTATTGTCCTATTTTAAAATTAAAAGTAAATTAATTTTGTGTAATGAACAAAATGAGGATGAAATAAAAGCGTCAGTTATAGCTTATTTAAAAGAAGGGAAAATGGTTGCCCTTACTACTGATAGAGGTACTCCAGTAATTAGCGATCCAGGTTATCGGGTTGTTACTCATGTTATTAATGCGGGATATAATGTTATAGGATTGCCAGGACCAACTGCCTTAATTCCAGCATTAGTTGTATCTGGGTTACCTCCGGCTCCTTTTCTCTTTTATGGTTTTTTAAATAGTCGCGTCGCCAAAAGAGATAAAGAATTAGAAGCCTTAAAACGCGTATCATATACTCTTATATTTTATGAAGCGCCTCATCGACTAACAAATACGTTAAAGGCGATGTATAAAATATTTGGTGAGCGCAAAATAACTATTGCGCGTGAAATAAGTAAAATACATGAAGAAATATATTATGGTAATTTAACAACTTGTCTTGATGAAGATTTAACAATTAGAGGAGAATTAGTATTAATTGTTGAAGGAAAAAAAGAAAATAGTTACGAACATCTTTCAATTGTTGAACACATCAATTTATATATAAAAGAAGGACATAGCGAAAAAGAAGCAATAAAGTTAGTAGCAAAAGATCGCGACATTGCTAAAAGTATTGTCTATAAGCAGTATCATATGAGGTGATAAAAATGAAATTAATAGTAGGATTAGGTAATCCTGGTAAAGAATATGAAAATACCAGACATAATCTTGGCTTTATGGTCGTTGATAAAATAGCTGAACATTTAAGTATTGAAATTGATTGTGAAAAAGATGGCGGCCTATATGGTAAAGGTTATTATAAAGATACTAAAATTATGTTATTAAAGCCTCAACAATATGTAAATTTATCAGGTGAAGTGATAAGAAAATATATTGATTATTATAAAATTAAATTAAGTGATGTACTAATTATTAACGATGATATGGATATGGATCTTGGCCATATAAAACTAAAACATATTGGTGGTACTGGAGGGCACAAAGGCTTGAAAAATATTGAAGATAATTTAAAAACGACAAACTATCAACGCTTGAAAATAGGTATTTCTAGGAATAAGTCAACGTTATCTAGCGATTATGTTTTATCAAAATTTAGCCAAGCAGAAAAAGCAATAATTAAAGAAGCAATAAAAAAAGCAGTAGATATTGCGATTGATTTTACTCAAATGACTTTTTTAGACCTAATGAATAAGTATAATCAACACAGATAGAAAGCAGGAGTAGGATCAATATGTTTGATCTTTTTCCCTATGGAGGGGATATAATGAGTATATTTGAAAGTCTATTTAATCATAGTGGTAAAAATAATATTGGAGTAATTGGATTAAATGAGGAACTAAATGCTATTTATATACATTCATTTTTTCAAAAACAAAATGATGATGTAATAGTTGTTACTAATTCACTTTTTGAAGCTAATAGAATTTATGAATCATTATTAACTTATACTGAAAATGTTTTCTTTTTTCCAGCTGATGATTTTTTAACTAGTGTAGCAATTGCAATGAGTCCTGATTTAAAAATGATACGATTAGAAACTTTGAATAAGATTATAAAATTAGATAAAAAAATAATAGTCACCCACTTGATGGGGTTTTTAAAATATTTGCCGACTAAAAAACTTTGGTTGGAAAGTATTGTCAACTTAACTATTAATGATGAAATTGATATAAATAAATTAGTTGATAAATTATATAACATTGGTTATGTCAGAGAAACAATAGTTGGTAAGACAGGGGAATTAGCAGTAAGAGGTTTTGTGTTAGATGTTTATCCTGTTAATGAAAAAATGCCAATTAGAATTGAGTTTTTTGGTAATATTATTGAATCAATAAGATATTTTGATGTCGATAATCAACGTTCACTAGAAAATATTAATAATATAGAAATATATCCTTGTGATGAATATATTGTTGAAGGTGAAATTGATGATACTATTTCACGTCAAGAACATTTTCACTCAAACGCTTCAAAATTATCTTCAATAAAAGAATATTTAAATAATCCTACAATTATATATAAAGATTATAATCAGATAAAAAGTGCTTATACAATTTTGTTAGAAGAAATGCATAATTATAATCTTGATAAGAAAATTGATCCTAAAAAAATGTATGTAAATGATCTTTATCAAATAAATGCCGATAAGAATATATATTTAATGGTCGTTGACAATATAATAAGCAATATAGCAATCGATATTTTAGAACGCTATACAACTAAAGAAACACCTGATCTAAGAGGCGACTTTAATAAATTAAATGAATATCTTATTGATTTAATAAAAAAGAATAAAACTATAATTATTGCTCTACCTAATCGAATTAAAATAAAAGATTTAACTAAATATTTAGAAATTGAGTATATTATTACCAAAGAAACAAATATTATTGATAATAAAATAAATATTATCGAAAAAGATGTAAATTCAGGATTTGAAATTGATAATCTAGTGGTTATTACTAAAAAAGAATTATTTGGAGTTAGGAAAACTTCTCTTAAAACTAGAACTAATTTTAAGTATAGTACTAAAATAAAAGATATAAATAAAATAAACATTGGTGATTATGTTGTCCATGATACCCATGGTATAGGTATTTATATGGGCGTAACAACCTTAACTATTTTGGGATTGAAAAAAGATTATCTATTGATAAAATATCGAGGAAACGATAAATTATATATTCCGGTTGAAAAGATTGATCTTATCAGTAAATATGCTGGTTCTGAATCGGTAGTACCTAAAATTAATAAATTAGGAGGAACAGAGTGGCAGAAAGCTAAACTTAGAATAAAAGCTAAAATTAAAGATATTGCCAACCGATTATTAAAGATAGCTGCTGAACGTGAATTGGCTACCGGATTCCAGTTTGATAAAGATACTTCTGAACAAAAAGTATTTGAAAATAATTTTATTTATGAAGAAACTGATGATCAGATAAAAGCTACTGAAGCTATAAAACGAGATATGGAAAAGAAACGACCAATGGATCGCTTATTATGTGGTGATGTAGGTTACGGTAAAACAGAAGTAGCTTTTAGAGCAATGTTTAAGGCCGTATCTAATTCAAAACAAGTTGCTTATTTATGTCCAACGACGATTTTGTCAAAACAACAATATGAAAGTGCCCTTGAACGTTTTAGTGGTTTTCCAATTAATATCGCATTATTGAATCGCTTTGTTACTCCTAAAAAAGTTAAAGAAATAATGCAAGGTTTAGAAACAGGTAGAATTGATATTGTATTTGGGACTCATAAATTATTAAATGATAAAATAAAATTTAAAAATTTAGGGTTATTGATTATTGACGAGGAACAACGATTTGGAGTTATTCAAAAAGAAAAAATTAAAGAATATAAAGCAACAGTTGATGTTTTAACGTTATCAGCTACGCCAATTCCACGTACATTACAAATGTCATTAATTGGACTTAGAGATTTATCATTAATTGAAACTCCACCGATGAATCGTCATCCAATTCAGACGTATGTTTTGCCAATAAATAACGAAATAATTAAGCAAGCTATATATAGAGAACTATCACGCAATGGGCAAGTCTTCATTCTATACAATCGTATTGATAGTATGGAAAGAAAAGCTGAAGAAATTAAAAAATTAGTACCAGATGCTAAGATAACTTATGCACATGGGCAAATGCCTAAAATAGAGTTAGAAGATAGAATGCTATCATTTATTAATAAAGAATATGATGTATTACTGTGTAGTACTATTATTGAAACGGGAATCGATATTCCAAACGTCAATACTTTAATTGTCATTGATGCTGATCGATATGGTTTGAGCCAACTATATCAAATTAGAGGTCGAGTTGGTCGAAGTGATAGAATTGCCTATGCTTACTTAATGTATGATGAGCGAAAAGTATTAAATGAAAGTGCCGTGAAGCGCTTATCAGCAATTAAAGAATTTACGGAGTTAGGTAGTGGATTTGCTATTGCCTCACGTGATCTATCGATTAGAGGGGCTGGTGATTTACTTGGTAAAGAACAGGCCGGCTTTATTGATACAATTGGTATTGAGTTATATATAAGAATGTTAAATGAAGAAGTTGCTAGATTGAAGGGTGAATTAATTATGGAAGTACCAAGAGAAATGGCTGAAAAACCATTAATAAATGTTGAAACCCATATTGATGATAGTTATGTGAAAGAAGAAGAATTGAAAATAGAAATACATAAACGAATTAATGAAATTGACTCATATCAAAGTCTATTAGCTATAAAGGACGAATTAGAAGATCGTTTTGGAACCGTTTCAAACGAATTAGAAATTTATATGTATCAGGAATGGTTTGAACAATTAGTTAAAAAAGTTCATGTAATTAGTGTTAGTCAAACTGAAAAAAATATTGAAATTATTTTTGGACCAGAGTTATTACAAAGGATTAGAGGGGACACCCTGTTTGAAATAGCGTATAATATTGCTGATATTTTTCAATTTAAATATAAGCGGGAACGTTTAAGTATGCGATTGGATTTTACAAAATTAAAGAAACACTATATTTATTATTTAACTGAATTTTTTCAAGCAATTATAACTTACCTTTCGCATAAGGATAAAGTTTAATAATGTAAAATGGTCGTATTATTTAGACCAATATCACGCACAATAGTTATAGAAACTACTTAGTAGAAAGAGAGGTAAATCGTGAAAGCAACTGGGATTGTTAGAAGAATTGATAATTTAGGAAGAATAGTGATACCTAAGGAAATAAGAAGAACATTTAGAATAAGGGAAGGAGAATCTTTAGAAATCTTTGTTGATGGTGATAATATTGTTTTAAGAAAACATTCGCCAATGGAAACATTAAAAGATTTTGCTGGCAAATATGTTGAGTCCATTTATCCAATGGTTAAACAAAATATTATGATTACTGATCGCGACACAATTATTGCCATCGCAGGTGCTAATAAAGATAAATATCTTAATAAATATATTAGTCAATATTTAGAGGATGCCCTTTTAAGACGAGATACTTTTATGGAACGTCATAAAAAGGAAGTCGAATTTTCACCAGGATTAATTGAGAATGTTGCTTTTTCTTTAAGCCCAATTATTGTCAATGGTGATGCTGTAGGGTTAGTAATCATATTTACTGAAAATAACGATTTGAGTTTTATTGATAATAAAACTACAGAAATAGCGGCCCAATTTTTAAGTAAAAATATTGAAAATTAGACTTTATTATGATAGAATTATAAATAAATTTAAAGATGATGAAGGAAAGAGTAGGTAATTAAGTTATAATTAGGGAGCTTCGGTTGGTGAAAAGAAGTTATAACTGGTTATTGAACATGGTTCTGGAATTGCCTAATTGATATGTAAATTAGGACGCCCATAGCGTTAAATATGCAGAGAGCATAATAAAGTTATTTATTATGAATTAAGGTGGTACCGCGAATTAACGTCCTTAAATTTAATTTAAGGACGTTTTTTAATGGAAGAGGTGTGAATATGCGCGAAAGAGGATTTGAAAAAATTAGTATTGAACAATTTAACAATGATTTTAGTAAATATCAAGATGTCGGTTATGATGATGTTATATTGCCGCGAAGAGGCACCGGTAATGCTGCTGGCTATGACTTTTTTGCACCTTTTGCTTTTGTCTTAAAAAAGGGCGAACGAATGATAGTGCCTACTGGAATTAAAGCATATATGGGTAATGATGAATATTTGGCCATAATATCAAGAAGTAGTGTTGGTTTTAAATATAATGTTAGATTATGTAATCAGGTTGGTATTATTGATGCTGATTATTATAATAATGAAACTAATGAAGGACATATTCTTATTGCTTTTAGCAATGAAGGTGAAAACGATTGGCTTGTTGAAAAAGGAAGCAAAATAGCCCAGGGTATTTTCCATAAGTATTTATTAATTGATAATGAAGAAGAAGAAATGAAGATAAGAATTGGTGGCATAGGTAGCACCAATTAGGAGGTGAAATAATGAATAAATTTTATATTACAACGGCTATTGTCTATGGATCTTCACGACCACATATTGGTAATGTTTACGAACTTATATATGCTGATGCCATTGCTAGATTTAAGCGTCTGTTAGGATATGATGTTTATTTTCAGACTGGTATTGATGAACATGGTCAAAAAATTGAAATGAAAGCTAAAGAACAAGGACTCAAGCCGCAAGATTATGTCGATAATATAGTTAAACAGATAAAAGAAGAATGGGATGCCTTAAATCCTAGTTATGATAGTTTTATTAGAACAACTGATCCTAAACACAAACAAAAAGTGCAAGCTATATTTAAAAAACTATATGAACAAGGAGACATTTATTTAGGTAAATATGAAGGTCATTATTGCACGCCATGCGAATCATTTTTTGCTGAATCACAATTAGTTGATGAGAAATGCCCTGATTGTGGACGTCCGGTAACCAAAACTGGAGAAGAAGCATATTTTTTAAAGTTAAATAAATATGTTGAGCAATTAATTAAACATATTGAGGATAATCCAGGTTTCATTTATCCTGAATCGAGAAGAAATGAAATGGTTAATAATTTCTTAAAGCCGGGATTACAAGATCTATGTGTGTCAAGAACATCTATTAATTGGGGAATACCTGTTTCATTTGATGATAAGCATATTATTTATGTTTGGATTGATGCTTTAAGCAATTATATTACTTTTTTAGATTACAATGCTGATGGTGAAAGTGGCATATTATTTAATAAATATTGGCCCGTTGATGTTCATGTGATTGGTAAAGATATAGTAAGATTTCATGCTATTTATTGGCCAATTATCTTAATGGCATTAAATGTGCCTTTGCCTAAAAAAATATTAGGTCATTCATGGCTATTAAACAACAACGATAAAATGAGTAAATCAAAAGGTAATGCTATGTATGCAAGTGAGTTAGTAAAACATTTTGATGTTGATGCTATTCGCTTTTATCTTCTCCACGAAACTAATATAAATAGTGATGGTGTAATTACCTATGAGTTGCTAATTGAACGGACCAATTCAGAATTAGTCAATAATTTAGGGAATTTATTAAACCGCACTTTGAATATGATTAAGCAATATTTTAATGGCGCAATTCCAAAACAAAATAAATTAACTGCCATTGATAAAGCATTTATTGAACAAGTGATTAAACTTCCTAAACAAGTTGAGGGAAAAGTTAATAATTACCAAATAAACGATGCGCTTGATGATATTTTTAAATTATTTAGTAGTGCTAACAAATATATTGAGGAAACTGCTCCATGGACACTGGCTAAAAACGAAGATCAAAATGCGCAGTTACAAACTGTCATATATAATTTAGCTGAAGCCATTAGATTTGGAGCCGTATTGTTGCACCCTTTTTTACCAACAACAGCTGCTAAAATTTTAGAACAATTAAATACAACCAGCAATGATTGGGATTCACTTACTGATTTCTCAACTTATAAATTTAAGGATAAAATCAATCAACCCCAAATATTATTTGCTAGGATTGATAAAGAAAAAAAATTAAACGAGATCGAAGTAAATTATTTCCCGGGAAATAATTAGTGTAAAGTTTTATCAAGTGTATTCAATTTATATCAAAATTTGCACTTTATTATGTTATATTAAGAGTGGTAGTAGTCAGTAAAAATTAAAAAAGGAGAATGGAGGAGATGACTACCCGCAGTAAATATAGGGTAATCTATATTGTATTTATTATTGGAATATTATTTCAACTGGCGGTGACAATCAACGAGGTTTCAGTTATAGACGTTAGTTATTTAATAATATTGATTACCTATTTCTGTAGATATTGGCTGTTAACAAAAGACAGAAGTTAAATAACCAGAGTATACCATATGAATTTATGGTATACTTTTTTTGGTGATTATATGTTAATTGATACTCATTGTCATTTATTAAGTGAAGATTATGATAATATTGATGAAATAATAACCGAAGCTTTAGTTGATGGTATTCAATTATTAGTTATTAATGGTTATAATCGTGAAACTAATGAAGAAGCAATTAGATTAGCAAAAAAATATGAAAAGGTGTATGCGGCCATCGGATATGGGCCAGCTGAAGTCGGCAATATAAGTGATAATGATTTAGTGGTTTTAGAAAAACAATTACAGGAACTAAAAGTTATAGCAGTTGGTGAAATTGGTTTAGATTATTATTGGTATAAAGATAATAAACTTGAGCAAATAAAAATATTTAGAAAACAAATTAAATTAGCTAAAAAGTATAATAAACCAATAATTGTTCATTGTCGGGAAGCTATAAAAGATACATATAATGCATTGAAAGAAGAAAATATAAAAAAGATAAGAGGTATTATGCATTGTTATAGTTCTAGTTTAGAGATGGCTTATCAATTTATAAAATTAGGTATGTTGATAGGAGTAGGTGGGGTTATAACTTTTAAGAATACTAAATTAGGAAATGTAATAAAAGAAATACCGCTCGAATATATAGTATTAGAAACGGATGCCCCATATTTAACTCCTGAGCCATATCGGGGCCAAAAAAATAAGCCAGCATATTTAAAAATAATTGCCAATAAAATTGCTGAATTAAAGCAATTAGAAATAGATACAATTATTAATCAGACTGGTCTCAATGCTTTGGAGTTATTTGATTTGAAAGATAAGATATGATATAATGTTTTTATCCTATAAGAGGTGGAAAAATGAAATTTAAATTATCTCAAACTAGTGGGATGTTAATAAAAATTTTGATTATGTCACTTCTACCTGTTTTCCTATTAGCTTCAGAAGCTAGTAGTTATGATTATATTGCCGATGACATTAATAGAGAAAAAACAGTAAATTTAATATATAGTTATATTGATTTTAATACGGTTGAAAGAATTAATACTAAACTACCTCTATTTACTACAAAGGTAGTGTCAGAAGGAGAGCGAGGTATTATAGCTACTACCAAATATAATCACGAACCAGTATTAATTAAAGAGCCACAAGATAGAATTATTGAATTTGGTAAAGCTAATCCTAAATCTTTTACTGGGGCTTTAACTGGTTATGGACCTGATTGTATTGGATGTGGTGGTAGAGTATCTTGTAATAGCAAAAATAGTGGACGTCAAGATGTAAGGAATGGTAATATATATTATAATGATGAAGAATATGGCAAAATACGAATAGTGGCAGCAGATAAAAATATACCGTGTGGTACCATTATTGAAATATCGAATTTTATATTTGAGCCAGATCCAGTAATTGCGGTCGTTTTAGATCGCGGTGGTGTTATCAACGGCACATTATTTGATCTATTATATCCATCGGAAAAAGATACAACTAAAATTGGCTACCAACGAAATATAAAATACAAAATATTACGTTGGGGCTGGTAAAAAGTCTAGTAATAGGCTTTTTTTGATTTTTAGGTTATGAGATAATAATGACAGTTAGATAAGGTGATGTTATGAAGCTTAATTTTCATTTTAAAAAAAGATTAGGTCAAAACTTTTTAATTGATAATAACATTGTAAATAATATTATAAATAAAGCTAATATTGATGAAAAAACATTAGTTATTGAAATAGGTACTGGCGCCGGGGCATTAACTAATAAATTAGTTGAAAAAGCTAAATATGTTATATCTTATGAAATTGATACTGAATTAAAAGATATTCTTGAGCCGATGTTTAAAGATATTGATAATTTAAAAATAATTTATGATGATTTTTTAGGGCGCGATATTATCAAGGATATAGGTGATTATAAATACAATAGGATGATGATAATTGGTAATTTACCATATTACATTACCACTCCGATTATCAATAAAATTATAGAAGATAAAATACCAATAACTGAGATGATTATTATGGTCCAAAAAGAAGTGGCTGAACGGTTAATTGCTAAACCGGGAGTTAAAGATTATAATTCGCTTTCGATATTTATTGATTATTACTTTGAAGTTGATAAATTGTTTTCGGTAAGCCGGCATGTATTTATTCCTAAACCTAAAGTTGATAGTGTTGTTATTAGATTAAGAAAAAGAAACAAAGCAAAAATTAACGTTAATAATGAAAGATTATTTTTTAAATTAGTGAAAGATGCCTTCGTATTTAAACGAAAAAATCTAAGAAATAATTTAAAACATTATAATATAGATCTAATTGAATCTGTTTTGAAGAAATATAACATGAATAGCACTATAAGAGCTGAAGATATATCGATTGATATTTTTGCAGCAATAGCTAATGAGTTAAGTAAATAATATTTGAGACACCTCGCCTTTTTTAATTCATAACATATTATGGAGGAAATGTGAGGTGTTTTAATGTTTAATGTTGGTGATTTAGTTACTAGAAATTCATATGGTAATGATACTTTATTTAAAATAATTGAGATCAAAGATGATGTAGCTATTTTAAAAGGTGTAAATGTCAGATTATTGGCTGATAGTCCATTAGATGATTTAAAATTGGGTACTGATGATGAAAAGAAAAGTGAAAATGATGATGAAGTTGTCGATATTATAAGAAATACATATAAATATGAACGTGACGAATATTTTTATATTCCTGGTACTATTTTACATATCGATGGTGACCCTGATTATTTTAAACGTAGTATGCGACTATATAAAAATGCTAACATTATGGCTTATGGAATTGTTTTAAAGGAAGATGAAATATACAAACATATTATTAAATATATAAAACAGATTAAACCAGATATCGTGGTGATTACTGGTCATGATGCTTATAATAGAAAAAGTGGTGACTTAAAAGATTTAAAATCTTATCGCAATACTAATAATTTTATAAAAGCAATTGCTGAAGCAAGAAAATACGAAAAAGCCCACGACAAGTTAGTTATTATTGCTGGTGCTTGCCAATCAAACTACGAAGAATTAATAAAAGTTGGCGCTAATTTTGCCTCAAGTCCTAAACGAGTCAATATTCATGCTTTAGATCCAGCGTTGGTTGCTTCTAGTATTAGCCTATCAGAGAGGGGTAAAGATATTGATTTAATGGGTATTATAGCTAAAACTAAGTATGGTAAAGAAGGAATGGGTGGAATTAAAACTAATGGTATGATGTATATTGGGTACCCAAGATGAAAATTCGATTATAATTATTGCATTTTTCCATAATATAGTATATTATTATATTGAAGTTCTTTAACTTCGGGAGGAGGAAGTTACTTGAAGATCACATCAGTCAATGTACGTAGGATTGAAAAAGAGGGCTCTCGCATGAAAGCTATTGCATCTGTTTTATTAGATGATAGCTTTGCAGTTCATGATATAAGAGTTATCGAAGGTGACAATGGTTTATTCATTGCTATGCCGAGTCGTAAAACAGCCACTGGGGGATATCGTGATATAGTACATCCAATAAATCAAGAAGTCCGCAAAATGTTTGAAGACGCTATTTTGAATGCATATCATAATGAAGCAGAACCAGCACCAACCACTCTGGATGAAGATAGCAACGTAGAGATTAGTGAAACTGAAAATGAATAAAAAAACAAAAGCTTTTGTTTAAAAACAAAAGCTTTTTAAATGTATAAATTTATATTTAAATACATAAATTGTACTATAAAGGAGGAAGAATATTATGGACAAGATGTCGACTGATGTAGAAACAATTGGTAATAGTACCATATCAATTAATGATCGGAAAAGTATTGTCATTAGCGGGGTTAAACGTATCGATAGTTTTAATGACGAAGAATTTTTATTAGAAACCACTTTAGGTTATATGGTAGTTAAAGGTGAAAATTTAGAAATAATTAAATTAGATACTTATCAAGGAAATGTCTCAATTAAAGGTAAATTTAATAATTTGGGTTATATACAAGAAACTAATAAGCCAAAAGAGGAAGGATTATTTAGTAAGTTATTTAAATAATGAGTCTTGCGATTCAAATAAAATCATTAATATTTTGTTTTATCTATGGCTTATTTTTTTCAATTATATATAATCTAAATTCAAAATATATTTATGATACTAAAAAGTGGTATAAAATTAGTATTAGTATTCTATTTATATTAGATAATGTATTATTATTTTATTTGATTTTATTAAAAATAAATTATGGCATTATTCATCCTTATTTTATTTTAATGTTAATAATTGGGTTTTATATAGGTAATAAAAACTATCCCATGATTAAAGCGAGAATATTTAAGAATAGTAAATAGTTATAATTAGAAATTATTAATAATTTATATTTTAGAAAAGCGTTTATTCTAGATGCTTTTTCTATTTTATGGGAGTAATTAAATAATATAAAATTTTAAATGTAATAAAAATATGTTTAAATTTTAGTAAAATGCATTATATTATTTTGATGCTTATTTGACATATAAATTTAATTGATGTTTGCTTCTAGTGTTTTGCTTATGTTATAATTTTAACAATAGGTGGTGAATATAAAATGACTACTAAAAAAGTAATAACTAAGAAAGCCAAAAGAAGATTTTTATTACTTGGTACCTTATCTATTTTTATTACTATCTTTATTATATTTACCATCTCGAGTTATTGGATACAAATATACCGCAAGACGATTGAACATAAATTTTTAAAGGTCCAAATGCAAACTCTTCTGGAAGAAGAACTAAGATTAAAAACCGAGATACAAAAACTACAAGATCCTGAATATGTTGCCAGATATGCTAGAGAAAAATATTTATTTTCAAAAGATGGCGAAATATTAATTCGTATTCCATAAAGAGATAAAAAAGTTTATCTCTTTTTATTTTAAAAAATTTAATTTTGTTATGTTCTTTTGACAAGAATGGCAGTTACTAATTTATATAGTGATAGCAACAGGTGATAATATTATGAAAAAATTAGTAACCAAAAACTATTTATTTATATTAATGATAACAATAGCAAGTAAAATTATGATAATCGGTGAACCCCTGTTAATATTGTTGTTATCTATTTATATAAATAACAAATATGGTAGATATGTAATATATTTTTTAATTTTGATATTAATTTTGCCGTTATCATTAGTTATTAAAATTACCTTATTTATTAGTTTATTTAATTTTACCAAACAATGTGTATTATTAGTAAGTTATAAATGCAATGTGATGATGGTATTTAATACCAGTTTATTTATATATTTAATGTTAGTTAAAATAATAGAAAAGTTAGATTTTACCTATTATCAATTTATAAATATTGTTTTTTCTATCTTATTATTAAATTTTATTTATTTAATTGTGGCTATATTTAAAAACTGGTTCAAATATGCAATTTTACTTGCTCAAAGTAATAATTTTAGATAAAATTAATTAAGAAGGTGGTCTATGGTGAAAGAGGTATATAAGTACTTGGTGTGTGAACTAGGCTTAAAATATGGTGATACAATTGTCGTAGGCGTATCTGGCGGACCTGATTCAATGGCACTATTACATCTACTGTCGCAAATTAAAAAAGAAACCGATATTTTTATTATTTGTGCTCATGTTGATCATAATGTTAGGAATGAAAGTAGTCGTGAAAGAGAATTTCTTCAGAAATATTGTGATAATAACCAAATTACTTTTGAATCAATGAAGATCGATGATTATGGGGATGATAATTTTCATAATGAAGCTAGGACCAAACGTTATAATTATTTTGGTAAAATAGTTAAAAAATATGGCGCTAAATACTTATTTACTGCCCACCATGCGGATGATTTAATTGAGACCATCTTGATGCGTATAGCAAGAGGATCTACTTTAAGAGGATATAGTGGTTTTTCAAAGGTAGTAAATATGGGCGATTATAAGATAATTCGACCATTCATTTCAATTACCAAAGATGAGATTATCGACTATCTTAGACATCATAATCTTAGCTATGTTCAGGATGCTTCAAATAATGAGGATAAATATACGAGAAATAGATATCGTAAGTATGTTTTACCTTTCTTGAAACGTGAGGATCCTAATATTCATGAAAAGTTTATTAAGTTTAGTAATACTTTAATTGAATATAATAATTTCATTGAAGAACAGATGCATAGTTGTATTAATGATACTTATAAACAGGGCGTTTTAAATATTGAGAAGTTTTTGAATTTAAATAAATTAATTAGAATGAAAATAATATACTATATATTAGAAAATGTATATCAAGATGATTTAATGTTAATATATGATAAGCACGCGGAGTTAATATATGACCTAATTATTTCTAAGCGCCCTAATGCTTATATTTATTTACCAAATAATATTAAAGTAGTTAAAGCATATGATTCTTTGACCTTAATTAGAGAATCAATTGAACATCATGAATATGAGATAGAACTTATTAATTATATTAATTTACCTAATGGGAAAAATATTGAAATAGTAGATAAAGATGAGGGGACTGGTAATGACGTTTGTCGTTTAGATACCAGTGAGATTAAATTACCTCTATACGTTCGTACTAGACGAGTTGGCGACCGTATGGATGTTAAAGGAATGTTAGGTTCTAAAAAAGTTAAGGATATCTTTATTGATGAGAAAATTTCATCGGCTGATCGCGATATATGGCCAATTGTAGTTGATTCGTCAGATAAAATTGTTTGGATACCAGGATTAAAAAAATCTAAATTAGTTAAAGATAAAGATGAAAAACATGATATAATAATCAAGTATTATTAGAGAGGAGACAGAAAGAATGCATAGACGCGGAATTAGAAAAGGCATAGTACCGTATCTCTTTTTATTTATTTTAATGGTTTCTATTTTTTATGGGTTTAATATATTGAATCGAAAAGTTCATGTTTTAAACTATGGACAATTAATAGATTATTTTGAACAAAATAATATTACGCAAATAACAATAATACCTAGGGATAGAGCTAAAATTTATGAATTGAGAGGTAAAGTTAAAGATTATAAGGAAAATGAATCATTTATAATAAGAGTTCCATTGACTGATGAAATAATAGAAAAATTATTAGATTATCACTCAGTACACAAATTTAAATTAGAAACTGAACCTGATCCTGAATCAACATCTTTTGTTTTAATATTAATTAATGTCTTACCAATATTACTATTAATTGGAGCTACTTTCTTTATTGTTACTAGACAAGTAAGTGGGGCTAATCGATCAATGGATTTTGGTAGAAGTAGAGCTAAATTACATGAAGAAGGCAAAAAAGTTACTTTTGATGATGTAGCAGGCTTAAAAGAAGAGAAAGAAGAAGTGAGAGAATTAATTGACTTCTTAAAAAATCCAAAGCGCTTTCAAAAGTTAGGGGCCAGAATACCTAAAGGGGTATTATTAGTTGGGCCTCCTGGTACTGGCAAAACATTATTAGCTAGAGCTGTGGCTGGTGAAGCCAATGTTCCTTTCTATTATATAAGCGGTTCAGACTTTGTTGAACTATTTGTCGGGGTTGGAGCAAGTCGTGTTCGCGATATGTTTAGACAAGCTAAGAACAATGCCCCATGTCTTATATTTATTGATGAAATAGATGCGGTAGGTAGACAAAGAGGTACTGGTTTAGGTGGTGGTCATGATGAACGCGAACAAACCTTAAACCAATTGTTGGCTGAAATGGATGGCTTTGGTTCTAATGAAGGAATTATTATCATTGCAGCAACTAATAGACCTGACGTTTTAGATCCAGCATTACTTAGGCCAGGACGTTTTGACCGCCAAGTTACAGTTAACTTACCCGATGTTAAAGCTAGAGAAGAGATTTTGGCGGTTCATGCGCGCAATAAAATATTAAGTAAAAATGTAACTTTAGAAAATTTAGCTAGACGTACTCCAGGATTTAGTGGGGCAGATTTAGAAAATTTATTAAATGAAGCTGCACTACTTGCCGTTAGACGAAATAAAGAATATATAACGATGGCTGAAATAGACGAAGCTACTGATAGAGTATTAATGGGGCCAGCCAAGTTATCTAAGAAATATACTGACCATGAAAAGAAGATGGTTTCATATCATGAAGCTGGTCATGTGGTATTAGGTCTTAAGTTAAATGATGCTAATGTAGTTCAAAAAGTAACTATTATTCCCCGTAGTTATGCCGGTGGTTATGCAATGATGGTTCCTAAGGAAGAAAAATATACGGCAACTAAGACTGAATTATTGGATCAAATAACCGGATTGCTTGGTGGTAGAGTAACGGAAGAAATAGTATTTAATGAAATGACAACTGGTGCTCATAACGATTTTGAAAAAGCTACTAAAATTGCCCGCAGTATGGTTACTGAATACGGGATGAGTAATTTAGGTCCAATGCAATTTGAACAACAAACTGAAGGCGTCTTCTTAGGAAGAGATTATAATAAGAGTCGTAACTTCTCTGATCAAGTAGCATTAGAAATTGATAAAGAAATTAGAAATATTATTAATGAATGTTATGAACAAGCTAAAAAAATATTGCTTGAGAATCGCGATCTATTAGATTTAATTTCATCTACTTTATTAAAATATGAAACATTAACCAAAGAACAAATTGAGTATTTAGTAGAACATGGCTGTATACCTGATGAAATTGATTATTCAGACTATAATATGACACGATTAAGAGAAATGGCTAAAGAAAAAGGTATAAGGGGTTACTCTAAATTATCTAGAGAAGAATTAATAAAAGAACTTGAAAAATAAGTTCTTTTGGTTTAGAAAATTTGGTGATAATATGCAATGGAAAATAGGCGATGTAGTGATTGATAATCAAGTTTGTTTAGCGCCAATGGCTGGAATTACTGATAGCGCCTTTAGATCAATTGTTAAAGAATTAGGATGTGGTCTTATATATACTGAGATGATTAGTGATAAGGCTATTATGTACAACAATAAGAAGACATTAGCTTTGTTATATTTTACAGATCAAGAACGTCCTATTGTAGTTCAAATATTTGGCAATGATTTAGAATCGTTTACTTATGCTGCTAAATATGTATATGAAAAAGTAAAACCAGATATAATTGATATCAATCTTGGTTGTCCTGTTCCGAAAGTAGCAGTTCGTAGCCAAGCTGGAGCTGCATTACTGAAAAATCCTAATAGAATATATGAACTAGTTAAAGCCGTAGTTGAGAGTGTACCTTGTCCAGTAACGGTAAAGATGCGTAGCGGATGGGATGCTAAAACAATTAATGCAGTTGAAGTGGCCAAGCTATGTGAAAAAGCTGGTGCTAAAGCTATTTGTATTCATCCGCGTACTAGAAGTCAGGGATATAGTGGAAAAGCTGATTGGAATATTATCAAAGCTATAAAGGAAAGTGTTACTATTCCGGTAATTGGTAATGGCGATATTAAAAGTGCTGAGGATGCTAAAAGAATGCTTGATATGACGGGCTGTGATGCCATTATGGTAGGTAGAGGAGTATTAGGTAATCCATGGTTAATACAAAAAATTGTAACTTATTTAGAAACAGGCAATATAATAGCGAAACCTATTTTAGAAGAAAAAATACAGATGTGCCTTGAACATTTAAAACGATTAATCAAACTAAAAAATGAAAAGACCGCTTTATTAGAAATTAGGAGTCATGCTGCTTGGTATGTAAAAGGATTACCGGGAGCAACTGAATTACGTAAGAATATTTTTAATACTAAGGATGTAAATAGTTTAATTGAATTATTAAATAATTACATTAATAGCTATAAAAATATTATAGAATAAGATTAGGGTGATATTATGAAGGCTCATTTTTATAAAAGAGTTTTAGCTTATTTAATTGATTCTATTATAGTGTCATTGGCAATATCAATTATTACCGGATTATTTCTCGCAAATAACAATATTGCGATGTTGCAAGATGAATTAAATAGCGTTATGAATCTAGTTATTGATGGGGCAATATCAATTGAAGTATATATAAACAGAGCATTAGACATTAGTTATGACATTCAATATCAAACGATTGGTCATAATATTGTAACTTTCACTATATGTGTCTTATATTATATTATTTTTCAATTTAAAAATGAGGGGCGCACAATTGGTAAAAAATTAATGAAAATAAAAATTGTAGGCAATGGAAGTAGTATTGTTACTATGGATGATATAGCTAAAAGAAGTTTAATAATTAATGGTTTAGCAATTAGTATGATTGAACTAATTGGCATTTTGATATTAAATAAAACAATTTTTTTACAACTTATATTTGTAACCAGTATAGTTAAATTCATTATTACCACTACTACTATTTTTATGATATTATATAGGAAAGATGGTCGAGGACTGCATGATTTGTTTGCTAATACAAAAGTTATTATCGATAAAGGAGTGTAAGATATGGAATTGACAGAGCAAGAAACAGTTAGACGTGAAAAATTAAAAAATATTACTCAATATACTAATTCGTATCCTGATCGCTTTGAAATTACTCATGAATTGACTGAAGCTAAAGAGCTAGCGGATGGGACTAAAGGAGTTAGGGTAGCGGGTCGCATTCTTTTGATGCGTGTAATGGGCAAACTTACTTTTATTAAAATAAGTGATTTATATGGTAGTATTCAATTAGCTATTAAAAGTGATATGGTTGGTGAAGAGCAATATGAGTTTTTTAAATCATACTTTGATATAGGTGATTATATTGGTGTTGAGGGTGAAATGTTTACCACCAACACTGGGGAAAGGACAGTTAGAGTTTCAACTTTTTACTTTTTAGGCAAAGCTTTAAAGCCATTACCAGAAAAATTTCATGGTTTAACTGATCCTGAACTATGTTATCGCAAGCGCTATGTTGATTTAATTATGAATGAAGATACTAGAAAGCGATTTATTTTGCGATTTGAATTTTTAAAACATATTCGCCGTTATTTAGAAGATTTAGGTTATACCGAAATTGAAACACCAGTATTAATGAATAAGCCATCTGGTGCTTTAGCTAGGCCATTTATAGCTCATCATAATGCTTTAGATATGGATGTATATTTAAGAATAGCTCCCGAAACTTATTTAAAGCGCGCTGTCGTTGCTGGTATTAATAAAGTGTTTGAAGTAGCTAGATGTTTTAGAAATGAAGGTGTTGATTCAACGCATATTCAAGATTTCACCATGATTGAAGGTTATTGTGCTTACTATAATTATAAAGATACGATGGATTTGATTAGAGATATGCTTACTACCGTTTTAAAAAAGATATTAGGTACGACAGTTATAAATTTAGGTGGTAATCAAATTGATTTAGCCCAAGAATGGAAAGTTGTTACTTTTAGAGATGTAATATTAGAGCATACTTCAATTGACATAAATGTGTATAATACTAAAGAATTATTATTGGGTAAAATTCAAGAGTTAGATCTACAATTAGAATCTGAAACTGATATTAAATTACTTGGTTTTGGTAATTTGGTTGATTTGTTATATAAACGAATGGCACGTCCTAAGATAATTAATCCTACCTTTTTAATTGAGCATCCAATTGAGCTTTCACCACTTGCTAGAGCTAATGATGAAAATATAAAAGTAGCTGATCGTTTCCAATTGATTATTAATGGAGCTGAAATGGTAAATGCTTATTCTGAGTTAGTTGACCCAATTGAACAAAGGAAACGTTTAGAAGAGCAAGCTAAATTAAATGCTGCTGGTGATGAAGATGCGATGGTGATGGATAATGATTATATTGATGCTATGGAATACGGTATGCCACCTATTTCTGGCTGGGGACTAGGGGTTGATCGTTTCTTACAAGTTATAACCGAATCACCTAACATTAGAGATGTGGTAATGTTTCCATTGATGAGGCCACTTGATAAAGATTAACAATTAAAAAATAGTATATTTATTATTTGTATGCTATAATTATACTAGGAGGTAAAAGAAGTGAAGAAATATAATTTATTTAAAGTTATCCTCATTACGATTGGTATTGTTGCTTTATTGACATGGTTAATACCAGCTAGTAATTATGGGGATACTGGAGTGGTTTTGGGTGAAGTAAACATGGTAGGTATATGGCAACTATTTACATATTTTGTGAGGGTAATGCAAAATATGGGGGCACCTATTGTCTTTGTTTTAATTGTAGGTGGCTTCTATGGAATCTTAAATATAACGGGAGTCTACAAACAATTAATTGAAAGAATAGTTAGAAAATTTAGAAAATTAGAAAAAGTATTTTTAATAGGTATTGCTATTTTATTAGCTATTATTACCTCGGTATCTAACTTATCAATTGCAATATTTGCAGTTTTCCCACTAGTTATCTCAATATTGTTATTGATGGGATTTGATCGTCTTACCGTATTAACTACTATTGTTGGTAGCACATTAGCCGGACTTATTGGTTCAACTTTTTCTTATTACGGTGCTGGTGCTATTAATGCTGAGCTATTTTTAGAAGTCAATACTGAAATCATCAGTAGAATATTCTTACTCATTATTTCGCTCTTCTTATTAGTTACCTATATTTTAAATAACAAAGTTACAGTTAAATTACCTAAAAACTATGAAGAGCCATTATATTTAGAAACTAAAGAAAGTAAGAAAAAATTATGGCCATTAGTAACAATTCTTAGTTTAACTTTATTGATTATGATTTTAAGTTCATTGGCTTGGGAACCAGTTTTTAATGTCACTTGGTTTAAAGAGATTTATCAAAAAATTATGACTTATGAAATAGCTACTTTCCCAGTATTTCGCAAAATATTAGGTAATGTCCCACCATTTGGCAATTGGGGAATCAATGAATTTAGCGTCTTATTGTTAATGGCAGCAATTGTGTTGGCATGGATTTATAAAGTAAAATTAGATGATGCAATTGAATCTTTTGTAGAAGGAAGTAAGCGAGTATTATCAATTGCTATATTAGTTGGACTTGTCCATGTAGTATTCTTAATTACTTACTATCATTTATTCTATTTCACTATTGTTAATTGGATGCTCAATTTAACTAATACCTTTAATATTGTAACCATGATAATAGTAACTGCGATCGGTAGTGTCTTAATAGTTGATATATCTTACTTTGCAGAAGCATTACGAATATTTACTGATATTATTACTGATAAAAATGTTTATCCGGCAATGGGTATATTATTACAGTCAATATATGGTTTAACAATGCTATTGGCACCTACCAGTATAATATTAGTCATGGGATTACGTTATCTAAATGTTCCATATATGACGTGGTTGAAACATATATACAAATATGTACTTCAATTATTAATTGTCATAACAATAATATCAACCATAATAATATTAATTTAATAATAACAATAAAATTCTACACTTATTGAGTGTAGAATTTTTATTTTTGGTAATACCAATTTGATTGTGTAAAGCCACTCAAAAAAATGTAATATAAATTGATTATCTATTATTGGTAATATATACTAAAAATGGAATGTAAGATAGAAAAAAGGTTAAATATTAATGATATTATGTAGAGATAATGTTTTTAAATCAATAAAATCTTTTTTTACAGGTCGACCTAAAATATTTAGAATTATCGTACTAGGTGTTTCATTAACTTTAGGTCTATATTCTAATGTAAAAGTTTATTCAAATGCTAGATTTAATGGTCTTATTGGACAAAGTCCAGCAATTACACAAACTGTTACAACTCTAGGAAATTACCGGGAACCAAAATTAGGAGGGTATCAGGATCCTAAAACATTAGACAATTATCAAGAGCCAAAAGTATTAAGTAACTATCAAGAATCGAAATTAGGTAGTTATCAAGAACCAAAATTAGGAGGGTATCAAGATCCTAAAATATTAGAAAATTACCAAAACCAAAAATTGGGCAACTATCAAGACTCAAAAGGGGAAATTTCATTAGTTGATGAATATAAAAAAATATTATCTTATGTTGAAGAAGCTGAGATCTCTAATTTAGATAATATAGATGATACTCAATCAAAGAAAAGATAAGTGTTGATTATTTTATGATTTGTAGAGTTGATAATTCAAATTTAACTAAATATGATGAATTTGTATATAACCATAAAAATGGACATTTGTTCCAAAGTTCGGCCTATGCCAAAGCTAATCCCCCATATAAATGGGAGGCGGTAATGTCCATTAATGATAAAGGTGAAATACAAGGCATCATGTCTTTAATGATTTTAAAATTTCCTGACTGGAGTGCAACTATAATATATTCGCCTAGGGGGCCAATTTTTGACCCGCACAATAAAGAGGTATTAAAAGAATTATTACAAGGCGTATTTGAAATAGCAAATCAATATAATGCTTTAGCATTAAAATGCGATCCTTGTATTGAAGAAGAAGATGAAATTTTTCTTGATATTATGGAAGAATTAGGTTTTAGTGTTTCTAAAGGAAAAGTTTAACATAAAAGTATACAATTAAGATATATATATAAATTAAAAATAAATCATGCAACTTTTGATGATCTGTTTAATAATCTACATAGAAGCGTAAAATATAATGTTAGATGTGCTAGAAAAAATAATATTATAGTTAATAATTGTGATGGTTCATACATTGATGAATTTTATGAAATATTGCAACAAACAGGCGAGAGAAAAAAATTTAAACTATTTTCTAAAGAATATTATAAAAATATACTAGATCAATTTGGTAATGATGCTATATTGCAAATTGCCTATTTGAATAATAAACCCATTTCGGCAGCGTTGAGAATTAAAAATGCTCATACTGTGTGGTGTTTGTATGCGGGAACTTTAACTGAATATTTGAAATATAGCCCCATTTATTTAATATATTTGGAAGGTTTTAAATGGGGGATGATGCATGGTTGTGAATTTTTTGATTTTGGCGGAACAGGATGGATTGATGATCACATGGATTTAATGCCTGGTCTATCTGAGTTTAAAGAACGGTTGGGTGCTAAAAGAATAAAGTATGTAGGAGCTATGGAATATTATTTTAAAAATAGAGTTTGACTCTATTTTTTTATTCTCTTTCTATAAAATTTGAAGTTTGGCATAGAATAGTAGTGGAAGGAGAATAAAACAATGTTTGGAAAATTTACTGAAGCTGCCCAAAAGGTGTTAGTCATGGCTAAAAAAGAGATGTTAGAACTTAGACATCCATATGTTGGTAGTGAACATCTTGTCTTAGCAATATTAAAACATGATAACAACTTAATAACCAAAAAATTAAAGGAATATAATATTGACTATCATTGTTTTAAAGAGGGATTGATAAAAAAAGTTGGAATGGGCAGTGAAAAGAGTACTTGGTTTTTATATACTCCTTTATTGAAAAGAGTAATTGAAAATGCCATTATTAATAGTAAAGAAAATAATGATGGTAATGTTACTGTTGAACATCTTTTTATTGGGTTATTAGAAGAAGGCGAAGGTATTGCCATTAGAACTTTTTTAAGTTTGGGATTGGATATAGATGAGACCTATAAGGATTTATTAAATAAATTAAGAGGCAATTTTAAATATAAAGTTAAAAATAAGTTATTAGTTGAAGAATTTGGAACTGATCTAACACAATTGGCATCGCAAGGTAAAGTTGACCCGGTTGTTGGTAGAGAAAAAGAAATTCAACGCATATTAGAAATATTATGTCGTCGTACTAAGAACAATCCATTATTAGTTGGTGATGCCGGAGTTGGTAAAACGGCATTGGTTGAGGAGTTGAGTAATCGTATTGTCAATAACAATGTACCTACCGTGTTAAAAAACAAAAGAATCTTTTCTTTAGATATTGCATCATTAGTAGCAGGTACAAAATATCGTGGTGAATTTGAAGAACGAATTAGAAATATTTTAAAAGAATTAGAAGAAACGGATGAAATTATTTTATTTGTCGATGAGATTCATACTTTGATTGGGGCCGGTGGTGCTGAGGGAGCAATTGATGCTTCAAATATTTTAAAACCAGCATTAGCGCGTAACAAATTGCGTTGTATTGGTGCTACTACGTTATCAGAGTATAGTAAATATATTGAAAATGATGCCGCTTTTGAAAGGCGCTTTCAAAAAATATTAATCGAAGAACCGACGCCTGTACAATTGCGAAAAATATTATTTAGGTTAAAAGATATATATGAAAGTTATCATAATGTAATTATTGAAGATAATATTATTGATAAAATGATCGAATTATCTAAAAAATATATTTATGATCGTAAAGAACCAGATAAGACAATTGATTTATTAGATGAAGTATGTGCTAAAGTTAATTTAAAAGAGACAAAGACAAATAAAAGATTGGAAAAGTTAAAAAGTGAAGTTGAATTAATTGTCAAAGAAAAAAATGAAGCTATTATTAGACAAGATTTTAATAGAGCTTCAGAATTAAAAGAAAAGGAAAAGGAATTAGTCGATAAAGTAAATAAATTAGAAATGAAAGCATTTGCTAAGAAGATAGTAAAGAAGGTTAAAATAGATGATTTAATCGAAGTAATCAATATGAAAACCAAAATACCTGTCTATGAATTATTGAAAAATGATATTGAAAGAATAAAACAGGTTAGAAATAAATTTGAAGATGAAATTATTGGTCAAGATGAAGTAATTGATACCTTAATTAATAAATTAAAGCATATTAAATTTGGTTTCAAAGAAGATAATAAACCTAATTCTTTTATCTTTGCTGGAGCAACTGGGGTAGGAAAAACTAAATTAGCCACATTATTTGGTGAAAGTTTAGTGGGGATTCCAAATATTATAAAATTAGACATGAGCGAATATGCTGAAAGTTATTCAACTAGCAAAATAATAGGAGCAGCTCCAGGCTATGTTGGATACATGGATAATAAAAATGTGCTAGAAGAGATCAGAAATAAACCCCACTCAGTAATAATCATTGACGAAATTGAAAAAGCTCATCCTAATGTCATTGGTTTATTCTTACAAATTTTAGATGAAGGTAAAATAAAAGATGCTAAAGGTTTAATAATTCGATTTGATAATACGATCTTAATCTTTACTACTAATTTAGGATACAGTATTAGTTCAGTTGGATTTAATAGAAGCGACAATCAAATTATCAGTATTTTAAAGGAAAATTTAGGTGTTGAATTTATTAATCGACTAGATAATATTATCTTATTTAATAAATTGACTGAACAGGATATTGAAAAAATTATTAAGATGAAATTACAAAAATTACGAGCTAAAGTTAAGAAACGGGGTTTAACCATTAGAATAAATAATAAAGTTATAAATAATGTAAAAGAGCTTAGTGATTATAAAAACTTTGGCGCTAGACGTATTGATAAAATAATTAAAGATAAGATTGAATCTCAAATTATTGATGGTATTATTGACAAGAAAAAAATTATAAATATAAAGCTAGGCGATAAAGAAAAAATTGTAAATTAAAAAGACATAAATTGTTATGTCTTTTTTGACAGCTTTTTATTTTAGTTACTTACCAATTATAGGTTAAACAATATAAGTATAATAGGATAATGCTATTATATCTTTTAATAGTTATTGACATAATACTTTATTACCACCTTTATCTAGACTTAATCATATGATAGAATATTGATAGAAAAGAGTGATTCTTATGAAAGAAGTACGTACTAGATTTGCTCCTAGCCCAACGGGCTTTATGCATATTGGAGGAGTTAGAACGGCATTATATGCTTATTTAATTGCTAAACAAAATAATGGTAAATTTATTTTAAGAATAGAAGATACTGATCAACAAAGATATGTTGAAGGAGCAATTGAAGTTATTTATTCAACTTTAAGAGATTTAGGATTAATTTGGGATGAAGGACCAGATATTGGTGGTCCTTATGCTCCTTATATTCAAAGTGAACGTAAAAATAACTATATAGAATATGCTGAAAAATTGGTGAACGAAGGTAAAGCATATTATTGTTTTTGTGATGAAAAACGTTTGGATGAACTAAAGGCACAAGCAGAACAATTGAAAGTACCATATAAATATGATGGTCATTGTCGCAATTTAAGTTTAGAAGAAGCGAGAGCTAAAATAAAAAATGGTGAAAAATATGTCATAAGATTTAAAATGCCAAGAGAAGGTATTACTACCTTCAATGATTATGTTTATGGCGAAGTAACAGTTGATAATGCTGAATTAGAAGATTTAATAATGATTAAATCTGATGGGATGGCTACTTATAACTTTGCTAATATAATTGATGATCATAGTATGGCCATATCACATGTTGTAAGAGGTAATGAATATGTTTCATCAACACCAAAATATATATTGATATATAAAGCTTTAGGATGGGATGTACCAGAATTTGTCCATTTACCGATTATTAAGAAGGCCGTTTATTCAGATAAGAAGTTAAGTAAACGTGATGGTGATGCAACCGTTGAAGCCCTAAAAGCAAAAGGTTATTTAAATGAAGCTATAATTAACATGCTAGCCTTAACGGGATGGAGTCCTGGTGATGAACGAGAATTATTTACTTTGAATGAATTAGTTAAAATTTTTGATCCTAGGAAGATAAGTAAAGGAAATGCTATCTTTGATGTTAATAAGTTAAATTGGATCAATAGTCAATATATGAAGAAATTATCAGATGAAGAAATATATGAATTGACCATTCCTCATCTAAAGCAAACTTATAATGTTAACGATAAAGACATTGAATGGCTAAAAGCAATTGTTAAATTATATCGTAATCAAATATCATACGGACAAGAAATAGTAACAGTTGCATTATTATTTTTTAAAGAAGATATAGTGTTAGATGATGAATGTGTAGAGTTTATGAAACAAGATGGGGTTGTTAAAGTTATAGATATATTTAGTAAAGAAATAGCCAAAATTGATAATTGGACAATCGATAATATTGCGAAAGTTATAAATAATACTAAAGAAATAACTGGTATTGGTGGTAAATTATTATATATGTCAATTAGGATTAAAGTAACTGGTCAAATGCATGGGCCAGAGTTACCTAATACTATTCAGTTATTAGGAAAAGATTTAGTATTAAATAGACTATTAAAATAATAAATTATACTGGGGGCGGTATTATGAAATTATATAACACATTGACTAAAAAAGTAGAACCTTTTGTACCCAATCAGGATATAGAGGTAAAAATGTATACTTGTGGTCCTACCGTTTATAACTATGCCCATATAGGTAATCTCAGGACTTATATATTTGAAGATGTGCTTGAAAAAAGTCTCAATTATTTGGGTTATAAAGTAAAAAGGGTTATGAATATAACTGATGTTGGCCATATGGAGTCAGATGACGGTAGTGGTGAAGATAAAATGATTAAAGGAGCTAAAAGAGAAGGGAAATCAGTATTTGAAATTGCCGACTTTTATACTAAAGCTTTTTTAGAAGATTTAACTAAACTTAATATTAAAAAACCTGATATTATTAGAAAGGCCACTGACCATATTGCTGACTATATTGAAATAATCAAAGTATTATTAGAAAAAGAATATGCTTATATTGCTAATGGTAATGTGTATTTTGACGTAACTAAAATGCCTGACTATTATCAGTTATCGGGAATGAATGAATCTGATTTAATTGTGGGAGCAAGAGAAGAAGTAGAAGAAGATAAAGATAAACGCCATCCATTTGATTTTGGTTTATGGTTTACTAAATCAAAATATGCTAATCAAATATTACAGTGGGATTCACCATGGGGTAAAGGATATCCAGGATGGCACATTGAATGTTCGGCTATTGCCATTAAAATGTTAGGTGATAAATTAGATATTCACTGTGGAGGAGTCGATAATATTTTTCCTCATCATACCAATGAAATTGCTCAAGCAGAGGCTTATTTAGGACATAAATGGTGTAATTATTGGTTACATGGTGAACACTTAAATGATCTAACTGGCAAGATGAGTAAATCTAAGGGTGAATTTTTAACTTTAAATTTATTACAAGAAAAAGGATATAATCCACTTGTCTATCGCTTCTTTGTGTTACAATCCCATTATCGTAGGCAATTAATTTTTACTTATGACTCTTTAAATACAGCGACAATAGCATATAATAAGTTAAAAAGTAGAATTAGCAATTTGGAAATTAACGAAGATGAAGAGTTACAAACAGCATTAATTAATAAATATAAAGAACAATTTATTAATTGCATTGAAGATGATTTGAATACGGCCAATGCCCTTACGGTTTTATTTAATTTATTAAAGGATGAAGAATTAAATAATAGAAGTAAATTATGGCTAATTGATGATTTTGATAAGATATTTTCTTTAGATTTGACTAAGAATAAAGAAGAGGTGGATAGTGATTTAATTAAATATGTTGAACAAAAAATTGCGGAACGAAAAATAGCTAGACAAAAAGGTGATTATGAATTAGCTGATAAAATAAGAGATGAATTAGAAGAGAAAAAAATTATTTTAATGGATACTAACAATACTACTAAATGGAGAATGGAGGAATAAATCATGTATTTAACATATGAAACACCAGCTACCATGATATTATTAATAATTGGCATAGTAATTACATTAGGGGCGCAAATTTTGGTAACTCAAGCTTATAACAAATATAAAAGAATTGGTAATAATAAAGGTATTACTGGTTTTGAAGCAGCCCGAAAGATATTAGATAAAAATGGCTTAGATAATATTCACGTAGTTGAAGTTAAAAGTATTTTGGGAGATCATTATGATCCAGTTAGAAAAGCAATTAGATTATCAACTGAAGTTTTTCATGGTGATTCAATTGCTTCAGTATCTATTGCGGCTCATGAAGCTTCACATGCCGTTCAACATCAGCAGGGTTATCTTTTTATGCGCGTTAGAAGTACTATCATGCCATTGGTAAGTTTTGGCTCAAAACTTGGTTATGTTGCTATTATCATTGGTTTTATCTTAAGTCTATATGACTTAGTGACACTTGGTATTTGGTTATTGATGAGCATAATTATTTTTGAGTTAGTGACCTTACCAGTAGAATATAATGCATCAGCCAAAGCTAAAGTAGAACTAATTGATACGGGAGTATTAACTGCTGATGAAGTTATTAAAGCAAATAATATGCTTGGAGCAGCTGCTCTAACTTATGTGGCAGCAGTAGCTACCTCATTATTACAGATAATGCGATTGATATTAATATATGGACGTCGTCGCGATTAAAATTGACACTATCAAAGTGTCTTTTTTTAATATCATTTTAAGTTTAGTAATTAACATGATAAAATAGTAATGGTGACGTAGATGAATATTAATACTATAAATATCTTAGTGTTAGCATATATGGGGGATGTTATTTATGAATCTTATATTAGAGAATATTTGATTAATAATGGTATTAATAAAGTAAATCAATTACAAAAAGAGGCTACTAAATATGTTAGTGCTCGTGCCCAAAATAATTATTTGCAACAAATGCTTAAACAACAAATACTTACTGAAGAAGAAATAAAAATAATTAAAAGAGCTAGAAATAATAAAGGTAATGCTCATCCAAGACACACTGATATCGTTACTTATAAATGGGCTACTGGTTTAGAAGCTTTAATAGGTTATTTATATTTGATGGAGAGAAAGACAAGAATTGAGCAACTAATGACATTTATTATAAACTTAGGCGGTGAAAAATGATATGTACGTATATGGTAAGAATACTGTAAGAGAATTGTTAAATAGTAATAAAAAAATAAAAAAGGCAATAATTAGTAATAATTTTAGTGATAAAGATATTGTTTTGACTTTACAAAATGAAAACATTGATATTAAATATAGCGATAAAAAAGAAATGGATCGACTTGTTAAGGCTAAACATCAGGGTATAATAGTGGATATTGATGATTTTAAATATTCGGATTTAGATGATGTATTAGATTCAATTAATAAGGATTGGCCATTTTTATTAATTTTAGATCATCTTCAAGATCCCCATAATTTTGGCGCTATTATAAGAACTGCTGAATCAGCCGGAATTGATGGGATAATTATTCCCAAAGATCGAAGTGTCGATGTTACAGCGACAGTTATGAAAACTAGTGCGGGTAGCATAGAATATATACCAATATGTAAAGTTACTAATTTAAGTAATACTATTCACAAATTAAAAGATAAGGGTTATTGGATAATTGGGGCTGATATGGAAGGGCTCGATTATCAAAGACAAGATTATAAGATGCCAATAGCGTTAATTATTGGTAGTGAAGGTCAAGGAATTTCAAAATTAATTAAAGAAATGTGTGATTATATAGTTACAATACCAATGAAAGGACATATTAATAGTTTAAATGCTTCGGTTGCAGCTGGGGTTATTATCTATAAAGTAATTAGCAGTCGTGATAGGGGGTAATGTATAATGCCAAAAGAGACGGAATATAATGATTATGAATTGCTTTATCTATATAATGAAGGTAATGAAGAAGCAGGACGCATTCTATATAATAAATATAAGTTAGTAGCTGAATTAAAAGCCAAAAAATATGGTCGATATGCTAATAAACTTGGACTTGATTTTAATGATTTGGTACAAGAAGGTATGATTGGTTTTAGTGAGGCCTTGAAAGATTTTAAATATGAAAAGGATGTGAAATTTGCTACCTTTGCCTCATTATGCATTGAAAGACAAATTTGTAGTGCAATTATGGCAGCCAATCGTAATAAACATAAAATATTAAATGAATCATTGTCATTAGATTATGTTAGTGATGATTCAAAAAAGCCAATTATCGAATATGTGATTGAAGACAGAGAAAACAATCCTTTAGAATATATTATTGATCTCGAAAAAGAAGAAGAAACATATCATAAAATCAGGGAACATTTAACTGATTTTGAAAATCAAGTATTACAACTTAAACTTAATAATTTTAATTATCGCGAAATAGCTGAAATATTAGATAAATCAGTTAAGTCAATCGATAATACCTTACAGCGTATAAAAAATAAGATTCGCAATATTATAGTAAAAAATAATTGACATTTAGTAATGAATGTGTTAGTTTATTAGTAAACACATTGACGTGTTTTTTATTATGAGAAAAAAAATAAGTAGGTGAAATATGAAAAGAGTTTTATTGTTTTTGAATGGCGTCAAGAAAGAAATCGAAAGAGTTAGATGGCCTAGTAGAAAACACATGGTTACCTATTCAATTGCCACTATTTTGTCAATTATTTTCTTTGCTTTGTTTTTTTATATCATAGATGTTATTGTGGCATTAATTAAAACCTTAGATTAGGAGAAAGACAATGGAAAAGAAATGGTATGTAGTTAATACTTATTCGGGGCATGAAAATAAGGTAAAAGAAAAATTACAAATGAGAATTACTTCAATGGGAATGGAAGATTATATTTTTAGGATAGTTGTTCCAGAACAAAAGGAAATAGAAATAAAGGATGGAGTTAAAAAAGAAAAAATTAAGAAAATGTTTCCGGGCTATATTTTAGTGGAAATGATTATGACTGATGAATCTTGGTATATAGTTAGAAATACTCCTGGAGTAACTGGTTTTATTGGTTCTTCTGGGAAAGGAGCTAAGCCTACGCCGTTACAGCCATATGAAGTAGACCATATTTTAGGTAGTATGGGCATGAGTAGAATTGAATTAGGGAATGAATTAAAAATTGATGATAAGGTTAAAATAGTAGAAGGGCCATTTAAATTAATGACTGGTAAAGTACAAGAAATTGATTTCAAAACCCAAAAATTAGTAGTGTTAGTAGATCTTTTTGGTCAAGAAACACCAGTTGAAGTTGAATTATCACAAATAATAAAAGAATAAAACTCTTGATTTTAGTATATAGATTGTGTTATTATCTAAAACGTGACTATATAATGCACGATGTTTAAAAGTGGGAGGCAGTATTGCTAATAGGACCACGCGCGAAAAAAATAGGAGGTGTTTTTCGTGGAGAAACCAATTGCTAAAAAAATTAAGTTGCAGCTTCCTGCCGGGAGAGCTACACCAGCTCCACCAGTTGGAACGGTTTTAGGACCAGCAGGGATCAATTTACAAGAATTTTGTACTAAATTTAATGAAGCAAGTAAAGATAAAATGGGTGATGTAATCCCAGTTGAAATTATTGTATATGAGGATCGTAGTTTTGATTTCAAATTAAAAACACCACCAGCAGCTTTTTTATTAAAGAAAGCCGCAGGTTTAGAAAAAGCATCTACTAAAGGTGCTAATGAAGTAGTAGCTGTTTTAACTCAAGAACAAATTAGAGAAATAGCTGAAATCAAAAAAGAAGATCTTAATGCATATGATATTGATAGTGCAATGAAAATTATTATTGGTACAGCTCGCAATATGGGAATTGCCGTTAAAGGAATTAATGAAGAAGAATTAGCGCGTCAAGAAGCTGAAGCACTTGAAGAACAACGTAGAATGGAAGAAAGAGAAGCTGAACTTGCTAAAGTTGAAGCTGAATTAATGGAAGCTAAACAAGCAGCTCCTGAAGTTCCAGTAGTCGAAGAAGAAAAAGAAGTTGAAGAGCAAGCTGAAACCGTTGAGGGAAATCAATAATTAACCGGTGGGAGGGAAACCGATATTACCACAAAGGAGGACTTAAAATGAAAAATAGAGGTAAAAATTATAATAATGCGCTAGAAAAAATTGAAAAGGGTAAACTATATAGTGCCGAAGAAGCAATCAATTTAGTTAAAGAAACATCAACCACTAAATTTGATGCTTCAGTTGAAATTGCCGTCAAATTAAATATTGATCCTAAAAAGACTGACCAACAACTAAGAGGAGCAATAGTATTGCCCCATGGTACTGGTAAAGATAAGAAAGTATTAGTAATTGCTAAAGGTGACTTTGCTAAAGAAGCTAAAGATGCCGGTGCTGATTATGTTGGTGATACTGATATGTTAAATAAGATTGAACAAGAAAATTGGCTTGACTTCGATGTTATTATTGCTACGCCAGATATGATGGCATCATTAGGAAAACTCGGCAAAATATTAGGACCTAAAGGTTTAATGCCAAATCCTAAGACTGGTACCGTCACCAATGATGTTGCTAGAGCGGTAGCTGATGTTAAAAAAGGTAGAGTTGAATATCGTACTGATAATGATGGCAATATTCATGGCATTATTGGTAAAATATCATTTGAAGCTAATAAATTATTAGAAAACTTTAGAGCTTTTATGGATGAGATAATCAAAATTAAACCAGCAACAGTTAAAGGTAATTATATTAAAAGTGTCACTTTATCTAGTACAATGGGACCTGGTATAAAAATTAATACAAATTCTTTTGACAAATAATTAAAATGTGTATATAATAAATAACAGTTATTGGTACCGAAGACAGTAGGGGCATATGCTTAATAATCCTACCGAGGAACTAAAATACACTTAGTATTTTGAAATCCTTGTATCATGTCTTGGTAGAAGGATTTTTATTGTTAAGGAGGTGTAGTTGTGGCAAGCGAAAAGATATTGAATGTTAAAAAGGGAATAGTTGAAGAGATAAAGAATAAACTTAAAAATTCATCATCAATTATTTTAGTGGATTATCGCGGTCTATCAGTAGCTGAACTAACTGATTTGAGACGAAAATTAAAAGAAGCTAATTCAGAAATTAAAGTATATAAAAATACTTTAACTAAGTTAGCCTTAGATGATCTTAAAATTGAATTAGATGAAAAATATTTGGAAGGCCCTAATGCAATAACTTTTTCAGATGATCCAATATTACCAGTAAAGATTCTAAGTGAATTTGCTAAGAAGAATAAATCCTTAGAATTAAAAGTAGGAATCCTTGATGGTGTTATATCTGATAAGGATACCTTAAATGAATTAGCTAAACTACCATCAAAAGAAGGACTACTCACTATGCTTGCTAGTGGGTTATTAGGAGTAGTTAGAAATTTATCTATTTGTTTGGATTTGATAGCTAAACAAAAAGATACTAACAATGAATAATATTATTTAAAAAGAAGGAGGAATAAAAAATGGCAAAATTAACAAAGGAAGAATTTATTAAATCATTAAATGAGATGACGATGTTGGAAATTAAGGAATTAATTGATGCATTGAAGGAAACATATGGTGTTGATCCAAGTTCGGTAGCAGTTGCAGTTGCACCAGTTGCAACCGAAGCAGCAGAATCAACTGGTCCAGCAACTGTCGATCTAGTTTTAACAGCAGCAGGAGTTAATAAAATTCAAGTTATCAAATTGATTCGTGATATCACTGGCTTAGGATTAAAAGAAGCTAAGGATATTGCTGATAACGGTGGCGCTATTAAAGAAGACCTCTCAGTTGAGGAAGCAAATCAAATTAAAGCCCAATTTGAAGAAGCAGGCGCAACTGTCGAATTAAAATAATAGTAATAAAAGCCTATCTATATTAGGCTTTATTCTATTTATGGGGTGATTATATGGGTCACTATTTTGTTAATGATGATAATTTAAGAAGCAATCGTCATCAATTTGAGGTGACGATTGTTAGCCATAAATTTGTATTCAATACTGATGTTGGTGTCTTTTCAAAATGTCATATAGATTTTGGCACTAAACTTTTGTTAGAAAATATTGAATATGATAAGGTGAATGGAACAATACTAGATATAGGATGTGGTTATGGTCCAATCGGTATTGTTTTGGCTAAATTAACGAATTGTTTTATTCATATGGTAGATATTAATTTAAGAGCCTTAGCCTTAGTTGAAATAAATGCTAAACTTAATGGAGTTAATAATATATTAATATATGAAAGTAACATGTTTGATAATGTTAATCATATATTTAATATGATTGTTACTAATCCACCAATTAGAGCGGGCAAAAAAATCGTTTATGAAATGATGGTTAAAGCTAAAGATTATTTAACTGATGACGGTTCATTATGGTTTGTTATTCGTAAGCAACAGGGAGCTGAAAGTTTAATAAAATATTTATCAGATATTTATGAATTGGCTATTGTTAAGAAAAAGAAGGGGTATTTTGTTGTAAAAGCGCGTAAAATATAGAATACATTTATAAAATTTATATTGACACTGATAGATAATTTTGTTACCATTATAAGTTGGTAGCATGTTTTCTTTTTTAATTGTGTTCTTTGGATTTTATTTGATATAGGGGTGAAAATGAGTGGCATACAAAACTGTTAATATCGGGGGAACTCGCACACGTAGGAGTTTTTCTAAAATAAAGAATTCATTAGAATTAAAAGATCTATTAGAAATACAAAAAAAATCATATCAGTGGTTCGTTGAAGAAGGGATAAAGGAAGTATTTGAGGATTTATTTCCAGTTACAAGTTTCTCCGGCACCCTGTCGCTTGAATTCGGGAAATATTCATTTGATGAACCAAGATATTCGGTTAAGGAATGTAAGGATAGAGAAATTACTTATTCAGCGCCATTACGAGTAGAAGTTAGATTGATAAATCATGAAACTGGCGAAGTGAAAGAACAAGAAATATTTTTAGGAGACATGCCAATAATGACAGATACTGGGTCATTTATTATTAACGGGGCTGAAAGAGTAATTGTCTCACAATTAGTACGTTCTCCAAGTGTATATTATGAAAGCGAAATTGATAAAAACGGGAGAGTTTCTTATACGGCTAAAATTATACCATCACGTGGAACCTGGCTAGAATTTGAAACGGATGCTAGGGATGTATTATATGTAAGAATAGACCGCACTAGGAAGACAACAATTACGGCTTTACTTAGAGCTTTAGGATTATCATCAGATGAAGCCATATTTTCATTATTTGGTGAAGATGAATATCTGGTTAATACTATTACTAAAGATTCTACTAAAAATACTGATGAAGCACTAATTGAAATATATGAAAAATTGAGACCTGGCGAACCAGCTACTTTAGAAAGTGCTAAAAATCAGTTGATAACCAGATTTTTTGATGTGCTTAGATATGATCTAGCTAAAGTAGGGCGTTATAAATTTAATAAGAAATTGAATGTTGTTAATCGTTTATTAAATAACGTTTTAGCTGAAGATATAGAAGTTGATGGTAAAGTAATTGTTAAAAAAGGAACTTTAATTACGAAAGAAGTACTTAAGGATATTAAGGAATGTTTAGATAAAGGTTATGGAGTTTATGAAGTTCCTATTAATGATGAATTAGATTCACATAATAAGGTTCAGATTATTACGATATACTCACCAACTGACAAAAAGAAAAAATTAAAACTCATTGGTAATGATCAAACAATTGAGGCTAAAAGATTAACTATTTCTGATGTTTATGCCGCTGTTTCATATTATTTAAATTTATTATATGGTATTGGAACAATTGATGAAATTGATCATCTAGGTAATAGACGTATTCGTCAAGTTGGTGAATTATTACAAAATCAATTTAGAATCGGTATCAATCGTATGGAACGTGTTATTCGTGAAAGAATGACCACTCAAGATATTGAGAATATAACACCTAAATCATTAATCAATATTCGTCCGGTTACAGCAGCTATGAAAGAATTTTTCGGTAGTAGCCAACTTTCACATTTTATGGATCAAACTAATCCGATTGCTGAGTTAACTAATAAGAGACGTTTATCAGCGCTTGGACCTGGTGGTCTATCAAGAGATAGAGCAGGAATGGAGGTTAGAGATGTCAACTATTCTCACTATGGTAGAATATGTCCAATTGAATCTCCAGAAGGTCCAAATATAGGACTTATTACTTCACTTGCCTGCTATGCTAAGGTCAATGAATATGGCTTTATCATGACTCCTTATCGTAAGGTTGTCAAGCGAAAATTGACTGATCAAATTGATTATTTGACTGCTGATGAGGAAGATGAATTTGTCATATCTGGAGCTAGTGCTAGTGTTAGTGGCGAGGGTTATATTATTGATGATGAAGTTACAGTTAGACATCATGGTGAAAATAGAATTGCTAAAGCCGATGAAGTTGAGTATATTGACGTATCACCACAACAAATAGTAGCTGTTACTACTAGTTGTATTCCATTCTTAGAGCATGATGATGCAACTCGTGCCCTTATGGGAGCTAATATGCAACGTCAAGCTATACCTTTAATAACTAATGAGGCACCATTAATTGGAACTGGTGCAGAATATATTGTAGCTAAAGATAGTGGAATTGTTATCTTAGCTAAGGCTGATGGTGTGGTTGATTATGTTGATGCTAAAAAGATAGTGGTTAAAAATAAAAAAGGACATGATACATACTACTTATCTAATTTTGAGCGTTCTAATCAAGGTACTTGTTATCATCAGCGACCAATTGTAAAAGTTGGGGACAAGGTAAAACGCGGTCAAGTTTTAGCTGATGGACCATGTACTGATGGTGGTGAATTAGCGTTAGGTAAAAATGTATTAGTTGCCCTTATGACTTTTGAGGGTTATAACTATGATGATGCTGTTATTCTAAGTGAGCGTTTAGTAAAAGATGATATATATACTTCTATTCATATTGAAGATTATGAAATCCAATGTCGTGAAACTAAATTAGGTCCTGAAGAAATTACGCGAGATATTCCTGGCATTAGTGAAGAAGCTAGAAAAAATTTAGATGCTGATGGTATTGTCAATGTTGGAACTGAGGTTAGAGAAGGTGATATCTTAGTTGGTAAAGTTACCCCTAAAGGTATTGCTGAACTTTCTAGTGAAGAAAAATTGTTACATGCTATTTTTGGTGAAAAAACTAGGGAAATTAGAGATACATCATTAAGAGTACCACATGGTGGCGATGGTATTGTCCATGAAGTTAAGGTATTTTCACGTAAAGAAAATGATGAATTACCAGCTGGTGTAAGTAAGGTGGTTAGAGTTTATATTGCACAAAAAAGAAAAATATCAGTTGGTGATAAAATGGCTGGCCGTCATGGTAATAAAGGGGTTATTTCATTAATATTACCAGTAGAAGATATGCCTTATTTACCAGATGGTACACCAATCGATATTATGTTAAATCCATTAGGTGTACCTAGCCGTATGAATGTTGGCCAAATATTAGAACTTCATTTAGGTATGGCAGCTAAGAATTTAAATATTCATGTAGTTACACCAGTATTTGATGGGGCAACACCTGAAGATATAAAAGAAATGATGGCTGAAGCAAAAATGGATTCGGATGGTAAAACTATTTTATATGATGGTAGAACTGGTGAACCATTTGATAATCCAGTTGCAGTTGGTGTTATGTATATGATTAAATTATCACACATGGTAGATGATAAATTGCATGCACGCTCAATTGGACCATATTCATTAGTTACTCAACAACCATTGGGTGGTAAAGCTCAATTTGGTGGTCAACGCTTTGGTGAAATGGAAGTATGGGCCCTATACGCATATGGTGCGGCTTATACGCTTCAAGAATTGTTGACTGTTAAATCGGATGATGTTGTTGGTAGAGTTAAAGTGTACGAATCATTAGTTAAAGGTCAGCAAATAAAACAAGCAGGTGTACCTGAATCATTTAAAGTGTTGGTCAAAGAGTTCCAAGCTTTAGGATTAGATATATCAGTTGTCAATGATAATGATGAGTTAATTGAATTAAAACAATTAGAAGAAAGCGAAGATAAAGCCGAAGCTAAGCTAAGTATTGAAGAAATTGAAGTAAGTGATGATGATACGGATGATATTGGCTTAGATAGTACTGAAGCCTTCGGTGGTGTATTTGATGATGGAAATGATGATGGCTTAGAGGGGGATGATTTTTAATGATAGAAGTAAATGATTTTAAAGCTTTAAGAATTAGTATTGCTTCCCCTGAAAAAATTCGCGAGTGGTCTTATGGTGAAGTTAAGAAACCAGAAACAATCAATTATCGAACCTTAAAACCCGAACGCGATGGTTTATTCTGTGAAAAAATATTTGGTCCTACTAAAGATTTTGAGTGTAGTTGTGGAAAATATAAGAGAGTTCGATATAAGAACGTTATTTGTGATCGTTGTGGAGTTGAAGTTACTCGTTCTAAAGTAAGAAGAGAAAGAATGGGGCATATTGAACTAGCGGCTCCAGTATCACATATTTGGTTCTTTAAGGGTGTGCCTTCTAGGATGGGCTTAGTCTTAGATATGTCGCCAAGAGATTTGGAAGAAGTTATTTATTTTGTATCTTATGTAGTTATTGACCCAGGTAACGTACCACTTGAAAAGAAACAAACTTTATCAGAAAAAGAATATCGAGCTTATTTTGAAAAGTATGGTAATAGTTTTAAAGTTGGTATGGGCGCTGAAGCAATTAAGGAATTATTGAAAGAAGTAGATTTAGAAAAAGAAATAACTGACATCACGAAAGAACTAAAAGATGCAGTAGGACAACGAAGAGTTAGATTATTGAAACGATTAGAAATATTAGATGCCTTGTTTCAATCTGGTAATCGTCCTGAATGGATGATATTAGATGTATTACCAGTCATTCCACCAGAATTAAGACCAATGATTCAATTAGATGGTGGACGTTTTGCAACTAGTGATTTAAACGATCTATATCGCCGTGTTATCAATCGTAATAATCGTTTAAAGAAGTTGATGGAATTAGGTGCCCCTTCAATTATCATTCAAAATGAAAAGCGCATGCTTCAAGAAGCAGTTGATGCGTTATTTGATAATGGTCGAAGAGGACGTAGTATTACTGGGGCAGGCAATCGCCCATTAAAATCATTAAGTCATATGTTGAAAGGAAAACAAGGACGTTTTCGCCAAAATTTATTAGGTAAACGCGTTGACTATTCTGGTCGTTCTGTTATTGTTGTTGGACCAGATCTTAAAATGTATCAATGTGGATTACCTAAGGAAATGGCTCTTGAATTATTTAAACCTCATATTATTAGAGGATTAGTTGAAAGAGAAATTGCTCACAATATTAAATCAGCTAAACGCTTAATTGAAGCTTTAGATGAAAGAGTCTGGGATGTAGTTGAAGATGTAATTAAAGAATATCCAGTATTACTAAATAGAGCACCTACCTTACATAGATTAGGGATTCAAGCATTTGAACCAAAATTAATTGGTGGCAGAGCTATTAGATTACATCCATTAGTAACTAATGCCTTTAATGCTGACTTTGATGGTGACCAAATGGCAGTTCATGTGCCTCTATCAGAAGAAGCAAAAACTGAAGCTAGAATATTGATGTTAGGAACCAATAATATTTTAAATCCTAAAGATGGTAAACCAATTGTAACTCCAGCACAAGATATTGTTTTAGGTAACTATTATTTAACTAAAGAAAAAGCCGGAATGCCTCAAGAGGGTCGAGTATTTAAAAATCCTAATGAAGCAATTATGGCTTATGAACGCAAAGAAATAAATTTACATACTAGGATAGTAGTACCAGTCAATTCATTTAAATATAAAGTGTTTGCTGATAGTCAAAAAAATAAATATCTAATTACGACAGTTGGTAAATTGATATTTAACGAGATATTACCAGATGCTTTTCCATACATTAATGAAGCTAGTGCTGAAAATATTGAGCAAATTACGCCAAATAAATTTTTCTTGAATTATGGGGTAAATATTAAAGAAGAAATAGCTAAAAGGCCATTGATTAAGCCATTTAAGCGTAGCGATTTGGAAAAAATAATTGCTCAAGTATATAAGCGTTATAAAATTACTGAAACCTCTATCATGCTTGATAAGTTAAAAGATTTAGGATTTAAATATTCAACCTTGGCCGGTATAACTATTGCGGCATCTGATATTCAAGTAAGTAAAAATAAACCAGTAGTGTTGGAAAATACTAAAAAATTAGTTGAGATGATTAATAAACAATTCCAACGTGGTTTAATTACTGATCTAGAACGTCGTGATAGAGTCATTAGAGCATGGAATGATGCTAAGAATGAAATTCAAAAAGAACTTAGTGAAACTGTTGAAGAAGGTTATGACAATCCAATTTTGATGATGATGAATTCTAAAGCCAGGGGTAACATTAGCCAATATACCCAATTGGCTGGTATGCGTGGTTTAATGCAAAAGCCTAATGGTGAATTAATTGAAATTCCAGTTATATCATCATTTAAAGAGGGGTTAAATGTTTCAGAATTCTTCTTATCAACTCATGGTGCTCGTAAAGGTAGTGCTGATACGGCTTTAAAAACGGCTGATTCAGGATACCTAACACGTCGTTTAGTTGATGTCGTCCAAGACATTATTATTAAAGAAATTGATTGTGGTACTGAGCAAGGTATTGTAGTATCAGAATTTATTGATGATAAATCAGGTTTAGTGATAGAAGGATTATATGACCGTATTATTGGTCGATATACCAATAAAAAAGTTATTCATCCTGAAACTAAAGAAGTGATTGTTGATAAGAATGAATTAATTACTGAAAATATTGCTGAAAAAATTATTCATAGTGGTATTAAATCAGTTGAAGTCAGAAGCGTATTAACTTGTAAGACAATTAGTGGTATATGTTGTAAATGTTATGGTAGGAACTTAGCTACCGGTAATGTCGTCGAGGTTGGCGAAGCAGTTGGAATTATGGCAGCTCAATCTATTGGAGAACCAGGTACTCAGTTAACGATGAGGACCTTCCATACAGGTGGAGTTGCTGGCGAAGATATTACTCAAGGTCTACCTCGTGTTCAAGAATTATTTGAAGCGCGCAATCCTAAAGGTAAAGCAACTATTAATGAGATTAACGGGGTTGTCGATTCAATTGTTGAAGATAAAGGAAAATACAAGATTGTTATTTCTAATGAAGTTGAAACAAAGGAACATATTACTAACTATAGTGCTAAATTGCGTGTCAATAAAGGTGATAAAGTAAATGCTGGTGATAAGTTAACTGAAGGAGCAATTAATCCTAAAGAATTATTAGCAATTACTGATCCAATTACAGTAGCTGAATATATTTTGACGGAAATTCAAAAAGTATATCGCTCTCAAGGTGTCGATATTAGCGATAAGCACATTGAAATAATTGCTAGAAGAATGCTATCTAAGATTAAGATTTTAGATTCGGGCGATACCAACTTATTGAGTGGATCATTAGTTCACATTCATGAATTTAGAGACGTTAATAGAGAAGCAATCCTTAAAAACAAAAAACCAGCTTCTGGTAGACCACTCTTGTTAGGGATTACTAAAGCTTCATTAGAAACCGAATCATTCCTATCAGCTGCGTCATTCCAAGAAACGACAAGAGTATTAACTGATGCTGCTATAAAAGGTAAGATCGATAAATTACAAGGCTTAAAAGAAAATGTTATTATTGGCAAATTGATTCCGGCCGGAACAGGTATTAAATATCATAGTAATGTTGGTTATGATTTAGAAAGTCAATTTGTCGATGATGAACCGATGGAAGCATTAGAAGAAGAATTTATGGAATAAAAATATAAATAAAAAGTGAATTAAAAAATTCACTTTTTATTTTTTAAAATGTTAGCAATTGGTTGCTATGATGTCTATTATTGTTCATACTTAGAGTAAGATAGTACCTTATTGAAGGAGAAGGTCCAAGAGAAATATTAATTGAATTTGAAACTAAAGACACATCTAAGTCAACTGGCGATGCAATTAATACTTACCTAACTCATCCAGCCTTTACTTTTGGAGATGGTACTAATAAAGAATTAGCTGGTATCCGGGTGGGTAAGTTTGAGGCAAGCTCGCCGAATGGACATTGTTATAGCACTCCCAATGCGACATATTGTAATAAAATAATGATNNAGGCCTATATATTAATTCCACAAGAGGTCCCTAATAGAATATCATGGCTATTTATTCAATTAGTTAATATATTTTCTACTTGTCGTAACATGGAACTCAATAATCAAAATATATATGGATGGGAAAAAGAGGGGGAAGATGTTAATAATTTGGATATTCATCTAATCAAAAACAGTGAATGGGGAGCAGTAGCATATTTATCCAAAAGCAAATATGGAAAATTTGGGAATAGTATGTATACTAAAGAGGAAATTGTTGGCGCTATTACGTACAACTATAAATAAATATATAAAAATCCTTCAGTTTTCCTACAACTGGTAATTCATCGGGAGCACCTGGAGGTATAACAACAAATATTACCTGTTCTTATGATGATATAACCGATAGAGAAGATGGGACAGGTGCCTGTGGAGCTGGGGCAAGTACGACAGGTACTATTTATGGTGTATATGATATGAGTGGTGGCATCTTCAGCTATGCATCTGTTGCGGGTATTTTTGCATACACCTATAGTTATGGGAGGAGGGATAGTAGTGTCAGTTTCCGCCCCGTTTCAATGGTGGGGTCGGGACTTTAGACCTAACTCTATTTTGTGCTATTCCAAAACAACAATAAAATTGATGGTCCGGGACAAACTATTTGTACAACCATTTATTTTAATAAATTTACAAATAAATTATCATATTTTTGCTTGACATTCATATAATAAAAGTGTTATATTAAAGAAGCTTAATTATTTGGGTTTTGCTTAGGCAAGACCTAAATTTAATCGGTGTAATGATACACCAGGGTATGTGTTGAAAGGAGACTATATTAATGCCTACATTTAATCAATTAGTTAGAAAGAGAAGAAAACCAAAAAAGAGAAAGAGTAAATCTCCGGTTTTAGGAATTGGTTTAAATAGTATTAAAAGAATCACAACGGGGGTTCCTTCACCACAAAAACGTGGTGTTTGTACCAGAGTAGGAACAATGACTCCTAAGAAACCTAATTCAGCATTGCGTAAATATGCTCGTGTACGTTTAAGTAATGGTATGGAAGTAACTGCTTATATTCCTGGCGAGGGACACAATTTACAAGAACACAGCGTTGTCTTAATACGCGGTGGTCGTGTTAAAGATTTAATTGGTGTCCGTTATCATATTATTAGAGGTACTTTAGATACGGCTGGGGTTGAAAACCGTAAACAAGGTCGTTCAAAATATGGTACCAAAAAAGGTAAATAATTAAGGAGGATTAAAATGCGTAAGAAACGTGCTGTTAAAAGGAATGTATTGCCTGATCCAATATATAATTCTAAGATAGTTACAAAATTAATCAATACCATTATGCGCGATGGAAGAAAGGGAATAGCTCAACAAATATTATATAACGCTTTTGAAATAGTGAAGACTGAAACAAAACAAGATCCAGTTGAAGTATTTAAAAAAGCATTAGAAAATATTAGCCCAGCATTAGAGGTAAAATCTCGTCGTGTTGGTGGAGCTAATTATCAAGTTCCAGTTGAAGTTAATGATGAAAGATCACAATCATTAGGACTTCGTTGGTTAGTACAATATGCTAGATTAAGAGGCGAAAAAACTATGGAATTAAATCTAGCTAAAGAAATAATAGATGCAGCAAATGGGGTCGGAGCAGCTGTTAAGAAGCGTGAAGATACCCATAGAATGGCAGAAGCAAATAAAGCCTTTGCTCATTATCGCTGGTAAAAGAAGGGAGTAAAAGTATATGGCTCGCGAGACAGCATTAGAAAAAACAAGAAATATAGGTATTATGGCCCACATTGATGCGGGGAAGACAACGGCTACTGAGCGTATACTATATCACACAGGTAAAATTCATCGCATGGGAGAAACTCATGATGGTGAAGCTCAAATGGACTGGATGGAACAAGAANNATTAATATTATTGATACACCTGGTCACGTCGATTTTACCATTGAAGTTTCAAGAAGTTTGCGAGTATTAGATGGCGCTTGTGCGCTAATTGATGCTCAAGCAGGGGTTGAACCACAAACAGAAACCGTTTGGAGGCAAGCGACTGAATATAAAGTTCCACGTTTAATATTTGCCAATAAAATGGATAAAATCGGTGCTGATTTTGAATATAGTTTAAAATCAATTAGGAGTAGATTAGGGGTTAATGCCGAACCTATTCAATGGCCTATTGGGGCTGAAGAGAATTTTAATGGTATTATCGATCTAGTTACTTTAAAAGCTTATGAATATGTTGGTACTGAAAATGAGGATGTAAATGAAATTGAAATACCTAATCATTTAGTGGATATAGTAAACGAAAGAAGAAATAAATTAATAGAAACAGCAGCTGAATTTGATGATGATTTAATGATGGCTTATCTTGAGGGTGGTGAAATTACAGTTGATTTAATCAAGAGTGCTATCAGAAAGGGAACATTACAAGTTAAATTTTTCCCAGTATTATGTGGCGCAGCATTAAGCAATAAAGGTATTAAATTATTATTAGATGCGATTGTTGATTATTTACCATCACCAATTGATATTGAATCAATTAAAGGTATATTACCAAATGGTGAAGAAGGTGAAAGACATCCTGATGATAATGAACCGTTTAGTGCTTTAGCTTTTAAAATTATGACTGATCCATTTGTTGGAAGATTAACTTTCTTTAGAGTTTATTCGGGTAAATTGAATAGTGGTTCTTATATTTTAAATGCTACTAAGAATACTAAAGAAAGAATTGGCCGCATATTATTAATGCATGCTGATGATAGATCAGAAGTTAGTGAAGTATTTACTGGTGATATAGCAGCAGCGGTCGGTCTTAAAAATACTACTACTGGGGATACATTATGTGATGAGAAAAAACCAATTATATTAGAATCAATGATATTCCCAGAACCAGTTATTTCAGTAGCGATTGAACCTAAATCAAAAGCTGATCAAGATAAAATGGGAATTGCTTTAACTAAATTAGCGGAAGAGGATCCTACCTTTAGATCACATACTGACAATGAAACTAGTCAAACAGTTATCGAAGGTATGGGTGAATTACATTTAGAGATCATCGTTGATCGTATGCGTCGCGAATTTGGAGTTGAGGCAACTGTTGGTAAGCCGCAAGTTGCTTATCGTGAAACTATTACTGTCCCAGCTAATTGTGAAGGTAAATACATTAAACAGTCTGGTGGTAGAGGTCAGTATGGTCACGTTTGGGTTAAGTTTGAACCTAATCCGGGTAAAGGTTATGAATTTGTTGATGCAATTGTTGGAGGAGTAGTTCCGCGTGAATATATTCCGGTAGTTGATAAGGGGTTACGAGAAGCAATGAAAGCGGGTATTGTAGCTGGATATCCAATGATGGATGTTAAAGCGACATTGTATGATGGTTCATACCATGATGTTGACTCAAGTGAAATTGCTTTCAAAGTGGCAGCTAGTTTAGCTTTAAAAGAAGCTAAAACAAAATGTAAACCAATTTTACTTGAACCAATTATGCGTACTGAAGTAGTAGTACCGGAAGAATATGTTGGTAATGTCATGGGTGATATTACAGCTAGACGTGGTCGTCCAATAGGACAAGAATCTAGAGGTAATGCTATATTATTAAAAGCTGATGTACCACTATCTGAAATGTTTGGATACGCAACCAGTTTGCGTTCAAATACCCAAGGCCGGGGAACATTTACAATGACATTTGATCATTATGAAGAAGTTCCTAAAAATATTGCTGAAGAAATAATAAGAAAAAATGGGGGTCAATAATGGCTAAAACGCTTGAAAAATATTCAAGTGTTAGGTAAAATATATATTTATAAGGAGGAATAGAAATGGCAAAACAAAAATTTGATCGTTCAAAACCACACGTAAATATTGGTACGATAGGTCACGTCGACCACGGAAAAACAACATTAACATCAGCTATTACATCAGTATTAGCAAAGAAAGGCTTAGCTGAAAAACAAGCTTATGAACAAATTGATAAAGCACCAGAAGAAAAAGCGCGTGGTATAACTATTAATACATCACACGTCGAATATGAAACTGATAAACGTCACTATGCTCACGTTGACTGCCCAGGACACGCTGACTATATTAAAAATATGATTACTGGTGCAGCACAAATGGATGGTGCAATCCTAGTTATTGCTGCAACAGATGGTCCTATGGCACAAACCCGTGAACATATCTTATTAGCACGTCAAGTAGGAGTACCAAAAATTGTTGTTTTTATGAATAAATGTGATATGGTTGATGATCCAGAATTATTAGATTTAGTAGAAATGGAAATCCGTGAACTATTAAATGAATATGGATTTGATGGTGATAATGCTCCAATTATTCGTGGTTCAGCATTAAAAGCATTAGAAGGTGACCCAGAAGCTGAAAAAACAATAATTGAGTTAATGAATACTGTTGATGAATATGTTCCAACACCTGAACGTGATACATCAAAACCATTCTTAATGCCGGTTGAAGATGTATTTACAATTACAGGTCGTGGTACTGTCGCAACTGGCCGTGTTGAACGTGGTCGTATCGAATTGAACGATGAAGTTGAAATTGTTGGACTAAAACCAACTAAGAAAACAGTTGTAACTGGTATTGAAATGTTTAGAAAGCAATTAGACTATGCTGAACCGGGCGATAATGCAGGATTACTACTTCGTGGTATTGCCCGTGAAGATATTGAACGTGGTCAAGTACTATGTAAACCAGGATCAGTAACACCTCATAAGAAATTTGAAGCTGAAGTATATGTTCTAAGTAAAGAAGAAGGCGGACGTCATACTCCATTCTTCAGTAACTATCGTCCACAATTCTATTTCAGAACAACTGACGTAACTGGTATTGTTGAATTACCCCAAGGCGTAGAAATGGTTATGCCAGGAGATAAAATTACAATGAAAGTTGAATTGTTAAGTCCAATTGCTATTGAAAAAGGTACTAAGTTCTCAATCCGTGAAGGCGGTAGAACTGTTGGTGCTGGCGTCGTTAGCGAAATAATTGAGTAATTACTTAAATTAAAAACAAGGAATAATTTAAATTCCTTGTTTTTTTAATTTTTATCAATAGAAAAAGCACCCTAATTATTGTATAATGGTATTACATTGGGGTGAAAGACATGAAATTATCAGTTATTTCGCATGATGAATTTAATAAATTTGTTAGTGGTCATGAACAAGCTAATTTCTTACAGACAGTTGAATTAGGAGAATTAAAAAAAGAACAAGGTTATAAAATTCATTTTGTTGGCCTCAAAGATAATAACAAGATAATAGCAGTAAGTTTGCTTTTAGAAAGAAAGCTCTTTTTAAATAAATCAACCTTTTATGCTATTCGTGGTTTTATTATTGATTATAATGACAAATCAATATTAAAGACATTTACAGAACAAATTAAAAAATATATCCGCAATAATAATGGTTTTGTATTAACGATTGATCCAAATGTAATATATAGAGTCCGAAATAGTAATGGTGAAATTATTGATGATGTAGTTAATGATGAAGCGATTAATAATCTTGTTGAATTAGGTTATCGTTTTTTTGGTTTCAATCGTTATTTTGAAACTGCTCAAATAAGATGGTCTTATGTGCTAGATGTTACTGGTGACTATGATAAAGTTAGTTCAAACTTTTCTAAAAGTACCAGAAAAAATATTGATTTAACTCATCAAAAAGGAGTTAAAGTTAAAAGAATTGATGAACAAGAATTACCTATTTTTGCTTCTATATTGGAACAAACGGCTAAAAGAAAACAATTTGGATATCGTTCTTTAGCTTATTATAAACAGTTTTATAAGCATTTACAAAAATATAGTGTTTTTTATCTAGCTTATATTGATCCTAAAGCTTATTATGAAAATACTCTTAATCTATTAAAATTAAAACAGGATGAAAATAAAGAGATATTAGCTAAAATGAGTAAAGAAAAAGTAGGTAAAAATTTAAAACAACAATTAGCTATATCTAATTCATTGATATCAAAATACCAAGATGAATTGATGAAAGCTGAAGAATTATTGAAAAAACATGATGATATTATTCCAATTGCGGCCTTATTATCAATGAAATCAGGTAGGGAATATTTAACCTTATCTAGTGGTTATATTGAACAATATCGTGATTTTATGCCTAAATATGCTTTATATGAACAACATATTAAAGATGCTATTGAATGGGGTTATAAGCGAATTAATTTTTATGGTATTACTGGCGATTTTAATAAAGATAGTGAATATTATGGCATATATGAATTTAAGAAAGGATTTAATGGTTGTGTAGTTGAATTAATTGGTGAATTTACCTTAATTATTAATAGTGGATATTATTATTTATTTAAAATTTTATCTTGGTTAAAGAAATTAATATCAAAAAAGGCACTTAAATATTAGTGCCTTTTATTTTTTTAATCTATATTTAGCAATTGCCTTTTTTATTTTTCGATACATTGGAATTATTTTAGTGAATATAAAATATGGTAATTTATAAATAATTAAATCAAATTCACCAATAAATTCAATATATCTACCACCAAATCGTTTTTTAAATAAGTGAATACCTGCAATATTGTCATTACTATTTGGATTACCAGTTGTGCCAAAAAAATCAAATATCTTATAACCATTATTATAAGCATCTAAGAGAACTTGATAATATAATATATAGTTAGCATTTAATTCTTTAAAGGCGTTGTGATTACCACCATGGATAGTCCATACTTTATCATTAAATTTAGCGGTAATAATAGCTGATATTAATAAATTATTTTCATATTCTTGTTGATAGTTTTTAAATGATTTAAGATTGCTTTGCAATTTTTCCAACTTATTAATTAAATCATTTTTAATATTAATATTATTAGTATTTTTTATTTCTTTTTTAGTTTCAGTAATCATTATATTAGTGGTTTTTATAATTTTTTTAATATCAATTGTTATATAATACAAATCACTCATATTATGTTTATGTAATATGTTATAGAAATTATAATAGTATTGATATACATTGCTTACAAAGTCATTACGATTAGCGGTGATTTTCATTAATTTCCAGAAATTTTTAATATCTTTGCCGGTCCCATATTTAATCTCTAAATTATAGGGATTATTTTTATTTAATATTTTTCTAGTTGTTGGATGAAAGTTAGCTTTTATTTCTTCAAATGGTTTGTCCATATTTAAACGAAAGGTATAGCGTGGTTGATTATGTTCAAAACCTTTATTGAATCCTAAATGTTTGTAACCTAATTGTTTTAGTAATTTTATCAATGAATAATTATTATATCCATCATCAATTGGTAATCCATTATCATCTATATGATGTAATTCAATGTCAGGATCAATTTTAATAAATATACTCTTATTCTTTTTAGCATATGATTTTAGACATTTAGTAAAATGTGTTAGTAGCGAACTATTATTAAAATCAATTATATAACCTCTTGGGGCATAAAAATAGGAATATCCTAAAAATAATTTTTTCTGTAATAATAAAGTTGCCGCTACTAATTGATTATTATCTTTAAGTCCTACATAATGAGGAATTAAGTTTTTCCCTTTTTTACATACTTGTCCCCAACTAGCTGACTGCATAAAATGAGATTTTAGTGCATGACTTTTAGCGAATTGATCAAATTCTTTTGCGCTTATATTAGTAACAAATTCCATATTACTATCCTTCCGCCTTATCTTTTTATTATTTTCTTAAGTAATTTATAACCCCAAAATAGGAATTTATATAATGAATAATACCAATTATTAATTACTAAATCAAATTCTCCAATTAGTTCAACCACATTAGCATTGAATCCTTTTTTAAAGGCATAAATACCATATTGTTCGTTTTCATTACTAAAATCACCAGTAATACCATAGAAGTTATAATTTTTAAAATTATTTTCCAGACCATACTTTATCATTTCCCATTGTAAACGATATTGGGCATTAAATTTCATAAATTCATTATATGCACCACTATATAGATATACTATTTCAGGTCCATATGTTATAAACATGGAGCCAGCTAAATCAATATGACTACCATACTTATTTTTTAGTGCTATTGCATCTTTAATTTTTGTGTTCAAATTATTAATATTAGTATTAATTTCTTTTAAACGGTTATTAAATTTATAACTATTAGGTGTTATAGCTAATTGGTTTTCTAAATCATTTTTAATTTGGATTGCTTCACCTAATTGTTGTTCTAATTTTTTTAAATATTTATCAGTATCCAAACTTACAATCAATATTTTAATCATATCTTTTGGTTTTAAAATTGAATACATATCTTGATAGTATTTAAGTGGGCGATCAACAAAATGGCGTCTTTGGCTAGTATGGAGCATTATGTTCTTATATCTATCAATATTGTCGTAATCTAATTCTTCGACATCAAGAGCTAGCTTTAACGTCCTGTTAACATTTTGTCTTGTTTGGCAATCCATTTCTTTTAATATTTGTTGTTCATCTTTATTTTCTAAAGATAATACTGATAGCCATCTTGGTTGAAGGGTTTCGTTATAAATATTAAAGCCATAATGTCTGTATTTTAATTTTTTCAGATAACTAATAATATGGCTGTTATCAATACCATTACCAATAATATTACCATTTATATCTCTTTCTTTATGAATGATATAAGGATCAATTTTAAGAAAGATACCTTTATTTTTGCTAATATATTTTTTTAATTCTTTAGTAAAAAAAGATAGGGTTTCATAATCATTAAAATCAATTAAAAAACCACGAGGGCAATAAAAAATATTTAAGCCCCCTAATATTTTATTAGATAGTAACATAGTTGCTGCTATGATATGATTATCTTTTTTAAGACCAACAAGATGCATATGCCAACCAGTCTTTTCCTTTAAAAGACCCCATTCAATAGTTTGATGGAAATTACTTAAAGGATGGTTAGCAGCAAATGTTCTAAATTCATCTTCACTAAGAATAGTAAATTTCATATTTATACCCCATTTTTAAGATAACTATATTTTATATTATACAATAATTTGAGGGGAATGTATATTTCCAAGAAAAAAGTTATTTATAAGCGCTTATAAATAACTTTTTAATTAACTTTTCTTAATCGTTTTTAATAACATTTTATTTAAGATCTTAATTTTATTAAAGAAGAAATATATTAGACCATTTAACGGTAAATCAAATTCTCCAATTAATTCAGTAGCGGTACTACCAAATCTTAATTTAAATTGATTTAAACCATCATATTTACTTTTAGGTTCTAAATTACAACTGATACCATTTAAATTAATGTGGTGATATCCTTTTTCGATATATTCAGCTATAATTAACCATTTTAATAGATGGCTGGCATTTAGTTTTTTAAATTTGGGATTATAACCATCAAGTAAGAAATATACGCTTTGATTATAATTTATTACTAATGATGTAGCAATAATAAGACCTTCAGGATATTGATTAAATAGTTGAGTAGCTTCTAACACATTCTTTTTATATATATTTAATAATTCATCTGATTTTATTTTTTTATCAATTAAGTTATCATCGTTATTTTTTTGAATGGCTTCAACTAAAGCATTATTGTGAGCACTTTCGTTATCATATAAATCTCTAGCATTTTGTAACAAGATAGCTGGATTTAATTTAGCATAATAAATATCAATCATATTTTTTTCTTTATAAATGTCGTAATAATCAAAATAATAATTTAATTTGCGTCTTGGCACTTTATTTTTTATCATGTTATACAATATTTCGATTTCATTACGATCTCCTTTATGAATTGTAATACCTTTACTAATAGCTTTTCTAATATTAGCTTGTGTTTTCTTTGATAGCGTTTTAAATAATTCTTCGGGGGTTTTATACCATGTTAAAATAGCATTAGTTCTTGGCTTTAAGGCTTCAAAGTATTTATTTAAACCGCAATGGACATAACCTAATTTTTTGAGGGCATTAATGATTGTGGTATTAGGCGCATCAATGACTTCACCGGTTGGACTTAATTTTTGATACACAATAAAAGGATCAATTTTGATAAAGACAAAACCTTGTTTCCATAATAAACGCTTTAATTTCATGGTAAATAATTTTAATAAAGCAGTATCGTTATAATCAATTATAAATCCTCGTGGTGTATAAGCATATTTAAGTCCTCTAATTATATGACGATATAAAATTAAAGCAGCGGCATGGATAGTTTGGTTACCATCAACTAATCCAACATAATGAGCTTTAAAACCATGTCTTTGCATTAAACGTCCATAACTAGAACTTTGATATGCACTTTTGTTACCATGATTAATAACATAATTATCAAATTGTTCTTCAGTAAGTGTTATGATTTTCATTTTAATCCCTCTTCATTTACTAAAGTAAATTATATAATTATATCATAAAAAATGAATAATGCAACCAGAAAAACAGGAAAAAGTGATATTAACATAACCTATAAAAAATGATATACTAATAATAGCGTGGAGGTTAAATATGATATTTACTAACAAGAAAATATTCATTTTAGGTATGGCTAGAAGTGGGTATGAGGCAGCTAAAGTGTTGAGTAGATACAATAATAATATTTTATTGTACGATGATAACAAGCAACAAGATGAAGCGCATATTAAAGAATTGCAAGCTTTAGGCGTTAATCTTATTTTTGAAGGCCAACCTGATGATATATTAACTAGCGAATATGATTATATAATTAAAAATCCAGGGGTACCTTTAGATCATAAATATGTTAAAATGGCAGAACAGTATAATATTCCAATTATCAATGAAGTAGAAATGGCTTATCATCTATTTCCAAAAGATATAACGATAATTGGAATTACGGGGACTAATGGCAAAACTACTACGACTACCTTAATTTATGAAATGTTAAAGAGGGCTGGCTGGCCAGTCCATTTAACTGGTAATATTGGTTTTCCTTTATGTGGTTTTATTGATAAAGTGAAGAGTAAAGATATTATTGTGATGGAAGTGTCTATCCAACAATTGGTCAATCTTAATGATTTTAATGCTCACATTGTGGTTATGACTAATCTATTTGAAGCCCATACTGATTTTGTGGGTAGTTATGATAATTATTTAAAAATAAAAAGTAAAATCTTTAAAAATCATACCAATTATGATATTGCTATTTTGAATAAGGCAGACGATACGGTATTAGAGCTTACTAAGTATATTAAGTCAACAAAAAAATACTTTTCAAGTAGAGAAAAGATTGAAGGTTCATATTTATTAAAAGGTGCTATCTATTATAATGATGAGAAAATAATTAATACTGAAGATATTAGAATTACAGGTATGCATAATTACGAGAATATTATGGCGGCTATAGTGGTTGCTAAAGAGTATCAAGTCAATAATAAAATTATTAAGGAATTTTTAGAAGATTTTGCTGGAGTTGAACATCGCCAAGAATTTGTGGCTAAAATAAATGGGATTACCTTTTATAATGATTCTAAAGCCACTAATATTGTGGCTACTCAAACTGCCCTTAAATCTTTTATCAAACCAACTATTCTAATATTGGGGGGAATGGAACGAAATCAAAATTTTCATGATTTAACTGATTATATGACTAATGTTAAACAAATAGTGTGTTATGGTGAAACTAAAAATAGAATTAAAGAGTTTGCTAGCGAACAAAAAATAGATTGCATAGTAGTAGATAATTTAGAGGAAGCTACTAATGTTAGTTATAAATTGGCAAATGATGGTGATATAGTATTATTTAGTCCAGCATGTGCATCATGGGACCAATATAAAAGTTTTGAAGAACGAGGCGAGCGTTTTAAAGAATATGTTAATAAGTTGGTAAAGGAGTGAAAGAATGCCATTAATAAAAGATATAAAAGCTAGAGAAATATTAGATTCAAGAGGCAATCCAACGGTTGAAGTAGATGTCATTACTGAAAGTGGAGCTTGGGGGAGAGTTAGTATACCATCAGGGGCTTCAACTGGAGCTAATGAAGCATTAGAATTAAGAGATGGTGATAATCGTTATCATGGCAAAGGAGTATTAAAAGCAATTGTTAATGTTTTAACTATCATTAAACCTAATTTAATTGGTCATGATGTTAGAGATCAAAGAGCCATTGATAAATTACTAATTGAATTAGATGGAACTCCTAATAAGAGTCGTTTAGGAGCTAATGCTATATTAGGAGTATCATTAGCTACTTTAAAATGTGTTGCTAATTATGAAAAGAAACCATTATATAAATATATTGGTGATGGTACTTTATTACCTAATCCAATGATGAATATTGTCAATGGGGGAAGTCATGCAAATAATGGACTTGATTTCCAAGAATTTATGATTGTTCCAAATCGAGATAATATTAAAGAAAGAGTAAGAGTAGGATCTGAGGTCTTTCATTCTTTGAAAAAAATCCTAAATGAAAAAGGATATAGTACGGCAGTTGGTGATGAAGGAGGATTTGCTCCTAATCTAACTAACAATATTGAAGCCCTTGATTTAATTGTCAAAGCGATTGAAGCGGCTAATTATGTTCCTGGTCAAGATGTTAACTTAGCATTAGATATTGCGGCTAGTAGTTTTTATGATAAGGAAAGGAAAAAATATGTATTAAGGGCTGATCAAAAAGAATTGACAAGTGAAGAGATGATTAATTACTATGAAATGCTAATTGATAAATATCCAATTATTTCAATTGAAGACCCACTTGATGAAAATGATTGGGATGGATTTATATTAATGACTAAAAGATTGGGTAGTAGATTACAAATAGTAGGTGATGATCTATTTGTTACTAACATTAAACTATTAGAAAAAGGAATTGAATTAGGAGCTTGCAATGCAATACTAATAAAACCTAATCAAATAGGAACATATTCTGAAATGATAGATACTATTAATTTAGCTAAAAGCCATGGTTATAAAACAATTATCTCTCATCGAAGTGGCGAAACCGAAGATACAACGATAGCTGATATAGCCGTAGGTCTTAGAATTGGTCAAATAAAAACAGGTTCTTTATCAAGAACTGATAGAGTTTGTAAGTATAATCAATTGATAAGAATTGAAGAAGAACTCAAAAGTTGAGTTCTTTTTGATTACAAAACAAGATAAAAATAGACAATACGTGACAAAGTTAGTTAAAAAAAGTGATAGCAAAAGAAATTTTAATATAGTATAATTATAATTGCGTGGGTTGTAGAATAGAAAGGAGCTCCAATGGAAAAGATAAAAATACTCATGATTGACGATAATGAAAATTTAGTCAACATGGTAAAGGAGTATTTTAGTAGTCACGCAGTAATTGAGGTAGTATTAGCGGCCTATGATGGTGAGGAAGGACTTAGATTAATTCAGGATAATATTAATGAGTATGATGTGATATTGTTGGATCTCATCATGCCAAAAAAAGATGGTATCTATGTGCTTGATGAAATGAATAAAAGGGGTATCAACAAAAGTGTGATAGTGGTTACTTCATATAATGCACAAGATATAATTAGAAAGGTATCAGAATATGGAATTAATTACTATATTTTGAAACCATTCGAATTGTCTGATTTAGAGAAAAGAATTTTAGATATTTGCAATGTTAAAAAGAATAATGGTAAAACGATTGATCTATATCACAATAATTTACAAATATCTATTACTAAAATTCTCCATGAGTTAGGGATACCATCACATATTAAAGGTTACCAATATATTAGGGAAGGTATAACGATTCTTTATAATAAACCGGAACTGATTGGTGGCATTACTAAAGAATTATATCCTGAAATTGCTAGCAAGTTTGATACCACTGTCTCAAGAGTCGAAAGAGCCATCAGGCATGCGATTGAGGTTAGTTGGAATAGAGGTAATTGGCAGCTAATGGAGGATATTTTCGGACATAGTGTCGATATTGATAAAGCCAAACCAACTAACTCAGAATTTATCGTTACGGTCGCTGATAAATTGCGACTGGAATTTCACAAGATAGAAGTAAGATGATTGACACTACTATTTAAACAATAGTAGTTTTTTGTTTAGCGATTTGTTAAAATAGAAATAGAATAGGATGTGTCATATGAAACCAATATTACTTATCATTTTAGATGGTTTTGGCATGCGCGATGAAATACATGGTAATGCTATTAAGCAAGCAAAGAAACCTAATTTTGATTATTTGTGGCATACTTACCCACATTCATTGTTAGATGCTAGTGGTGAGCATGTCGGATTACCTAATACGCAAATGGGTAATAGTGAAGTTGGTCATTTAAATATTGGAGCTGGTAGAGTTGTATTGCAACCATTACAAATTATTAATAATAGTATTATAAATAATGAATTAAAACATAATGCTAAATTGTTAAAAGTGATTGAGCATGTAAAAAAGAATGAGAGTAAATTACATATAATGGGTTTATGTAGTGATGGTGGAGTTCATTCGCATATTAACCATATATTATCGTTAATTGAAATTGCTAAATATCATCAAATAAATAAGTTATATATTCATGTTTTTTTAGATGGCCGAGATACTTTACCAAGTATTGGGTTGAAATTTATTGAGATGATTGAAAATAAAATAAAAGAAGTAGGTATAGGTTCAATTGCTACTATCTCAGGACGTTACTATGCAATGGATAGAGATAATAATTGGGATCGTACTAAGAAAGCATATGATGCAATAGTCAATGGATTAGGTAAGGTTGATATTAATGGAGAGGAAATAATTAAGAACAATTATAAAGAAAAGATATATGATGAATTTGTTATCCCAACAGTTATTGATAAAGATGGAATAGTTGATAGTAATGATGGGATATTATGCACTAATTTTAGAACTGATAGGATTGTCCAATTGTTAAGAGCAATTACGGAAAAAAATTTTAATCAATTTGAGATTAAAGAGATTAAAAATATTGAAGTATTGTTATTGATGCCAGCCGCTAAACTGCCAAAGATTGAAGCTATCTTTGAGCCAATTGCAATAACTAATACTTTAGGTGAATATCTATCAAAGTTAGGATATAAACAATTGCGAATTGCGGAAACTGAAAAATATGCCCATGTTACTTATTTCTTTGATGGACTTAAAGATTTGAATTTAACGGGTTGTGATAAAATATTGATTCCATCACCAAAAGTTAAAACTTATGATTTAAAACCTGAAATGAGTGTCTATGAAATAACTGATAAATTATTGGCAATTTTAGATGAAAATAAATATGATGTTATTGTTTTAAATTATGCTAATCCTGATATGGTTGGTCATACTACTAATCTTAAAGCCACTATTGTTGGTATAGAGGCAGTCGATAAATGTTTAGGTCAGCTATATCAAGCTATAAAAAAACTAAACGGCTTATTAATTGTAACTGGTGATCATGGTAATGCTGAATATCTGATTGATAGTAATAATAATGAGATAACAGCACATACTATGAGCAAAGTGCCTTTTATTGTTTGTCATAAAGATTATATTGTTAAAGATGGAAAATTAGGTGATATAGCCCCGACTATTTTATCGCTACTTAATGAAAAAATTCCAATTGAAATGACTGGTAACATAATAGTAAGTAAAAAANNTAAGTAATATTACTTATATTTTTTCAATAACGCCACAAGCAATCATTGGTCCGCTATCACCACTAGGTTGGGTTCTAAAATCGTCTGGATTTTGGTGAATTATAAAAACGTGATTAATGACCTCAGATGGTTTAAAGCGTTCAGTATAAATGACAGCATATGCATATCCACTATTATTGGATAATAAAGGCGGTAAATCACCAGCATGTAGTGGATGTTGTTGGTTAGTCGGATTATAGTGACCACCAACTTTTTTAAAATTATTTTCACAAGTATTGCCTTCATGAAGGTGAAAGCCAAAAAAAAGACTTTTATTTTGGTTAATTGGCAAGTTGAATATTTCAGTTTGTACTAAAGTACCTTGGTGCCAAGGATATAATTTGATTGTGCCATAAAGATTAGAGGCTAAATGATTACCATATATATTAGCAATTGCATATGGCATAAAATCACTTCCTTTTAATATATTATATTTAGTAATTTACAATCGGTTTTTAATTTTTTTGTAAAAAATCATAGGAAAATGCAATTTTAGTCTTGCATTACATATAATGTTTTTGGTATAATGTACTCCGTACGACTGCGAAGATGCGCAAGATTGCTGATACACCAGGTTGAGTTGAAAAGTGATATCAGGGAATTTGTGCGGAGCATGTCTATACTAGATATAGGCGAGGAGGATTTGTATGGCAAAAAACAAAGTGCGTATTAAATTAAAGGCGTACGATCATCGTATATTGGATCAAGCAGCTGCTAAAATTATTGAGACAGTTAAAAGATCTGGGGGAACAGTTAGTGGTCCAGTACCACTCCCTACTGAAATTCAAAAATATACTGTTTTAAGAGCAGTTCATGTTCATAAAGATTCACGTGAACAATTTGAAATGCGCACTCATAAACGTTTGATTGATATTAAAAATCCTGGTAAAGAAACAATTGAGGCTTTAACTCATTTAGATTTACCTAGTGGTGTCAATATTGAAATCGAATTATAAGAAATAATCATATAGGAGGAAGTAATTATGAAAGGAATCTTAGGTCGTAAAGTTGGAATGACTCAAGTATTTACTAAAGATGGTGAATTAGTTCCGGTAACTGTCATTGAAGTTGAACCTAATGTTGTTACGCAAATTAAGACTAAAGAAACTGATGGTTATGAAGCTATTCAATTGGGATTTTCAACTAAACGCGAAAAATTAAGTAACAGACCTGAAATTGGTCATGTTAAAAAAGCAAATACGGCACCTAAGCGCTTCTTTAAAGAAATCAGAGGCGTTGATATCAATGCATATCAATTAGGACAAGAAATTAAAGTTGATATATTTGAAGTTGGTGAAATCGTCGATGTAACTGGTATATCAAAAGGTAAAGGTTTTCAAGGCGTTATTAAACGCCATAATTTCGCTCGTGGACCAATGAGTCACGGTTCTCATTTTCATCGTAGAACTGGTTCATTAGGTACTAGAAGAGAAAAGAGAACTCAATTAGGACATAAAATGCCAGGACACATGGGACAGGAGTTAGTAACGCTTCAAAATTTAGAGGTTATCTCAGTTGATCCCGAAAATAATGTTATGTTAATTAAAGGAAATGTTCCTGGTCCTAAAAAGTCATTAGTTGTTATAAAAACAGCTATTAAAAAAGGAAAAGACAAAAAGCGAAATATTGAATTGATGTCATATGAAGTAGAAAGACCAGTTGAAGAAGCTGTAACTACAAATAAAGTAGAAGAAAATAATGAAGTACCAACTGAAGAGGTTGTGACTGAAGAAGTTTTAGATAATAATGAAACTGACACAGTTGATGAAAATACAGAACAATCATCACAAGAAGAAATTAATGAGTAAATGTTATCGTTGTGATGAAGGGAGGAATTACGATGCCTAAAGTAGANNGTTTTAAATATTAAAGGTGAAAAAGTTGGCGATATAGATTTAAAAGCTGAATGTTGGAATACTGCTCCAAATGATGCAGTATTATATGATGCCATTATTTTAGCAAGAGCAGCTTTAAGACAAGGAACGCAAAGTACTAAAACGCGTGCTGAAGTTAGGGGCGGTGGTAGAAAACCAAGACCACAAAAAGGTAGTGGTCGTTCAAGACAAGGTTCAATTCGCGCCCCACAATGGGTTGGTGGCGGAGTAGTATTTGCTCCTAAACCAAGAGATTACGATAAAAAAATGAATAAGAAAGCATATCGCTTAGCATTAAAGAGTGCTTTATCGTATAAAGTAAAAGATAAGAGAATAGTAGTTATTGATGATTTAAAGTTAGAAAATCCTAAAACTAAAGAAATGGTCGCAATTATGAATAAACTTAAAATTGATAACAAAGCATTATTGGTTGTTAATGAATTAACTGATAATTTAGAGTTAGCATCACGCAATTTAAGTTTAGTTAGAGTAATTGAACCAAATGAAGTAAATGTACTTGATTTAGTAAATGCTGATTATTTAGTAATAACATTAGAAGCAGTCAATAAATTAGAGGAGGTGCTTGGATAATGATGAGTAATTATCGTGATATTATTAAAGCACCATTAGTAACTGAAAAGAGTACTAGCGGCGCAAGTGAAAATAAATATATTTTTAAAGTAGATGCTAAGGCACATAAAATAGAAATTAAAAAAGCAATTGAAGAAATATTTAAAGTTAAAGTTAAAGCTATTAATACGATTACTGGTAAACCTAAGACTAAGCGTGTAGGACGTTATGCAGGTAAAACTAATCGTTATAAGAAAGCAATTGTAACTTTAGCAAAAGGTCATAAAATAGATTTAGATTAAAGGAGGGTTAACATGCCTGTCAAGAGTTATAAATCAACTACCAACGCTAGACGTGGAATGAACGTTTTAGATTTTAATGAAATTACTAAAACCACTCCTGAAAAAAGCCTTTTAGTGCCATTAAAAAGTAAGAGTGGACGTAATAATCAAGGTAAAATAACGATCAGACATCGTGGCGGTGGGGTAAAACGCCAATATCGTGTTATTGATTTTAAACGCGATAAGGATAACATCGAAGGAAAAGTAGCATCAATTGAATATGATCCAAATAGAACAGCTAATATAGCGTTAATCAATTATAAAGATGGTGAAAAAAGATATATTATTGCTCCTAATAGATTAAAAGTTGGAATGACGATTGTTAGTGGTGAAAATGTCGATATTAAAGTCGGTAATGCTCTACCAATTGGCAGTATTCCGGTAGGTACAGTAGTACATAATATTGAATTGCAACCTGGTAAGGGTGGCGAATTAGCTAGAGCGGCTGGTTCAAGTGCCCAAATATTAGGACGTGAAGGTAAATATGTCATCATCAAACTGGCTAGTGGTGAAACGAGAAAAGTGCTTGAAAAGTGTCGTGCTACAATTGGTGAAGTTGGCAATATTGACCATGAGTTAGTGGATCTTGGTAAAGCTGGTCGTACTCGTCATTTAGGAATTAGACCAACAGTTCGTGGTTCAGTTATGAATCCGGCTGATCACCCACACGGTGGTGGAGAAGGTAAAGCACCAATAGGTCGTCCAGGACCGGTTACACCATGGGGCAAACCTGCCCTTGGATATAAAACACGTAAACGCAAACTATCAAATAAATTGATTACGCATCGTCGCACAAAATAAGAAAGGATGATTTAAATGGCTAGAAGTCTTAAAAAAGGACCTTATGTATTTGATCGTTTAATGAAAAAGGTTAGGGAATTAAATAAAAGTGGCAAGAAAGAGGTTATTAAAACTTGGTCTCGCCGTTCAACAATATTTCCTGAATTTTTAGGTCATACTTTTGCAGTACATAATGGTAAAGAATTTATTCCGGTATATGTTACTGAAGAGATGATTGGTCATAAACTTGGTGAATTTGCCCAAACCCGTAAATTTATTGCCCATGGTGGAGGTAAATCAACTGAGACTAATGTATAGTTATGAATGGAGGCTAATATATGGAAGCAAAAGCAATTGCTAAAGGAGTTAGAATGACTCCCCTAAAAATGCGTTTAGTTATCGATTTAATACGCGGTAAAGATGTTACCGAAGCAGAAGCAATTTTAAAAAAATTAAATCGTAAGGCAGCAGTATTGATTGCTAAGGTATTGAAGTCAGCGGTGGCTAATGCCGTCAACAATTTAGGATTAAACAAAGATGATTTGTATGTTAAAGAAGCTTTCATTAATGAGGGTGAAATTTTAAAACGAATTCGTTTTGGATCAAGAACCCATATTGATAAACACTATCATCGTACAAGTAACATCAATATTGTGGTAGCTTCAAAAAATGGGTAAAGGAGGTTAACAATGGGACAAAAAGTTAGTCCAATAGGACTTAGGATTGGTATAAATAAAGATTGGGAATCTAAATGGTTTGCTGAAAGCAATAAAGACTATAAGCAAAATTTAAATAATGATATAAAAATACGTCAATATCTATCAAGCCATTTAAAAGATGCTGGTATTAGCAAGATTGAAGTAGAACGTAATAACAAACGTACGGAAGTTATTATTAATACAGCTAAACCTGGTATGATCATTGGACGTGGTGGCGAAGAAATAGAAAAGTTAAGAAAGAAATTAACTGATTTAGTTAATGAAAATGTCCAAATATCAATAATTGATATTAAGAATCCAGATACTAATGCTCAATTAGTAGCTGATAATATTGCGCGTCAAATTGAAAAAAGAGCATCATTCCGCATTGCCCAAAAACAAGCAATTAGAAAAGCAATGAAAGCTGGTGTTAAGGGTATTAAAACGGTAGTATCAGGGCGTTTAAATGGGGTCGATATTGCGCGTCATGAAGGCTATACTGAAGGAACGATTCCACTACACACATTACGTGCTGATGTTGATTATGCAACTCGTGAAGCTGATACTACTTATGGTAAGATTGGCGTAAAAGTGTGGATTTATAAAGGAGAAATCCTTCCTAAGAAAAATAAAAAGGGAGGTAATGAAAATGTTGATACCGGCAAGAACTAAGCATCGTAAAACTCATCGTTTAAGATATGAGGGAAAAGCTAAAGGGAATCGCCTTTTAACTTTTGGTGATTATGGTTTAATGGCTAAAGAAGGTGCTTGGATAACTTCGCAACAAATAGAAGCTGCTCGTATTGCCATGACTCGTTATATGAGACGTGGTGGTCGAGTATGGGTTAATATTTTTCCTCACATGCCACTAACAAGGAAGCCTTTAGAAACTCGTATGGGTAAAGGTAAAGGTAATCCAGAGTTATGGGCAGCAGTTGTTAAGGAAGGTAAGATACTATTTGAAGTTGGTGAAGTTGATGAGGGAATAGCTCGTGAAGCACTACGTTTAGCATCTCATAAATTGCCAATTAAGTGCAAAATTGTTACCAAAGATGATATAAATGGTGGTGATATAAATGAAGGTTAATGAAATAAGAGAACTAACCACTGAAGAAATTATTAAGAAAATAGAAGAAACTAAGCAAGAATTATTTAACTTACGTTTTCAGCAAGCCGCAGGTAGTTTAGAAAAACCTTCAAGAATAAGAGAATTAAGGAAACAAGTAGCGAGAATGAAAACTATTATTCGTGAACGTGAGATTGCTAATGAATGAGGAGGTTTGAAATGGAAAAGAAATTAAAGCGTGAATATATTGGTAAAGTTATAAGTGATAGAAATGATAAAACGATTACCGTTTTAGTTGTCACTTATAAGAAAAATCCATTGTATGGGAAACGTGTTAAATATTCAAAGAAATATACGGCTCATGATGAGTTAAATGAAGCTAAAGTTAATGATATAGTACGTATTGTCGAAACTAGACCACTATCAAAAACTAAACGTTATCGTTTAGCGGAAATAGTAGAGAAGGCAGTAGTTATATAGACTAAACTCTTTTAGAGAAGGAGGATAAATTTATGATTCGACAAGAAAGTCGTTTAAAAGTAGCTGATAATTCCGGTGCTCGTGAACTATTAGTCATCAATATGTTAGGCGGCGGAAGAGTAAAAAGTACTAATATTGGTGATATCGTAGTTGGCACCGTTAAAAAAGCAACTCCTAATGGTACAGTAGCGGCAAGTAGTGTCGTTAAGGCTGTAATAGTTAGAACTAAAGCTGGTATAAGAAGAGAAGATGGTTCTTATATTAAGTTTGATGATAATGCATGTGTATTAATTAGAGATGATAAAACGCCTATTGGTACTCGCGTTTTTGGTCCTATTGCTAGGGAACTACGCGATAAAGGCTTTGATAAAATCATATCACTTGCTAAGGAAGTATTATAGAGGAGGCTTTTTATGAAATTACGTGTCGGTGATAAAGTAAAAATTATAGTTGGTAAAGATAAAGGTAAAGAGGGTAAAATAATCAAGACGATAGCTAAATTAAATAGAGTTATTGTCGAAGGATTAAACATGGTCAAAGTACATACTAAATCTGATGGTCATGGAAATCCAGGTGGAATTATTGAACGTGAAGCACCAATTGATGCTTCTAATGTCAAAGTAATTGAATCAATTGAAAAACCTAAAAAAGAAACTAAAAATAAAAGTAATAAAAAGGCAAAAGCTAAATAGTTAAAGGAGGGGAAGTATGAGCCACCTAAAAGAAAAATTTGAAAAAGAAGTAATTCCTAACTTAATGAAAAAACATAAATATCGTTCAGTTATGGAAATTCCTAGATTAGAGAAAATTGTCATCAACATGGGTGTTGGTGATGCTACGCAAAATAGTAAGTTATTAGATGCAGCGGTTGAGGAATTAAGATTAATTAGTGGTCTTAAACCAATAATTACTTATTCTAAAAAATCTATTTCTGGCTTTAAGTTAAGAAAAGGTGCACCTATTGGTTGCAAAGTAACCTTACGTGGCAAAAGAATGTATACTTTCTTAGAAAAATTAATTAGAATTTCACTTCCTCGATCACGTGATTTTAGGGGTTTATCAACTAAATCATTTGATGGAAGAGGTAACTATACATTAGGTATTAAAGAGCAATTAATATTTACTGAGATAGAATATGATAATATTGTTAAAATACGTGGAATGGATATTATTTTTGTAACTACCGCTAAAACTGATGAAGAAGCCCTAAGTTTATTAAGTGAACTTGGTCTTCCATTTAGAAAACAATAAGGAGGAATATTATGGCAAAGAAAAGTTTAGTTATTAAGGCGAAACGTAAACAAAAATTTAAGGTTCGTGAATATACTCGTTGTGAAAGATGTGGAAGAGCAAGATCTGTTTTACGTAAATTTGGTCTATGTCGTATATGCTTCAGAGAATTAGCCGGAAAAGGGCAAATACCAGGAGTAAGAAAATCTAGCTGGTAAAACGAAGGGAGGATATTTATGGTATTGGTAACTGATCCAATTGCGGATATGTTGACTCGTGTTCGCAATGCCAATGAAATGCGTTATAAGGAAGTACAAATACCTTATTCTACAATTAAGGAAGCAATTGCTAAAATCCTTAAAGATGAAGGATTTATTAAGGATTATAAAGTAGATAAGAAAGATGTAGATAAGGTAATAACTATTTATTTGAAATATGGTCCTAAAAAGGAAAGAATTATTACTGGTTTAAGACGTATATCTAAGCCAGGTTTAAGAGTGTATGCTAAAGTTGATGAAATTCCTAAAGTATTGAATGGTTTAGGAATAGCTATTATTTCTACCTCTAAAGGTATTATGACTGATAAACAAGCTCGTCGTGAGAAAATTGGTGGGGAAGTATTAGCTTATATTTGGTAATAAATATTGAGGAGGTGTCTTAGATGAGTCGTATTGGGAAAAGGATATTAACTATACCAAATAGTGTTACAATTAATGTTGAAGGTAACACGATAGTGGTAAAAGGTCCTAAAGGGGAATTAACTAATAAAATTCCTAAAAATATTATTGTTAGGCAAGTTGATAATACGATTGTCGTTGAAAGAAAAAATGATACTAAAGAGGCAAAACAATTACATGGTACGATCAATGCAATCATTAAAAATATGTTAATTGGTGTTACTGAAGGATTTAAAAAGGAATTGGAAACTATGGGTGTTGGTTATCGTTTTCAATTACAAGATAATTCTTTAGTAGTTAATGCTGGATATTCACATCCCGTTAAAATAGATATTCCTAATGGTATTAAAGTAGATTTAATAAGTAATACCGAAATAGTTGTTACGGGTATAGATAAAGTACAACTTGGTGAATTTGCTGCCAATATTAGAAAAGTAAGGGAACCTGAACCATATAAAGGTAAAGGTATTCGCTATAAAGGTGAATATGTTCACCGTAAGGAAGGTAAAAAGGTAACTTAATGAGTAAAGGAGATGTTAATGATGATAAATAAAATATCTCGTAATGAAGCACGCAAATATAGACATGCACGTGTTAGAAGTAAGATTAAAGGTACAGCTAAAGTACCAAGACTTAGTATCTTTAGATCTAATAAGCATATTTTTGCACAACTTATTGATGATGAAAAAGGTGTAACGTTAGCAAGTGCTTCATCAGTTGATAAAGAATTGAAATTAGAAAATGGTGGCAATATTGAAGCTGCTAAAAAGATAGGCGAATTAATTGCTGAAAGGGCTAAGAAATTAAAAATAAAACAAGTTATTTTTGATCGTAGCGGTTATCTGTATCATGGTCGCATTAAAGCCTTAGCAGAAGCTGCTCGCAATAAAGGGCTAGAATTCTAAAGGAGGGTAAGTATGGAAGACAAAAAGAAAGACCCACAAACAAAACATTTTGAAGAACAAGTTGTATCAGTTAATCGTGTTACTAAAGTAACTCGTGGTGGACGTCAACTTCGTTTTGCGGCAACAGTCGTAGTTGGAGATCGTAAAGGTCAAGTTGGTATGGGGACTGGTAAAGCTAATGAAGTACCTGATGCCATTAAAAAAGCTATTCAAGCTGCAAATAAAAATTTAATTAGAGTTAATTTAGTTGATGGTCGTACTATTGCTCATGAAGTAATTGGTAAGTGTGGCTCAGTTAAAGTATTATTAAAACCAGCTGGTGCTGGTACTGGTGTTATTGCTGGCGGACCAGTTAGATCAGTCTTAGAATTAGCTGGTGTTCGTGATATTTTATCAAAAGCCTTTGGTTCTAGAACCGCTATCAATATGGTACGTGCTACTTTTGATGCCTTAAAATCTATTAAAACTAAAGACGAAGTAATAGCCTTAAGAAGTGGCCGGGTAGAGGAGTAGTGAAAATATGAAATTAGAACAATTAAAAGCAAATGCTGGTGCTATTAAGAGATCTAAACGTGTTGGACGCGGTCCAGGTAGTGGCCATGGCAAAACAAGTGGGAGAGGTCATAAAGGACAAATGGCACGTAGTGGTGGTGGTGTAAGACCAACTTTTGAAGGTGGTCAAACGCCATTATTTAGACACTTACCTAAAATAGGATTTAGCAATGCTAAATTTAAAATTAGATATGCAGTTATAAATGTGGGTGACTTAGAACAATTTAAAGAAGGAACAATTATTACCCCAGAATTATTAAAAGAAAAAGGAATACTAAAGAAACAATTAGATGGTGTTAAGGTATTAGGGGATGGAGTTTTAACTAAGAAATTGACCGTTAAAGCTCATCAATTCTCTACTACTGCTAAAGATAAAATAGAAACCGTTGGTGGAAAAATAGAGGTGATCTAGAATGTTTGCTATCTTAAGGCAAATTCTAAAACCTAATAATAAAGATATTAGACGAAGACTATTGTTTACTTTAATGGCCTTGGCAGTTTTTATCATTGGAACATCCATTAGAGTTCCAGGGACTAAAGATATTACTGGTGATATTGGCTTTTTAGAACTCATCAATGCGATGGGAGGAGATGCATTAAAGCGTTTCTCAATCTTTGCCTTAGGGGTTATGCCATATATTACCGCTTCAATTATCATCCAATTATTAGAAATGGATATTATTCCATATTTGGCTGAACTTTCTAAACAAGGTCATGTTGGACGCCGTAAGATTAATCAAATTACTAGATATGTAGGTATTTTCTTAGCTTTTATTGAGGGTTATGCTTTCTCATTTGCCTTTGTTGGTCGTGGTCATTTAGCGATTGAATATATGAGAGTAGCAACTATTTTGACTGCTGGTACCGCTTTTGTCTTATGGTTAGGTGATCAAATTACCCAAAAAGGTGTTGGTAATGGCATATCTTTAATCATTATGGCAGGTATTATTAGAACGTTACCAACGATGTTTATTGGAGCATTTACCCAATTAGTTAAGATGGATACAACTCAACAAGCCTTTTTAGGAATAGTATCATTTACCTTATTTGTCATAGTATATTTCATAATTATTATAGGTATTATCTTTGTTCAAGAAGCTAATCGAAGAATTCCTATTCAATATTCAAATAGAACTGTTGGGGCATATGGTAGAGAGCAAAACTTTATGCCGGTAAAATTAAATTCAGCAGGAGTTATACCGGTTATCTTTGCTTCAACTATCATTGCTGTACCAGCGACGATTATACAGTTTGTTGAGAATGAAAAATTGGCGCTATTTGTTCAAAAATATCTAACCTATGAATCAATGATTGGTTTTACCTTATATCTAGCCTTAATCTTATTCTTTACTTACTTTTATACTTTCTTACAACTTAATCCTGATGAATTAGCTAAAAATTTACAAAATCAAGGTGGTTATATCCCAGGAATTAGACCAGGTAAAGAGACTAGTATTTATATAAGGCAAGTACTATCTAGATTAACGATTGTTGGTGGCGCATTTTTAATGTTAATTGCCGGACTACCAATCATCTTTACTAAATTTAGTAGTTTACCTACTAGTGTAACCATCGGTGGGACCGGATTATTAATTGTGGTAGGTGTAGCTTTAGAAACCTACAAACAATTAGAAAGTAGTTTAGTAAGTAGAACATATGATAGGAGTTATAAGCGCATATGAAAAATATAGTTTTGATTGGGCCACCAGGATCTGGTAAAGGAACACAAGCTACTTTATTAAGTAAAAAATATAATATACCGCACATTTCTTTAGGGGCACTACTTAGAGAAAAAGCTAAAGAAAATAGTGAATTAGGGAAATATATTAAGAAGTGCCTCGATGATGGCGTTTTAGTGGATGAACAAATTACAATAGAAATTGCCATTAATCGCTTAAATGCTAAAGATTGTCGTAACGGTTATATATTAGATGGTTATCCCAGATCAGTGAAACAAGCAGAATTATATGAAAAATTTGAAAAAAGAGACAAAATTGTTATCTTTTTAGATATTAGTGAAGAGGAAGCATTAAAAAGAATAAACAATCGAATTACTTGTCCAAAATGTGGTAAGATTTTTACCGCTACCTCACTTGCTATTTCAAATATATGTGATGTATGTTATACACCATTAGCAAAGCGTTCTGACGATAATGCTATAACCTTTAAAAATAGATACTTTACTTATTTAGCAGAAACAGCTGCTTTAATCGAATATTATAAGAATAAAAATTTCTTATATTCGATTGATGGTAGCATGAGTGAGCAAGCTATTTTTGAGGCGATAGATAAGATTATAAATAAAGTGGGATGATATGATGGTTTCAATCAAAACTGATAACGAAATTACCTCAATGAAAAAGGCTGGTTCCATAGTTTATAAGACGCTTCGCTATTTAGAAAAACATATCAAACCAGGAGTAACGACTGAAAGATTAAATGAATTAGCTGAACAATATATTATAGATTTAGGTGGTACTCCTTCATTTAAGGATTATAATGGATTTCCTAAAGTCATATGCACATCAGTTAATGAACAAGTTGTTCATGGTATTCCGGGTGAGTATGCTTTAAAAGCTGGTGACATCATTTCAATTGATATAGGAGTCTGTTATAATGGCTATCATAGTGATGGGGCCTATACTTATAAAATTGGTGAAATTGATAAAGATAAAGCTTATCTATTAGAACATACTGAAAAAGCCCTTTATGAAGGTTTGAAAGAAATTAGACCAGGTAAGAAATTAGGAGATGTTTCACATCGAATCGGTAAATATGCTGAAGAGCATAACCTAAAAGTATTTAAGGAATTAGTTGGACATGGCATAGGTAGAAAATTACATGAAGAACCAGATATACCTAATTATGGTGAACCTAATACCGGGATTGTTCTAAAAGCAGGAATGACTTTCGCAATTGAACCAATGATGACTTTAGGTAATGGTGATATTGGTTGTGAAATGGATGGCTGGACAATTATTACTCTAGATAATAAACCAGCAGCTCATTTTGAACACACCATTGTTGTTACCCATGATGGTTATCAAATATTGACGGGAGAGTGATTAGATGGCTAATAAAGAAGATATTATTGAAGTAGAAGGAAAGGTAATTGATGTATTACCGGGTGGACAATTTAAGGTGGAGTTAAAAAATGGACACATTGTAGTAGCTCACGTTTCTGGTAAAATACGAATGAACTATATTCGTATCTTACCAGGCGATACAGTTGTGCTAGAACTTTCACCATACGATTTAACACGTGGGCGTATAACTTATAGAAAATGATGGAGGGATATAATATGAAAGTAAGAGCATCAGTTAAGAAAATATGTGATAAATGCAAAATAGTAAAACGTAAGGGTGTTTTGTATGTTATTTGTCAAAATCCAAAACACAAACAAAGACAAGGTTAATGGGAGGTGTTTTAAATGGCACGTATAAAAGGTGTAGATATTCCAAATGATAAGAGAATTGAACTTGCACTTACTTATATCTATGGTATTGGACGAAGTTTAGCTAATAAAATTTTAACAGCCGCAAAAGTTGATATTAATAAGAGAACTAAAGATTTAGATAATGATGAAATAGCACGTATTCGCGAAGAAGTAGATAAATATATGGTTGAAGGTGATCTTCGTCGTGAAGTCAATATGAATATTAAGACTAAGATGGAAATTGGTTGCTATCAAGGAGTTCGCCATAAAAAAGGATTACCAGTAAGAGGTCAAAGAACTAGAAGTAATGCTAGAACCCGTAAAGGTCGTGGCAAAGTAGTAGCTAATAAGAAGAAAGCAGCTAAATAGTTGAGGAGGGAAAATAATGGCTTATCAATCAAGAAAACGTAGAGTAAAGAAAAATGTGGTTGAAGGTGTAGCTCATATACATTCAACATTCAATAATACAATTGTTACCATTACTGATGCAGTTGGTAATACTGTTAGTTGGTCTTCACCCGGCTCATTAGGTTTTAAAGGTAGTAAGAAAAGTACCCCATATGCCTCTGGTGTAGCGGCTGAAGCTGCTGGCAGAGCAGCAGTTGAAGCGGGCATGAAACAAGTACAAGTTGTAGTTAAAGGACTTGGTCCAGGTCGTGAAACCGCTATTCGTTCATTACAAACAGCAGGACTTGAGATTACAGCAATCGATGATGTAACCCCAATTCCTCATAATGGATGCCGTCCACCAAAAAGACCGCGTAGTTAAAAATAATAAAAGGAGTGTGTTGCGATGATACAATTTGAAAAACCAAATTATAAGATTACTGAATATATGGAAAGTAATCACTATGGTAAATTTGAATTAGAACCTTTAGAAAGAGGATTTGGAACTACTTTAGGTAATGCCTTAAGAAGAGTAATGTTATCTTCATTACCAGGTAGTGTCATTGTTGGAGCTAAGATTGATGGTGTTTTACATGAATTTCAAACTATCGATGGTATAGTTGAAGATGTTACTACCATTATTCTAAATTTAAAAGGGATTGTGCTAATCAATCATTCTGAAGAACAAAAGACCATTCGTTTAAATGTTGAAAAAGAAGGAGTAGTAACAGCTAAAGATATCGATAAAGATGCTGATATTGAAATAATTAATCCTGATCATGTAATTGCAACTATTACTAAAGGTGGTAAACTTAATATTGAAATGTTAGTCAATAATGGTAGAGGATATGTAAGAGCAGAAGAAAATAAGAAATTGTTTGAAAATAAAAAGATTGGCTTAATTTCAATGGATGCGTTATATTCACCAATTGAAAGAGTAAGTTATGAAATTGAAAATGCTCGTATTGGTCAAGATGAAAGTTATGATAAATTAATTATGCACGTTTGGACTAATGGAGCAATTAAACCAGAAGAAGCTATGGCTTTAGCAGCTAGAATTTTAATTGAACATTTAGAAATAGTTACTGATTTAAGTGAAATTGCTGATATGACTGGTTTAATGATTGAAAAGGTTGAAGATTCAAAACAAAAAGCATTAGAAACAACAATTGAAGATTTAGATCTATCAGTTCGCGCTTATAACTGTTTAAAAAGAGCTGGTATTCATACCTTACACGATTTAATTAATAAGAGTGCAACTGAAATGATGAAAATACGTAATTTAGGTAAGAAATCATTGAAAGAAGTTTTAGATAAAGTAAAAGAAATGGGCTTATCCCTTCGTGAAGACGAATAATAAGGAGGAATATTATGGCTTATAGAAAATTAGGTACTACGACATCAGAACATCGCCGAGCAATGCTTGCTAATTTAGCTAAGCAAGTTATTACTCATGAGCGAATTGAAACAACTGAGGCAAGAGCTAAAGAAGTTCGAAAATTAGTAGATAAATTGATTACTTTAGGTAAAAAGGGAACAGTTGAGGCAAGACGCGATGCGGTTGCTATTTTAATGAACGATAAGGAAGTTACAGCTAAAGTATTTAATGATTTAGCCAAACGTTATGAAGAACGTAATGGTGGTTATACAAGAATATTAAAATTAGATGAACGTCGTGGCGATTACGCTCCAAAAGTTATTATTGAATTAATAAAATAGACTCTATCAAGAGTCTTTTTTGTTTATAAAATAGTTTTTAATGTTATAATTATCATGTAGGGGAAGTGATGATATGAAAGCATTAATAACTGGAGCATCTAGTGGTATTGGCTATGAAATAGCTAAATATTTAAATGAGTTAGGTCATGAATTAATATTAGTAGCTCGTTCTAAAGAAGGTTTAGAAAAATTACAAAAGGAATTAATTGGTGAAAATAGAATCATTGATCTTGATTTAGCTAATGAAGAATCATGTTATGAATTATATAAGGCAGTTACCGATGAAAGAATTGATATTTTAATCAATTGTGCTGGTTTTGGCGTATATGGTGATTTTATCTATACTGATTTAGATAAAGAATTAGAAATGATCGATGTTAATATTAAAGCGGTTCATATTTTAACTAAATTATTCTTAAAAGATATGCAACGAAGAAATAGTGGCTATATATTAAATGTAGCATCATTAGCCGCTTTTCAAGCTGGTCCATTAATGGCTTCCTATTATGGAACAAAGGCATATGTTTTAAGATTGACGATGGCTATATATGAAGAATTAAGAAGAAGTAGATCGCGAGTTAATATATCAGTATTATGTCCAGGACCAGTAGTTACTAAATTCAATGAAGTAGCTAACATCAATTATGCTATTAAAGGTATGTCTAGTCGTTATGTAGCAAGATATGCTATTGATAAGATGTTAAAAAAACAATTAATCATTATTCCAGGAATATTGATGAAATTAACATACTATGTGTCAAAATTAATCCCTTTAAAATTATTATTAAAAATAACTTATAATATTCAATTAAAAAAGGCCAAACAATAGGTAATTATCTATTGTTTTGTTTGTTAAATCAAGCTGTTTTTAGTATAATATTAATTATTAGTGAGGTGATTATCATGAAAGATATAATAGTAATTGAAGATTTAAACTTTAGTTATGGTAATCATCAAATATTTAAAGATTTTAATTTGATCATTAAAGAAGGCGAATGGCTTTCAATTGTAGGACCAAATGGTAGTGGCAAATCAACTTTAATTAGATTATTAGTTGGTTTAAATCATACTGATAGTAGAATTGTCATTGATGATTTATTAGTTACTAAAGAAAATTTAATGGACATAAGACAAAAAGTAAGTGTTATTTTTGAAAATCCTAATAATCAATTTATTGGGGCAACAGTTAGAGATGATATTGCTTTTACCTTAGAAAATTTAAATTATAATGTTAAAGAAATAGATGAGAAAATAATCAAAGTAGCTGATTTATTAAATATTAATAATATTTTAGATTGTGAGCCTCATAAGTTAAGTGGTGGCGAAAAACAGAAAGTAGCGTTAGCCTCTATCTTAGTATTGCAACCTAAAGTCATTATTTTAGATGATGCTTTAGCGATGATTGATCCAACTGAAAGAGAAGAAATATTAAAATTATTAGTTAAATTACATAAGGATAATAATTTAACGATTATAAATGTGACTAACGATTTAGAAGAAACTTTATATGGTGATCGAATGGTAGTCATTAATAATGGAGAAATAGTGGTTGAAGGTAAAACTTTAGAAGTATTAACTAAAGATAAAATATTAACTAACATTGGTTTAAGGATGCCTTTTATGATAGAGCTATCACTTAAATTGAAATTTTATGGCTTAATTGATGATGTTATGTTAGATATGGATGAAATGATAGATAAAATATGGCCATAAATTGAGGTGGGGATATGATTTGGGTAGATTTAATAATTTTGATTTTAATATTAATAACTGGTTATATTGGATATCGTAATGGTTTTTTAAAAGAATTATATAATTTAGTTATTTTCTCATTATCAATGTTATTTGCCTTTCTCTTAAAAAGTTTTGGTGGAAAAATAATTATTGATAACATAAATATCAATATAAATGAACCAGTTTTCTTATTTTTCAAAACAAAAATAGCTAATACCGTTGGTATGTTTGTAACATTTATAATTTTCTATCTTCTTTTTAAAATTATTTTCGCTATTTTAAAGAAAAAAGAAATAATAGTAGTTGATAAGAATTTCTTCCCTTATGGGGGAATGGTTATAAATGTTTTTGAAGTCATATTTTTGATTAGTATTATTGGATTTACCACTAGTTTTACGCAATATTTAAATGTTCATTATTTTGAAAATTCATTATTATTAAAGTCATTTTATCGTCTTAATTATTCATTATATAGTTATGGCAATGAATTACATACAATCATTAGAAATGGAATTGAAATATCTAATAATATTGATCAATACGATGATTTAGATGAATTGCTTAATGATCCTAAAGTTAAGGAGATACTTGAATCATTATTTGAAACTGGTATTATTGACGAAGATTTAATTGTTGAAGGTAGTAAAGAATTTCTAAAAAAATATGATATTAACCAAATCAACATTGAAGAATATAAAGATACAGAAATATTTAAAATAATTAAAGATTTGTATAAAGAAAATATAATAACTGAACAATTATTAAGGCGTATTGTTGATGAAAATAATTTAACTGATTTTGATATTGATGGATTAATTCAAATATTAGAAGAATAAAAAGTAGTTTGGTGGTGAATTTATGGACGTAGTTTTTGATAATGTTTGCTTTACTTACAACCGAAATATCCCAATTGCTAATGAAGTATTAAAAGAGGTTAGTTTAAAGATGGCTAAAAATAAAATTAATGCGATTGTTGGACCAACAGGTAGTGGTAAGACAACATTAGTTGAATTGATTAATGGATTATCACTTCCTACTAATGGTAGAGTTATGGTTGGCGATTTTATTGTTGATCATAATATTGATAAACATAAAATAAATTTATTGCGTTATAAAGTGGGACTAGTATTTCAATTTCCGGAAGAACAATTTTTCCAAACGACTGTCAAACAAGAATTAGCTTTTGGCATGCAATATTTTCATCATAAAATAAAAATTAATGAGCGAATTAGTGAAGTACTTAAAATGGTTGGATTAAATGATTCATTTTTAGATCGTAATCCTTTTAAATTAAGTGGCGGTGAAAAAAGACGAATTGCAATTGCTGCTATTTTAATGTTTGATCCTGAAATAATTATTTTAGATGAACCAACAGTAGGTTTAGATAATGGAGGCCGAAAATCACTAATTAATTTAATTAGAAGATTAAAATATTTTTATCGTAAAACCGTGATTGTTATAAGTCATGATGTCGATATGTTATATCAAATTGCAGACTTTGTTCATATTTTAAATAAAGGTGAACTTATTGCTAGCGGTTCTAAATATGAAGTATTTAATGATATTGAATTATTACTTGAAAATAATATCAGTATACCAAAAGTAGCAGCATTTACGCGAAAAGTTTATGATAAAAAAGGATTGAATTTGGGTAAATATTATGAAATAAATGATTTAATAAAGATGGTGTATAAACATGTTCAATAGTATTATTTGTGGTAAATATTATCCCATTCAATCCTCAATTCATAATTTAAATCCAATAAGTAAAATTATTTGTACCCTACTTTTCTTAATTACGTTATTATTTATTAATAATTACTGGTTATTTGGATTGTTATTGGCATTTATTATCATATTAATAATAATAGCTAGAATACCAATAACTTTAATAATAAATAGTATCTTAGGATTGAAATGGTTAATTATTTTTATTTTTATATTTGATTACTTAGTAACTAAAAATATAACATTAGCAGTTAGTTCAAGTAGTAGAATAATATTAATAGTAGTGTATACTTCAATCTTAACGATGACTACTAAACCCAAAGATATTACGTATGCGTTAGAACAGTTATTATGGCCGTTAAAGTTATTTAAGATTTCAACTGAACAATTAGCATTAATTATATCTTTAGCTATTCAATTTATTCCTAATGTGATTGAGCAAGCAAATAAGATATTGAAATCACAAGCTAGTCGAGGTATTGATTTTAAATATAGTAATATTAGAGGTAAAATATTAGCTTTAACAACGATGTTAGTTCCATTATTTATCTTATCTTTTAAAAGAGCTGATGATTTAGCTGATGCTATGGAAATAAGATTATATGGGTATGATAAAACAAGAACCCATTATCGATTAAATCAATGGACGACATATGACAATAATATAGTAGTATTACATATGATGATATTAATAATTTTTATTTTAAGTGAGGTAGTATGGTTATGAAACGTTATTTAATGGTTTTTAGTTATGATGGTACTAATTTTAAAGGTTTTCAGAAACAACCTAAACAAAGAACAGTACAAGGGGAAATAGAAAAAGCATTAAAAAAGATAAGCGGTGGTACTAAAGTTGAATTAGTAGGGTCAGGTAGAACTGATGCACATGTTCATGCCATTAATCAAAAAGCCCATTTTGATTTAGAGATGGATATTACAGTTGATAAATTAAGAATGGGTTTAAATTCATTGCTATCTGATGACATCTATATTAAATCGATTGAAGAAGTATCTAATACTTTTCATGCTAGATATAATGTTAAGGCAAAAGAATATATTTATATCATCAATTTAGGTGAATATAATCCCTTAGAAAGAAATTATGTCTATCAATATAATAAATCATTAGATATAGTAGCTATTGAAAGAGCTTTAAAATATTTAGAGGGTGAGCATGACTTTAAGTCATTTACTTCAACTGATGATGAAAAAAGCGATTATGTTAGAAAGATAACGCAAACTAATTTAATTAGAGATATTAGAGATAATCAAAAGATAACACTTTCATTTGTGGGCACTGGTTTTTTAAGATATATGGTTAGAAATATGGTTGGTACATTAATTCAAGTTGGTGAAGGAAAAATTAAAAGTGAAGATATTATTGCTATTTTAGATAAAAAGGATCGTTCAACAGCTGGAATTACTGCTGAACCACAAGGCCTATATTTGAAAAATGTTTATTATTAATAAAATAACGATATTTCGTTGACATTACAACTAAAATTAAGTATAATTTTACTCGGTACATTTTCTTATACCCACTGAACAAATTCTGGGAATATTTGTTCATAATATAAGAAAGGAAGATAAAAGGATGACAACATTTATGCAAAAAAAAGAAGAGGTTAATCGTAAATGGTATGTAGTTGATGCTACCGATATGGTATTAGGTAGATTAGCAAGTAAAGTAGCAGCTATTTTACGAGGAAAACATAAACCTACTTATACGCCACATATTGATGGTGGCGACTATGTGATTGTAATTAATGCTGAAAAAGTTAATTTAACTGGCGATAAATTAAATAAAAAGGCATATTATGATCATAGTAGATTTCCAGGTGGATTGAGAGTAAGAATGGCTAAAGAAATGGTTGAAAAGTATCCAGTGGAAATGGTTGAAAGAGCTATTAAAGGGATGTTACCTACTGGTAGATTAGGAAGAGCAATGGGTAAAAAATTATTTGTTTATGCAGGTAATGAACATCCACATATGGCTCAAAAACCAGAGGTATTAAATCTAAATAAGCAAGGAGAAGATATCAATGGCTGAAAAAAGAATCTATATTGGCACTGGCCGTCGTAAGGGTTCAACAGCTAGAGTTAGAATGACAGTCGGTAATGGCAAAATAACTATAAATGGCGTAGATGTTAATCAATATCTACCATACGATACTTTAGTTATGGATTTAATGCAACCATTAGAAGTTACTAATACCAAAAATACTTTTGATGTTGAAGTTAATGTCAAAGGTGGTGGCTTTGCTGGTCAAACTGGAGCTATTCGTTTAGGTATTACTAGAGCGTTATTAGAATATGATAAAAATACTGATCCTAATTCTGAAACAAGTTTTAGAAAAATATTAAAAGCAGCTGGTTTCATTACTCGTGATCCAAGAATTAAAGAACGTAAAAAACCTGGATTAAAGAAAGCACGTCGTGCTCCACAATTTACAAAGAGATAATATAAAAACTTTGCATCTGCAAAGTTTTTTT
>DBPJ01000004.1:0-938 GCA_002304855.1 Caryophanales bacterium UBA1423 | reverse complement strand
GGGCAGAAGATGCATATGCAAAACAGGAAGCATTAATTATTGAAGCCGCTAAAGAATACCGCTTATTATATAAAAATGAGATAAATTGGGTTAATGATGTTGCCACAATATATTTAAGGGATTTACAAGATAAAGGTTTATTAAAAGAGCCACTAAAAGACCCTAGAGGTGGTGACTTTGACAATAGCAAACCGGGTGGTTATAGAGTAGTTATAACTAAATATGAAAATAATTATGATTATAATTTAGTGATAGCAGATGGTGGTTTAGATGTTACTAAACCAGTAATTAAACTATTGGGAAATAATCCGACACATGTATATACGGGACAAACATATATTGATCCTGGAGCAACCGCAATAGATGATATGGATGGTGATATAACAGGTAGTATAGTAGCAACTGGTAGTGTTGATACTAATGTGCCAGGTACATATAGTATTACTTATAATGTAATTGATAGTGCGGGGAATCCTGCTGATCCAGTGGTAAGAACAGTAAATGTATCAGATAAATCAATACCAGTTATTACTTTATTGGGAGATAATCCGTATGTTGTACCCATGGGGGGAGTATTTATTGATCCTGGAGCAACAGCAACAGATAATGTAGATGGTGATATAACAGATAATATAGAGGTATCTAGTAATGTTAATATAATGGAAGAGGGTATATATACTGTTACTTATAATGTTAGTGATAGTGCTGGTAATCCGGCTATAGAAGTTACAAGAGAAGTGATAGTTCCATTTAATTGTTTTGCTTTTGATACTTCAACTGGTACTATAACCGACTATCATTATGGTATTAATCCATCGTGTGGTACAGTTGTTAATATACCAAATAAAATATATGGAATTGATGTAGTAACTATTGGGAATGATTCTTTTAGAGAAAGTTCACTTACCAATGTCACCATTCCAAGTAGTGTTACATCA